>NZ_CP136628.1:3402369-3705477 GCF_032918005.1 Bradyrhizobium sp. NDS-1
GTGAGGTCTCCTTGGGCAAATAAACACCGCCGCCGTCATTCCGGGAGGATGCGTGGCATCAAGCTATGGTGCGCAATTGCGCACCTGAGAATCCATCGGCCCGCATCACGCGCTGTGAAATGAATTCCGGGCTCGCGACTTCGTCGTGCCCCGGAACGGCGAGGGGCGCTACCATCCCTTGGTTGCCCGACGGGCAAAACACCCAACTGGTCGGTCAATGCGCGCAGCCGAAAATATTCCACTTTACCGAAATTCGGAAAGTGCGTATGTGTCGCGCCAACCCGGCCCAAGGAAGAGGGGCGTATCGCGATCGTCACGACGCGGGCCGGACGGCGGTGGACGCTGATTGCATCGGCGCGAAGAGCTTCGCAGGGCGGGCAACCGTGAGCGAGAGCGTCGCGCACACGACCGGTGTGATTCCAGCGTACGGCAAAATCGTGTGGTCCTGACGCCCGGGGTCTGTGCGTCAAGGCTTGTGGTGAGGTGTGTCGTCCAACCGGACGCACGCGTCAGCCATCCGCAAGGCGACGGGGGCAATAGTGCAACGCTCCCCGAGGAGAGCACGACATAAGCCGTAAAACCACTGCGCAGGGAAGGCCGGGATGTCCTGGCTACACCTGTATGCCGCTGTGCAGTTTCTTGTCACGCAGGTTTCGCACAGTGGACCGCGGGTGCCAGCCGGCGCCCGGTCTTCCCTGCGCCCTCTTTCAATCGAGGGCGAAGCGATGAAGCAAAGCTCGGGCGACATGCGCCGCGAGGATGATCAATCATGTGTATCGTTGAACAAGGTGTCGTGCCGCGGACACAACGCAGCGTCCCTTCGACGATGCGCTGCAGAGCCGGGGCCTATGCATCAACGAGTGCCGTGGCTTCCTTGAGTCCCGGCTCTGCGCAGCAGCGCAAGAACGTTGCAACGCGTCCGGGACCCGAGCGGAGCTCGTTACACGGGCTTGCCCGTATACGGCATCGACGCCGTCAAGCCGCCATCCACCGGGAACGCCTGGCCGTTGACATAAGAGGCTTCGTCGCTGGCCAGGAACAGGCCCATCGCCGCGAGCTCGTGCGGCTGGCCGGGGCGCTTGAGGGGATTGAGCTGGCCGATCTTGTCCTGGGTGCCGCGCTCCTTGGCGCGGTCGAAGATCGGCTTGGTCATGCCGGTTTCGATCAGGCCCGGGCACACCGCGTTGATGCGCACGCCGGTGCCGGTGAGCGAATAGGCGGTGGTCTGCACCAGGCTGATCACGCCGGCCTTGCTCGCGGCGTAGGGATGTCCGCTGGCGCCGGCCTTGAGGCCCGCGACGGAGGCGGTCAGCACGATCGCGCCGGACTGCTGCTTCACCATTTGCGGCATCGCATGCTTCACCGCCAGGAACGGCCCGATCAGATTGACGCGCAACACCTCCTGCCAATGCTCCACGGTCTGCTCGCCGAGCGGGATCAGCCCGCCGCTGACGCCGGCATTGGCCCAGATCACGTCGAGCCGGCCGTGGGTCTTCACTGCCTTGTCGATCACGGCAACGACGTCAGTCTCGGAGCCCGCGTCGGCGATCATGGCCTCCGCGACGCCGCCGGCCTTTTTCACCTCCTCGACGGTCTCCTTCACCGCCTCGGTGCGATCGACCGCAATGAGCTTTGCGCCTTCCCGGGTGAACAGGAGCGCGGCGGCGCGACCGATGCCACTGCCGGCGCCGGTGATGATGACGGATTTGCCTTGCAGGCGGCCCATGCGTTTCTCCCTTGTGGTGCCTCGCGCGGCCCTTGCCGCGCGACGGAATTTCAAACAAGATTTCAAACGGTAAAGTGTCTTGAGACACGTTCTCTACTGACGTACAGCGACATCAAACGGGATGGAAGAGCTTCGATGACAGGTGCAGACAAGCCCAAGGTGGTCACGACGCGGTGGTGGTGGGTCCGTCACGCGCCGGTGCGCAACGACGGCGGCAACATCTACGGCCAGTCCGACATCGCCTGCGACACCAGCGATACCTATGTGTTCAACGCTGTTGCCAAGGTGCTGCCACGCACTGCAGTCTGGTTTTCCAGCAATCTGAAGCGCACGCATCAAACGGCCGAAGCGATCTGGGCGGCCGGCTTTCCACGGCCGGCGTCGATGAAATGGGAAGCTGATCTCGCCGAGCAAAATCTCGGCCGCTGGCAGGGCATGAACCGCGCCCAATTCATCGCGAGCCGTCCCGTCGGCACCAGCTGGTTCGCCGATATCAACGAGCCCGCACCCGGCGGCGAGAGCTTCATGGATCTCTATCACCGCACGCGCCGCACCATCGAGCGGATCAACAATGAGGCAGCAGGCCAGGACATCATCGCGGTCGCCCATGGCGGCACCATCAAGGCGGCCGTTGGTCTTGCGCTCGGCGGTTTGCCGGAGCAGGGGCTCGCATTCGACATCGACAATGTGTCCGTGACGCGGCTCGATCATTTCGCAAGCGCCGAGCGCACGGTCTGGCGGTTGCCGATGGTGAACCAGCAGCCATGGATCGCGGATGACGCTCACGCGGCGATGCATCAGCCCGCGGGACCGGAAGTCAAGAAGCTCGCCTGAAGAAATTGCGCGCTCGCACCGACGCGACGTAAGCTCGGGGCCAAATCAATCGTAATCTGGGAGAGAAACATGACCTTGTTCGACATGAAGGGGAAAGTCGCCGTCATCACGGGATCGACGCGCGGCATCGGGCTTGCGATCGCCGAGCGCATGGCCGAGCACGGTGCCAAGGTGGTGATTTCCTCGCGCAAGGCCGATGTCTGCGAGCAGGTCGCCAAGGGCATCAATGACAAGTACGGCAAGGGTACCGCGGTCGCAATCGCCGCCAACATCTCGTCGAAGGAGAACCTGCAAGACCTCGTCGACGAGAGCAACCGCGCCTTCGGCAAGATCGACGTGCTGGTCTGCAACGCCGCCTCGAATCCGTATTACGGTCCGCTCGCGGGGATCTCCGACGATCAATTCAGGAAGATTCTGGACAACAACATCGTCGCCAACAACTGGCTGATCTCGATGGTGGTGCCGCAGATGATCGAGCGCAAGGACGGCTCCATCATCATCGTCTCCTCGATCGGCGGGCTCAAGGGCTCGACCATTCTCGGCGCCTATGCGATCTCCAAGGCCGCCGACATGCAGCTCGCGCGCAACCTCGCCTGCGAATATGGCCCGCACAACATTCGCGTGAATTGCATCGCGCCCGGCCTGATCAAGACCGATTTCGCCAAGGCGCTGTGGGACAATCCGGAGAATTTGAAGGCCTCGACTGCGCGCTCGCCGCTGCTGCGCATCGGCATCCCCGACGAGATCGCCGGCGCCGCCGTGTTCCTGGGATCGAAGGCCGGCGACTTCATGACCGGCCAGACCATGGTGATCGACGGCGGCGCGACGATTAGTTGACGCGATAGAGCGTCATCCCGGGGCGCGCTTAGCGCGAACCCGGGATCTCGAGATTCCGGGTTCGATGCCTTGCATCGCCCCGGAATGACCCTTCGGGTCACTCCACCGCCGCGTAAACCAGATCCCGCACCAAGGTCCGCGTGTAGTCGCGCTGTCCCGGGCCCTGGCTCATGAACACCGCGAACAAATCCTCCTTCGGATCGATCCAGAAGAACGTGCCGGCAATGCCGCTCCAGAAATACTGGCCGACGCTGCCGGGGAAGGGCGCGATGCCGGCCTCGCGGCGCACGGCGAAGCCGAGACCAAAGCCGTGGCCGGGCGACAGCAACGTGCCATTCGTCACGACATGCGGCCCGAGGTGATCGGACGCCATCAGCTCCAGCGTCTTGCGGCCGATGATCCTGTTGCCGTCGAGCGTGCCGCCGTTGCGCAGCATCAGGCAGAAGCGGGCATAATCCATCGTGGTTGAAACCAGCCCACCGCCGCCGGACTCCATTAGCGGTTGTTCGAGCATGTTGAACAGAGCGACCTTGTCGCCGGTCCAGGGATCGGCCGCGAACGGGTCGGCAAGCCTGGTGGCATTGGACTCGGCTGTCGAGAAGCCGGTCTCGGCCATTTGCAGCGGTGCCAGCACGCGCTCTGTCAGGAACGCGCCGAGCGACTTGCCGCTGGCGACCTCGATGATGCGACCAAGGATGTCGGTGGAGCGGCTGTAGTTGAATTCCGCGCCGGGCTGGCAGACCAGCGGGAAGCTCGCCACCAATGCGGCATGCTCGGCATTGGTGATCTTGCGGCTGCGCACGCGGGACTCCTGGTAGAGCTTGTGCACGGGTCCGTCTCCCTGGTGCTCGTAGGTGAGGCCCGAGGTGTGGCGAAGCAGGTCCTGCACGGTCATCGGCCGCGCCGGCGGCACCAGCTCGAGCTTGCCGTCCTTGACGATGCCGACCTGCTGGCCGGCGAACTCCGGGATGAACTTTGCGACGGCGTCGCTGAGCAGGAGGTGGCCGTCCTCGACCAGCGCCATGACGGCGACCGAGACGATCGGCTTGGTCATCGAGAAGATCCGGAAGATCGAATCCCGCGCCATCGGCGCAGGCCCCGCCGGGCTCTGCCTGCCGAGCGCCTCGAACCAGCCGATTTGGCCGCGCCGGGCCACCAGCACGGTGACGCCGGGAACGGTTCCCTTGTCGATCTCGCGCTTGAAGGCGTCCGACATGGCCTGCAGGCGCGGCCGCGACAGCCCGAGCGTCTCCGGGCGGGCCTCCGGCAAGGGCGGAGTGTGGACCGCGGAGGCGGCAGTGGTAGCAGCTTGAGCGTTCATGGGGGCTCCCGGGCTCTTGTTTTTTGGTCGGGAAAGTGTGGCCCAGAAACCCCGGTACAAACAAGCGAGGCCGGCGCGGTTCACCCTTGCAAACCGGTCGTCGCCTGTGCTTGAAAGCGGCCCTGATCCCAAGGCGACGCGGGGTCCGTAGGAGTGTAGCTCAATTGGTAGAGCACCGGTCTCCAAAACCGGGGGTCGCAGGTTCGAGCCCTGCCACTCCTGCCAGTCAAATCAATCACTTAAGTTCGATGCTGGCGGATAGGGACGAGGACGTCCCATGGACGAATCGCCACGCGCTGGCCCGTATCCCGAGGGCCAGGCCGGCGAGGCGCCTCTTAGCGCGCCGGCGCCCGTTCCGCATCGGCGGGACCCTGGCTGCGATCGACGTCCCGGATGGGGACGCGGCGCAGCAGCGAGACGATGGTGCCGCCGAGCTCGAAATAGGTGCGCAGCCGCAGCGCACGGGACGACCCCTTCAGCTCCGCGTTCAGGCTCACCGGCACTTGGACGTAGGTGAGGCCAAGCTGGAGCAGCGAGATCAACGCGCAGATCTGATAGCCGTAGCCGTCGGCCTTGACCGCGATCTGGCGCAGCCATTTCACGGGGTAGACGATCATGCTGTGGTAGTCGGACAGCCAGAAGCCGAACAGGCAGTTCAGGATGAACCGCAGCGAGTGCGACTGCAGCGAGCGGTTGACGGAGCGGTCCGACTGGTTGTCGCGATAGGTGATGACGAGGTCGGCGGCGCCGGCCGCCTTGAACATCCGGGCAATGCCCTCGTTCTGAAAGGCGTGATCGCCGGGAATGAGCGTGATGGCTTCGAATTTCGCGCGCGACAGCGCGTATTCGAAGCCGGCACCGACGCCGCGCCGCTCGGCGTTATGTTGCACGATGATGCGCGGCTCGCCGGCCGCAAACTCGTCCATGATCGCGCCGGTGCCGTCGGTGCTGCCGTCGTCGATCAGGAAAATCTCGAAATCGTCGAGCAACTCGCGGGCGAGCGGCAACACGCCGTCGATGGTATCGGCGATCTTGTCCTGCTCGTTCAGTGCAGGGATGACGATCGTAAGCCTTTTTGCCGCCCTGGAAGGTGTCATCTCATGCCGCCTGTCGCCGGCCACTCTTTACTGGTGGAACCCTGGCGCGACTCTAGGTCATATGGGCCGGGCGAACAATAAGGGGCCCGCAGATATGCCCCGTACGACCGGTATGAATCCGGCGATGTGTGTGTTCTGCGCAACTAATCCGAAAAATCATAGAGACTGGTATCGCCGATGCCGAAGGCGCGGCGAAGCCGTCCGACGCGGTCTGCCATGGTCCGGCCCGCGATGGTCGGGGCGAAGTGCGTATCGAGCGGTTCGACCAACCCGCCGTCGACCAGGTTCCTAATTCGTCCCTGGAACAGAGCTGGAACCTGCCGCTCGATGATGTCTGTAAGCGGTGCTCTCCGCTCGGGCCGGTCGACGACATCGAGCAGGATGTCCAGGGAAACCGATTTGTACACTGCGCCGAAAGCGAAGACGTAACCCATGACGAGAAAGCCGAAAATCGACGCGGCGTCCCAGTACTGAAATTCCGGAACGACGAAGATTCCGAACATCATGCCGAGACCATGGGTGACGACCGCGGCGATCGCGAGCAGCATCACGGCTCCAAGCGTCCATCCGCGAGTGCGGGCCATCGACTGCAAGGCAGGAGCCAGCAGGGCGAAGATGACGGCGGCGAGGAATCCGACAACGAAGGACATCGCGGCCGCTCACCCAAGTCCGGTCGACAGGCGGACGAGTTTGACGAGACGCGCGACCGCCACGCCCTTCGCCGTCGGGACAAGCCTGCCGTCTGCCGTGACCACCATCCCGGCGCCGACGAGCAGCTTCAGGCGGTTGTGCGTGAAGGTGCCGAGATCGCCGCCCTGCATATAGGCGACCGCCCATTGCTCCAGGGTGAGGGGGCGCCCGGCCCGGACGAGTGCCGTGAGCAGCGTCAGCGTAAAGCCCCAGGCCAGCAGGCTGAAGAGGATGTAGCAAAACATCATCGCGGTCGCCAACAGGAACAGGCCGCTGAGTACGTCGTCGAAATGGCGTTGACCTGGGAGTGCGATGCAGGCGACCGCGTAAAGGGCGATGACGCTGACGCAGCCGAGCCGAAAGCGGCGGCCGGATCCGCCGGTGGCGGCGATGCGCGCATAGCACAGCAACAGCAGCGGCAGCGCGACGCTGAGACCAATCGCGGCGGCTTGCGCCGGGCCCGGTAGCATGTTCATTCGGAAAATCGCCCCGGACGCCTCTCAGGCCCAGCCAGAGCGAAAGTCTATAGGAGGTCGTATTTTTCGGGTCAAGGGAGCCCGTCATCCCGCCCTTGCGGACGTCTCGTGGGCGTGCGAATCCTTGCAGGGATGCCGTTCCTCCATCCGAGATGTTCCCATTGCTGCGTGCGATAGTCGTTCTCCTCGTCGTCTTGGTGGCAGCGCATGCGCCGATGCTCCTGAACGACGGTCTCTTCATGGACGACTGGCTGGTGCTCAAGCCGCGTCCGGACTATTTCATCGACATCGATTTCCTGCTGAACGGCGCCGGTCATCCGATTTTCTATAGCTACGACACGTTCGCAAACTGGACGGGCGCCCCCGTCGCCGTGATGGTCTCGCTGGCGTTCGCCGGAATCGTCCTCGGCGCAACATCGCTGGCGCTGACGGCAACGCGTCTCAATCTGCTCGACCGCGCAGAGGCGGTCGGTTTCGCGCTGATCGTCTGGACCTATCCCGGCTATCAGCTTTGGGCGGGCAAGGCGAACTCGGTCTACGTCTTCAGCTTCGGACTCCTGTTCGTCGGTGCAGGGTTGTTGACGCTGGCCTTCAGCGCCCGCGGCCTGCGGCGTGTGCTGCTTCGCGTGGCCTGTGCGCTCGTGTTCCTGCTGAGCTTCGCACTCAACTCGATCATCGTGCTCTATGCCTTCGTGGTGCTCGGCCTCTTCGTTGCGATCTGGCGGAGCGGCAACGCGGCGGAGGGCT
This sequence comes from Bradyrhizobium sp. NDS-1, assembly GCF_032918005.1. NCBI lineage: Bacteria > Pseudomonadati > Pseudomonadota > Alphaproteobacteria > Hyphomicrobiales > Nitrobacteraceae > Bradyrhizobium > Bradyrhizobium sp. NDS-1. The sequence continues at coordinate 3,410,098 of NZ_CP136628.1, forward strand.
TCGTTCGCCGCACATGGTTCGCAGCCTGGCGCACTGCCTTGGGATATCCGGAGCTGATCATGCTTCCGCTGATCTACTGGGGCACGCTCAACATCTGGTTCAAGCGGATCGGCGTGTACGCACAGCATTATGATGCGCATTTGCCGACCCTGCTCGAACTGGTCGGGGGATGGTCGGCATTTCTGGTCACGGCTTACTTCGACCTCCTGGGTCATGCTGTGCGCGCGGCGATCAGGGTCCCGACGATCTTCATTCTGGCGGCCGTGCTCGTCGGCATCGTCCTGCTGATGCTGCGTTCCGACACGAAGCCGGCCACGTCCAGGCTCGCGACCATCGTGCCGCTCGTGCTTGCCGGGATCTTGTTCCTCGCATTGTCGTCACCCTATCTGATCGCGGGCCTGCGGCCGTCCTCCACGCATTTCTACGAGAGCCGTCATCTCCTGATGTTCGGCGTGCCGATGGCATTGGCGCTTCTCGCACTCAAGCGGCTTGCCGAACGTTGGACCATTCCCAACACCGCCTTTGCGGTCGTGTTCGGCTCGGGCCTGATCATGTCGATCGGCATGCTGTGGAGCGACTACGTCTTCATGCAGGCGAGAACGCTGAAGCAGGAGGCGCTGGCGCGCGACCTTGCCGGCCGGGTCCAGCCCGCGGCCACGGTCTATGCGCTCGACGACGGCTTTGTCGACTACCCGTCTCGGCACGTGCCGTTCGGCCTCGCCGAGGTCACCGGCATGCTCCGCCTTGCCTGGGGTAACCAGCCCTTTTTCGGATTCGCGCTGCGCGCGGAGCGACCCGACATCCTGCAGGGAATGGACGAAGCGAGGAAGGCTCCGGGAAGTGCATTCCATCATTTCGATCCGTCGGGACCGCAGGCGACGATCTCGTTCCAGCCGGGCCCTGGAGCCGCGCCGAACCAGACCCTGGTGCGAAAATACTACGCGTGCCGGTTGCTGGCGCGCTGCGATGTTGCAGAGTTTCTGGCTCAACTTGCGCAGGTCACGATCAAGCTGGGCCCGATCGCCGGCGTCCTGCCGCTCGATGGCGCAAGCAAGAGTGCCGTGCCTAGCCGCTAGGACGCTGTTTCCAAACCGTCTCTGCAAGCGCGATGTCGGTCACCGAATCCTCGCCGGAGGCCAGAGGTATGGCTCGCGCGGCGATGTCGGTAACGAAGGCGTCGGCCTGTCGCCGAAATGCCCAACTCTTTTCGCCCGTCAGCCGCGTGCCTTGGCCATCATGATCGATGATGACCTCCGCCTCTTGCTCGGCGAAGGGTGGGGGCAATTCCAGGGTCAGCGCGCCGCGCTCGAAATCGATCGTCAGTCCCTCGCGCCAGGCACCCTCTGACCCGTTCACGAGATCCAGCGTGCAGGCGACGCCGTCGAAGTCGAGCGTTATGCGCGCGGCGCCGGAGGTCTCGACTGCGCTTTCGGCGACGGTCGGCGACGATCCGAGCAGGTAGCGCGCCAGATTGATGATATGGCTGAAGACGTTCAGAAAATTGTCGTAGCCGGGACGCATCGTGCGCGGCATCCAGTCGGGACCATCCTGCCAGAGTTCGAGCCCGTCGGGCCGGGCTTCGCCGGTCATCACGAAATTGTCGTGCGAGCGTCCAGTGTCGCCGCCGAAGCACCAGCCTCGTGCCCGGACCATGCGTCCGAGCGACTGGTCGTTGCGCAAGCGGGTCAGCACCTGCAGCGCCCGTGCCACACCGGCGTCGTGACGCTTCATGTAGCCGATGCTGTAAACGAGGTTGTGCCGGCGCGCAGCTTCGACCAGCGAAATGGCCTGGGCCGTCGTGTAGGCCATCGGCTTTTCCGAGAGCACGTGCCGGCCGCTGTTCAATGCGTCCAGAACGATCGGACCGGTGGCGCGACGCTTCGTCACGACGACGACGGCGGACACCGCGCTGTCCGCGAGCAATTCGCGATGCGTGCCGTAAACCCGGGGAATGCCGAATTTCTGCGCGGCGGCGGCCGCGAGGTCCGGCCGAAGATCGGCGATCGCGACGACTCGGCAGGCGGGATTGGCCGCGAAATTGGCGAGGTGGCACATCTGGCCGACCATGCCCGTTCCGATGATGCCAATGCCTGGCCCCACTGGCGATGATCCCTTAGCGCTTCCGGATCACGAGGAAATGCGCCGGTTGTCCCCACGTGTTGATGAACGCCGCATCCGACCTGGTGAGGGCGGCGACCGCGGATGCGTCCCGTCGCCCGATCGCGCCGAAGATGCGATGGAAACTGTCGAGCGTCGCAATGACGGCTTCGATGTCGGCAGCATCGTCGGCGAGAACGTCGCTCGTCCGGATCGTCTCGCGCAGCGACGCGAGGCCCGCGACCACGCGCGGCAGGCTCTCGCCGAACGGATCGTCGATCATCGCATCGACGTCGAGGACCAGCGCCTCGATCGATGCGGAGATCGCCTGCACTGCATCGGCCTTGCCGACCAGATAGAGCTTTCGCCCGCCGAGGAAGCTCAGGCGACTGCGGTCGAGATGGCGTCTGGCGCGATGCAGCTTCTCGTCACCGGACAGGACTTTCTTGTGCCAGTAGATGTCCAGGCTGTCGCGGTAGGCGGGCCATGCCGAATGGACGTCGAACCCCTGTTCATGCGCCGCCGCGCACAAGGTGGCCGCGTCGAGGAAGTAGCGATGCCGGACGAACGGATTCTCCAGCACGTCCATCAGCCAGGATTCGAAGCTGCGGGTGTGCGGAATGCTGTCCCACTTCGGCTCGAATAGCAGCTTGGCCGTCTCGAGCGCGGCGCGACCGCTCAATGCCTTGCCGGCCGCATGGATCGCCTTGAGCGCGAGCTCGAAGAAGCCGCCATAGCGCTCGTAATAGGACACGACGGCATAGCCGTCCGGGTTGAGCTTCCGATGGAAGACGCCGAGCCATTTTTCGCTCGGCTGGACCGTGTAGATGAAGCCCTCGGCATCGATGATGTCGAAGCGGCGATCGCTGCTGAAGCCCTCGACGTCCGCGAGTGCGAGCTCGCGGAGACGCTCGGTCAAGCCGAAATGCGCGAAATAGGCCTCGATCTTCGGATGTGCATGCCGGTTCGGTTCGGCGAGCGTCATGTTTGCGCCCCAACCGGCAAACACCAGCGCGTTCTCGCCGGAATCGGGGCCGAATTCGAGCACATCGGCATCGCGGAACAACCGCGGCGGCAGCACCAGCTTGTCGGAAAACAGCTCGCGCCGCTGACCGGCGTAGGCCTCTAGCTCGGTGGACGACTTGAAATTCCCGAACGTCGGCAGGACATCCTGACGTTCGTAATAGTTGAAGAGCTTGTCCTCAGCCATGCCGCGACCTTAGCGCCGCTTCGAGACGATCGAGCTCGCTCCAGATATCGGAGGGCGCGAAGATCGAAACGATCTCAAGCGGACGCTTCACGCTCTCGCGCAGCCGGCTGCTGACCTTGGCTTCGTTTTCCTGGTTCACGGCGAGGAGACACACGAGCGGATTCGCGTTGCCGGCGAGGTCGTCGGGCGAGCGGATCGGAATGCCGGTGCCGGGCAGGAACAGCCCCTGGCGCTCCTTCTGGTCGTCGACCGAGAGGTCGACGAGATCCGCCAGCTCGTGGGCGTTGGTGAAGGTACAGGCGCGGCAGCCGGCACCGTAGATGGCGATCTCGGCACCATCGGCGCGAGCTTTCGCGAGAATCGGACGGAGACGCGCGCCATACTCTCTTGCGCGCTGACCGAATTTCTCGCCGACACCGGCCGGCGCGGGCGGCACCGTTACAGTGCCCGCGGCACGGCGAGCGGCGATCGCGAGGCTGCCGCCGCTGAAATTGTATTTCTTCACGGACACTGCCTCGAAGCCGTGGCGCGCCAGCAGCGCGAGCAGGGTCGGTTCGGTGAAATAGCTGACGTGCTCCTCCCAGAGCACGGAGAGGTCTCCCACCGCCGAGCCGGGGGCGAAATCGGGCACGTCGATGAACAGCAGCCCATCCTCCTTCAGCGCGATCTTCACGCAGGCGAAGAAGTTTTCAAAGTCGACGATATGCTCGAGCACCTGGCGCGATATGACCAGGTCGAACTTGCCGGACTGAGCGACTGCGTCGTGGGCCATCTCCGGGCTGAGCATGTCGGCATAGACCTTGATGCCGCGCTCGCGAGCGATCTTGCCAGATACCGGATTGGGCTCGACGCCAACCATGACCTTGGTGCCGCGTTCGCGGAGCTTGTCCATGAACAGGCCGTCGTTGCATCCGATCTCGAACACGGACTGATGCTTCGAGAATTTCGCAATGGTGTCGAGCTCGTCCACCTGGTGCGGTTCGGGCTTCCAGCTGCTGAAATTGTAGTTGAACTGGCGGTACAGAATGTCGGGATCGATCGGCTTGACGATCTGGGGCAGGCCGCAATCGCCGCAGGCCAGCACCTCGAACGGATACCGTTCATCCTGCTCGTTTCGGCTGTGCCGCAGCCGATGTGCAATCGGCATCAGTCCGAGGTCGATGACCGGACGCAGGTTGGTGGAATGGCAAAGGCGGCAATGGTCGGTCACGGCTTTAACTCTTTGCAGGAAAAGCAAGGGAACATCGGCGCCACGGCGATACGCGGCGCAGTTGAACGCTATATAGCGCCGCAGGCTGTGCCACAATTCTTAAGTTGCCCGGGGTGGGCTATTCACAAGCCCGGAGGCCCCTCTGAAGCTGGTACCCCGCGGCCTTCATTGCGGGCTTCCCCGCCGACACGCACGGAACCGCGCGAAGCCGACTAATGGCAGGTCATGAGTTGATCGAGAGCCTTGATGTCCGCTCGCTGGCCGTTGGGAGACAGACGGTGCTTCACCACCTCGAATGGCTCGATGCCGTAGGCCTGCCGGTAGATCTCTTTCGACCTCGTCCGGAGCGCGGAAACGCCGGCCTCGGCTTGGGGAGCGAGTGCTTGCTCGCCATCCCTCCACGTCAACAGCCAGTAGTCCGGGGTTTCGCTATGCAAGGCGAATCGCTTCACCAGTTCGGCGCTCTGAAAGAGATCGGAGAAGCCGTTGAGCCAGAAATCGCAATTCTGCTTCTGGACATAGAACAGCTTGACACCGAGTGACCGGAGGGTGGCTTCGGCCGTGTCGGCAGTTCCCAGTGCGATCTTCCTGAAGTCGCGCGCGACGTCACTCTGATAGGTGTGGATGATCTTGCCCCGCGTCAGCAGCGGCGAGAAATAACAGGGCACCATGGCGCGGTAACCGTTGAGCGCGAGAATCCGCTCGGAGCCCGTCGATTGCTGCAGTTCATCACAGCGCTGCCAGTTCAGGCTGACACGAGGCATCTGGATGAGTGAGCGCCCGCCGCCCGCAAAGGCAATGGCTCCGTCATCCCTGAAGCTCTGCCAAGGATAGGAGATTGTCATCCAGCCGCACGCGGCGAGCAGCGCCAGGATGGCAACATTGGGTGCAAAGCGCCCGACGAATATGGCCGGGATTAGCCAGCGCACGATGATAAGAGCCCAGCACGCGATCGCGACGGCCGCGAGCGGGAATAGCGCATTGACGTGAATGGATAGACGGATCAGGCTCGGAATGTTCAGCGTCATGTCCAACAGCCGCACGCTGGCGACATAGGCGATCACGATGAAGACGCCCGCAATGCTGGGCAGGGCCAGAGACTTCGTGACACTGGCGCGATCCGGAAAAAATCTAGAATCGAGGAAAGAGATCGCGCAAGTCGTCGCCGCGATCAGAGCTGCAACCTGCAGAACGGATTTGGCCTGCCTGATGAAGTTGACCACTCCGACCTTGCTGAGAAAGTCGGTGACCTCCAGCGATTGCGACAGCACGAAGAAGTCAAGAATCTCCAGGCTGCCGAACTGCGAGAAACGTTCGACCAATGCGATCTTTCGAAAGAGCGAGTACGGATTGGTTGCGGGGATTCCGAGATAGAAGTAGTTGATGGAGAAGGCGAGGATGCACCCGCAAACCGCTCCCAACCCGAGCAGCAGGCTGGTGACGAGACCGGATCGATCGCGCTGAAGGAGCCTGGTGAATACGCCTAGCAACGAAATCAAGAACACGAACGCTGCATAGAGCGGATAGGAGGCAGAGACGGCAAGGCCGCAAAGGCCGGCGGCAAGGCGGTCGCGAGCCTGGGAAGACCGAATGACGACCAGCAGGAAATAGACGAAGAATGCCGCGGTCTGAAGGTGGTACTTGCCGAACTCCATGATGTAGAGGCCAGCCTTGACGCTCGGCATCGTGCGGGGCCACGCAAGGCCCAGGATCGCTACGCCGAGTGCAATTGGTATCGCCGCGTCTTCCCAACGGCGTCCGAGAGCCTGTAACGGCAGAATGAGTCGGGCGAGCTCAAAAATGACCGCGCCGATCCCGACGAAGTAGAGAAACGAAACGATCTGGGCAACGTGGGGCGGCAGGAACGTCGCCAGCAACAGATGCAGGCCGTTGCCGTGACCAATTTCAAAGTCGGAGAAGATGGGATTGTCGGCCGCAAGCCAGATGCTGTGATTTCTCGCAACCTCCGCGAGATACGGGGCGTAGAGCTGTTGGACGTCGGTCGAAACGACGTCCGGTATGACGGCGCGATCGAGGAACACCGTCGCCAGAAGCCAAAGACCCATCAGGCATGTTGCGGCCAGCGGCAGGGTCACCGCGAGTTTCTGCGGCTTCCCGAAGCTTCGGCTATCCCACAGCAGCGCCAAGGTCGCAAATCCGAGAACGATTTGCGGGTACAGGATGGAAAGAGCGCCGAAACCAAATCCGGTCAGGATCAGCGCGGCTGCGCCGACAAAGAACTCGTCGACGCGCTGAGTGGGCTCGTGCCTGATGAGCGAGAACGTCAGCCGTCCGGTCGCCATGATGAGCCAGCCGAGATACGGCGTCAGGACGATCCAGGCGAGCACGTAAAGTCGCGTGGTCCAGCCACCGTCGTACAGCAGGATGCGATAGGTGCCGGTTCGGTTCACGAACCAGATGGCAAGTGCCGCAGGCACGAAGACGAGGGCGCGCGGCCACCACGCCTCGACGATGGCGCGCATACGCAACTCGCCGGCCGTCATCGTTTGATCTTGTCCAGGATTGCTCATGCTAGACCGGCGCGACATCAGTTCGTTCGGCGATGGCCCGCGCCTGGTCGGGGTTGAAGCTGGTGCGCTCGGGGGCGATCAGCCATACCAGCCCGCCAACCAGCCCGATGATCAGGCCGCCAAGACCCAGGAAGACGGATATCGCAAGCGCCTTGTCGGATGCGATTCCAGCGAGACCGAGCGCGGCAACCATTGCGCCTTCTCGCACGCCCCATCCTCCGATCGAGATCGGAACCGCGGACGACAGAATGACAAGCGGAACAAGAGCGAACGCATCAAGCGCAGAGAGTGGCGCGTCGAGCCCGATCGCAAGGACCTGACAGGCTGCGACCGTGATCAGGTGGATGATGACGGCCGACGCCATCAGCGTTCCGCGCCCGTCAGCCGCCAGCGGAGCCCTGACCAGCAACGCGAATTGCACGATCCTGGCCGGCAGCGCGGCGATGATGCGAGGCGGCCAGCGGTCCAGCATGAGCAGAGCGATCAGGCCGAAACACGCCATGACGAGAACGACGATGATCGCGAACAGGAGCGACCTGTCGCTGATCCGTTGCAGCAGGAACGGCATCCCTGCCAATATGACGACACCCAGCGCCAGCAGCGCCAGAAACCGATCGGCCACGATGCTGCTGATGGTCGGCGACCATTGCACGCCATGGCGCCGCAGCATCCAGATCCGAACCGCGTCACCGCCTGCGGGCAGCACCTGGTTGAAGAAGGTGCTGACCATGAGAATGCGCCAGCCGGACAGCCAATCCAGAGGCACGTGCATGGCGCGGAGGATCAGAATCCAGCGGTGGCAAAGCACGAAGGTCTGGACAAACAGCAGCAGCACCGCGAGCGCCAGCATGTCCAGTCTGACGGCGAGAAGATCGGCTTGCAGGGAGGACAAATCCTGGGTCCGCAACAATAATACGAGGATTCCGATCGAGACGGCGAACTTCGCCAGAGTAAGCAGTGCTTTTGCAGGCGGCTTCATCGGCTGGTGTCGTCCTCGATCATTCGCGGCGGTATCGTCGGGCAGCGATAGCGGCCGGAGTCTATTTTCTCGCCAGATGCTCCGTGGCGAGCGTGGCAATCCTTGTGACGTAGTCCTGGACCTCGGCGGCGTCGCCGCCATCGGGGGCCCAGTCGGGAAATGCGGTGCGGGCGGGATCGAACGGGCCGGCCGTGGTTTCGTGAAACACCAGCCACTCCGAGGTGATCAGGATCGAGTGAAAGACCTGTTCGGGCATGCGGTAGTAGCAGCGCTTGCCCTGGCCGTAGGGCGCCATCTCGAGCACCTGGCGAATGCCGCCGTCGTCCTCGAAGATCACAACCTGCGCGGTGCCCTCGATGACGTGGAACGATTCAGGTTTGCCAAAATGCTTGTGAGGCCGCACATACGCCTCGCGATGATGCACGATCAGCATTTCGTGCAGGCTGGACGAGGGATCGGGATGCGTGCACAGCCGGCTGCGTAGACGCGGGTTGCCGGCGGCGATGCGCTTCAGCTCCGCGATCGTGGCGTCATCGGCCGTGACGATGGCGTCGTCCGAATAATAGACTTCGGGATTCTGCGCGCGCAGCGACGTCGGCCGGCGCGGGCTCGTCGCCTCATTCGAAGAAGATGAACCCATGGTCGCCCCGGTACCCGCATTTGTCGTAGATCCAGGCCCAGGTTTCCGGGCCGTGGAAGCTCAGGCAAGTGAGCTGCCAGTAGAGGAGGTTCGCCTTCTCGCGCTCGTTGCGGAAGGATTCGACCATCAGATATTTCGAGGTGCCGCGTCCGACGCGCTCGATCTCAGGCACCGCGCGGAAGACGTCCTCGAGCGGAAGGTTGTGCAGCACGCCGAGCGACACCACGAGATCGAAACTGTGATCGGGGTAGGGGAGCTCCACGGCGCTGCCGACTTTCAACAGCGGCCGCACCTCCTCCTTGGCATTGGCGATGCCGTAGTCGGAAATGTCGATGCCGGCGACCGTGAGGTCGGGGACGAGCTGGGTGAATTCGTAGAGCAGGTAGCCCTTGCCGCAGCCGACGTCGAGCACACTCATTCCGGGCTTGATGCCGTAGCGATCGATCAGGGTCTGGGCGAGCGGACGCCAGCGTCCGTCGTAGCGATAGCCGCCATAGCCGTAGCGCCGGTCGCCGTCCCAATAGTCGCGCCCCCACTGCCGCGCCACAGTGGCGGATTCCGCCTTGTCGTGCTCGACCACGCGCTGAACGTAGTTCCGCCTGGTCGATGCGTGCATTGGCTGGAGCAGGTTGATCTCGGTCATGGCGCCGAACCGGTCCGCGGCATCGTCACAGGATGGTCGCGTATTTATTGACCAGCAGGATGTCCTCGACGGCCTGGATGTCCTTCTGCGATGACAGCGTGATCTCCTCGACGGCTGCGTGGAGGTCGCAGCCTTCGCGCAGCACGCGGTCGTAGATCTGTCGTCGCCGGGCCTCGTCGGGTGGCAACATGAAGATGCTGTAGAGGATCAACCCCTTCAGGCGGGGCAGCTCGTCCAGGATGTCCTCGAGCACCATGTAGCTGCCGGGCATGATGTGCTCGACGGCGCTGAGCAGAAATTGCAGGTTTTTCCGCCGCGCGTAGTCGCGAATCACGATGTTCTGGACGTGCTGCGGGGTGCGGCTGCCGTTCAGCGGCCGCGCGCCGATATAGCCGCGATGTCCGGCTCGCTCAGCCATGGAAGCCCCCCGGCAGCTTGTATTGCATGCCGACCCGCGTCGCCGGGCGCAGCAGGATCGGCTCGAAGAATTCGCCGAAGCGCTTGTCCGCGTAGGGCGACATGATGCTCTTGAAGCGGCAATTCATGCTCCAGCGCGTGCCGGGCTCCTCGTTGACGCGATTACCGTGCATCAGGGTCTGATTGAACAGCATCACGTGACCGTAGGGAATCTCGATGAAGGTCGCGTGCGGCTTGATCGTCTTGTACAGCTCCTCGGCGCTTCGCAGGCTTGCCATCCGGTCCTGCATGTCACCGTTCAGCGACGGCGGCAGCAGATACATCGCCTTGGTGCTGTGGACGTCGACCAGCGGCACCCACACCACGACCTCGAACGGCGAGTCGCCCGACCAGACGTCGGAATGGGTGGCGAGCAGCGAGGAATCGTCGCCGGGCATCTGGATGCTGAGATTGACGCGGCGCTGCATGCAGAGCTCGTTGCCGACGATGGTCTCGATCGTCGAGCGTGCCAGACGGAAATAGGTCGGCCGGAACCACGGCTCGGCGTTGAGGCCGTTGAAGACGTGCAGCCGCAGGCCGTTGAGATCGTCGACGCTCACCCGCGTGTGGATGCTGTCGAGCATCGCGTAGGGATCGTTGCTGTGCGGCAGCTTCAGATAGTCCGCCGCAAGCTCGGCGGTGCGCCGCTGGATCCGGTCGAGGCCGGCGCGGTCGTCCGCCGGCGTGGTGACGAAGCCGTGGTCGATGAAGCGCTGCGCCAGCGCCTGCTCGTCAGCCTGAAGGAAGTCCGTATCCGTCATGCAAAATACTCCCGGGCGGTCGCGCAGATATAGCTGATATCGGCGGCCGACAGGAACTGGTTGATCGGAAGCGTAAGGATCTGGTCCGCCTGTCGTTCCGTCACGGGGAACGCGCCGCGGCCGTGGCCCAGATGCGCCGCCGCCGGCTGCAGGTGGATCGGGACCGGATAGTGAATGGCGGTCTCGATGCCCTTGTCGGCAAGAAATTTCTGGAAGTCGTTACGGCGGTCGGTCTGCACCACGAAGGTATGGAAGGTATTGAACTCGATGTTGCGGCAGGGCGGAATGAACAGAGGGAGCCCTGCGAGCTCGGCGCGGTATTGCGCGGCGTTGCGCCGCCGGCGCTCGATCACCGATGGCAGGTTGCGCAGGCGAATGCGCAGCACTTCCGCCTGCAACGTGTCGAGCCGTGACACGATGCCCCATTCCTGGACGTCGCTGCGGTTGATCAGACCGTGATTGCGCAGCCGGCGGATTCGCGCGGCGAGCTCGGCGTCCGCGGTGACGAGGAAGCCGGCATCGCCCGCGGCATTGAGATTCTTCAGGGGATGGGCGGAGAAGCAGCCGAACGTTCCGATGGTGCCACTCATTCGGCCGTCATAGGTCGAGCCGACCGCCTGGGCGCTGTCCTCGATCACGGCGAGCGCGTGCTTGTCCGCGATCGCCATCAGCGGGGCCATGTCGGCCATGCGCCCAGTCAGATGCACCGGCATGATCGCCTTGGTGCGCGGCGTGACGGCAGCCTCGACCGCGGCCGGATCGATGTTCTGGTCCGGCAGCACGTCCGCAAACACCGGCGTCGCGCCGACCGCGACGATCGCGGCGGTCGATGCCACGAACGAATTCGGCGGGGTGATGACCTCGTCGCCGGGACCGATATTGAGCGCCCGCAAGGCGAGGATCAGCGCGTCGGTGCCGGAATTCAGCGTCACGACATGCGCCGAGCCGAGATAGGCGGACAATTCCTCCTCGAGTTTTCCAACGGCGGCTCCGCCGATGAAATCGCCGCGCTGGAACACGCCCTCGACCGCCTGCATGATCTCGGCGCGCTCTTCCTCGAACTGTGCGGGAAGATTGACGTAACCGATGCGCCGGCGGCCGGTGTCAGCGTCCATGGCAGAACTTCCTGACGGTCTCGATGACGCGATCCTGCTGGGCGCGCGTCAAATGCTGGTCGACGGGGAAGCTGATGACTTCCTTGGCGTGGCGGTCGGTGACCGGGAAGGTGCCGGGCGCGTAGCCGAGATGCCTGAGGCCTTCCTGCTGGTACAGCGGGATCGGATAATGGATCTTGGCCTCGATGCCGTTGTCCAGGCAATGTTGGTAGAGCTCGTCGCGGCGCTCGGCGAACACCATGTAGAGGTGGTAGACGTGTTTCACGTTGGGCCGGCGCGGCGGGACGCGCAGGCCGGGGAGACCGGCAAGGCCGGCGTCGTAATAGGCCGCATTCTCGATCCGGCGCCGCGTGATCTCGCTGGTCTGGCCGATCAGCCAGTTGCCGACCACGGCCTGCAGGGAATCGAGCCGCGAGTTGCAGCCGAGGATCGCAATCTCGTCGCGATTCTTCATGCCGTGATTGCGGATCAGACGGAGTTTTTCGTTCATGCCGTCGTCATTGGTGACGACGACGCCGGCATCGCCCCAGACGTTGAGGTTCTTGAGCGGATGCAGGGAGAAGCCGGCCGCGATGCCGTGGGTGCCGGAGCGCTTGCCCGCAAACTCGGAGAGGATGCCCTGGCACGCATCCTCGACGACGGGCAGGTTGTGTCGCTGCGCGATCGGCATCAGCTTGCCCATGTCGGTGACCTCGCCGGTCAACTGGACCGGCATGATCGCTTTGGTCTTCGCAGTGATGGCGGCCTCGACCTGGTCGACATTCATGCAGAAGGAATCGTCGCAGTCGACCAGCACCGGCGTCGCGCCGGTTTCCGCGATCGCGCCGACGGTGGCGATGAACGTGTTGGCGGCGGTGATGACCTCGTCGCCATGGCCGATGCCGAGCGCCTTGAGCGGAAGCTTGAGTGCATCGGTACCGGATCCGACGCCGATGGCGTGACGCACGCCGATCAGCTCGGCAAAGCGCTTCTCGAATTCGGCAACCGGCTTGCCAAGGGTGAAGTCCCCGGTCGCTACCAGACGGCCGATCTCGGCCAGGATCGGAGCGGGGTCGGAAAATTGCTCGAGCAGATAGGAATATCGAACGTCGTACATGTGACCCGTCAGGTGGAATGGAGTTGAGGAGAGGGGGTGTGCGAGGCGGCATGCGCGCGCTCGATCGAGGTCGCGATCGCGGCCGCGGAAAGTCCGTGCTTCTTCAGCAGAGAGTCCTGCGAGCCGTAATTGTGCATGAAGCGGTCCGGCAGCGACAGCCGCAGCATCGCCGGCAGGCCCGAACCGAGCTTGTCGATCAGCGTCTCGGCAACCGCGCTGCCGAGGCCGCCGGAGGGCACGTGCTCCTCCAGCGTTGCCAGGAGCTTGACGCCGCGGATCGCCTGCAGCAGCGCTTCGGTGTCGAGCGGCTTCACGGTGTGCATGTGCAAAATACCGGCGCGAATGCCTTGCGCGGCCAGCAGGTCGGCTGCAGCGATGGCGCGCTGAAGCATGATGCCGGTCGTCACCATGAGGACGTCGCCGGGCGGCCGCATCAGGATGGCCTTGCCGATCTCGAAGCCGTGCTCGGCCTTCGAGACGATCGCGTCGCCGCCCTTGCCGAGCCGGATATAGATCGGTCCGGTCCAGTCGAGCGTCTTGTCCATCATGCGCGCGGCCTCGTCGGCGTCGCACGGGCAGATCACCGTCATGTTCGGCAGCGCCCGCATGATGGCGATGTCCTCGATCGCCTGGTGCGTGGGGCCGAGCGGTGCGTAAACGAGCCCGCCGCCATTGGCGATCAACCGCACCGGCAGGTTGTGCAGGCAGAGATCGACCGCCACCTGCTCGTAGCAGCGGCGGGTGAGGAAGGTCGCGATGGTGTTGACGTAGGGCACGAAGCCTTCCATCGCGAGACCCGCCGACATGCCGATGATGTGCGCTTCCGAAATGCCCTCGATCAGATGGCGCTTGGGGAATTCCTTGCTCATCGCGCGCAAGGTGCCGGCGCCGGGATCGGAGCCGATGTAAAGAACTCGCTCGTCGCGTGTGGCGAGCTTGTGGACCATGTTCATCGCGGTGTTGCGCATGGGGAGCCGATCAAAAATCGCCGACGGCGACGCGGATGGCGTCGAGCTCGCTGTCGGTCAGCTTGTTCTTGTGATGCCAATCGGCGTTGGATTCTGCGGCCGGCAGACCCTTGCCCTTGACGGTATGGCAGATGATCGCGGTGGGCTTGCCCGGAACGGCCGGGACCTGCTTCAGCACGGTGCGCAGGGTACCGACGTCGTGGCCGTTGATCTCCTGCACGGCGAAGCCGAAGCTGCGCCATTTGTCCGCGAGCGGCTCCAGCGGCAGGACGTAATCGGTCGGGCCGTAGCTCTGGAGCTTGTTGTAGTCGATCATCGCGACCAGATTGTCGAGCCCGTGCTTGGCCGCGCCCATCGCGGCTTCCCACACCGATCCCTCGTTGATCTCGCCGTCGCCGAGCAGGACGAAGGTCCGGTAGCTGCGCTCGCGCATGCGCGCGGCGAGCGCGAGACCGACGCCGATCGACAGACCATGTCCGAGCGCACCGGTCGAGGCCTCGACGCCCGGCACCTTGCCGTATTCGGGATGTCCGCCCAGGATACTGTCGGGGCCGCAAAAGCCGTCCAGCTCCGACAGCGGGAAGAAGCCGCGATCGGCGAGGAGCGCATAGAGCGCCAGACAACCGTGTCCCTTGCTGAGGATCGCGCGGTCGCGATCGGGATCACGCGGGTTGTTCGGATCAATCCGCAGCACGTCGTCGTAGAGCACGCGCACCATCTCGATCAGCGACAAGGCCGGACCGACATGGCCGCGTCCAGCCGAACGGACAGAACCGAGGACCAGGCGGCGCAAATAAAGACTGCGCTCGTCCAGCGTGCAGGTGAGGGCGGCTTCAGCGTGGGGTGAGATCTGGATCACGTTGGCAAATCGTTTGATGGAGCCGGCGGGCTTTGTCGAGCTGGCCGGCAAGGCGGACCGTCAGATCGCCACCCTGCGCAGCCAGGGCGCGCCGGGAGCGGCTTTCCGGCAAATAAGCATTCAGGACAATCAGGCACCAAATCGCCCCGAACACAGGATACAGTACGTCACGGCGGATCGCAAACGCGTCATCCCCAGCCTCGAAGGCGTGCGAGAGCCGTTCGATCAATCGGTTCGCGCTGGCCTCCGGCAGATCGCTGCCCGGGTGAATCGCGGTGTCGGACACGAGCTTGACCGGATCGTCCCAGCCGAAATATTCGAAGTCGATGAAGCGCAGCCTGCCGTCTTCGGTGCGTAGCGCGTTGTGCAATCCGAAATCCGACGGGCTCAATGCGCGATGGGCGGGTGCCAGGTCCGCGGCGGGATCCCGGCCCAGTTCCGCGTAGCGTCGACGGAGCCGTTGAATGGCGGCGGCAGTGCTGGGAACCAGGTCGCGGTCGATGAACGCGCGCAGGTCCGGATGATCGTCCGAGGCCCGTCTCAGTCCGGCGAGGCGCTGCTCGTACTGGGCGACGGCTTCCTCAGGCGAAAAGATGCTGGCTGAGGCGTTCCGCAAAGT
This sequence comes from Bradyrhizobium sp. NDS-1, assembly GCF_032918005.1. Lineage (NCBI taxonomy): Bacteria > Pseudomonadati > Pseudomonadota > Alphaproteobacteria > Hyphomicrobiales > Nitrobacteraceae > Bradyrhizobium > Bradyrhizobium sp. NDS-1. The sequence goes on from NZ_CP136628.1 coordinate 3,425,282, forward strand.
CTGCGCGCCCTCGGCCTCGCGCAGCTTCTGCAATTCGATCAGGAAATCGGCCAGCTGATCGGCATCGCCGTTCTGGGGGCGCAGCACCGCCGCTTCGCCGTCAAACCATTGATACAGCGCACAGCATGCATCCGCGTCCTTCGCGATCGGACGCGGTGTCGATGTGATGCCGTGGCGCGACAGAAACGACAAGGCGTCATATTCCTGTCCCAGGCGATCGCGCCCGTCGGACGGATATTGCTTGAGGGCGAGGGGCGAACCCTCCGTCATCTCCAGCCGAAACACTCGGTTATTGCCGCCGGACCGTGCCGGTTGGGCAGCCGCGACCTGTACCCCGGCGAGGCGGCTGCCGATCGAGATCGCATCCTGCGCGCTCAAATCCGGTTCGCTCATTGCGCGAACACTCCGCGGCTTATGTCCGCCCAGGTCGCGATCGGCTCGCAATGGCCGGGATGGGGCGGCCGCGACTGTGTGAACAGGATTGATCGCGTCGCCCTCGGAAAATGCGGTTGCTCGAAGACGTCGACGAGATCGTCAATGAAGATATCGAGCTTGAGGCTCGCGAGCCGCTCGACCTTGGCTGCCAGCGTGTCCTCGAAATAGACATCGCCCGCCGCCAGCGCGGCATCGGCGACGTCGATGAGGCCGGCGCCCTTCAGCCAGCCGCGCGCGGCCTCGCGCAGATCGACGCGCTCGGGATCCTGATGGCCGAACTGCGTCTTGTGACTGACGATGTAGACGCTCGCGCCGGTCTTGCGGCAGCTTGCGAGAAACTCGCGGACTCCAGGATAGATCTCGGCGCCGCCAATGCCCTTGCCGTAGACGAAGCCTTGCAGCCCCTGCCAGGCAAGCTCGCCGCCCGCGCGGGACCGCAAGAGATCCCGCACATCGGTCTTCAGCCCGACCCAGCCCTCCGGCACCAGCCCACGCTGGCGCGCGACGGCGGCAAAGACCTTGTCGTAGCAGATGATCGTGTTGTCGAAATCGATGCCGATCCGCACGCCGCTCACTTCATGCTGATGTTCTGCATCATCTTGATGTTGAAGTACCGGGGATCGTTGAGCGAGTTCGGCAGGCGGCCGGCCCTGAAGGCGTCCACCAGTCCGGACACGGCCTGCTCGATGGTGTGCGTCGGCGCAAATCCGAGCTCGCGGCGGATCTTCTCCGAGGAGACATGGTAGGAGCGCAGATCGTCGGTCGGCTCGACGGCCACGTCGACGTTGCTTCCGACCACCGATTTGACGATGTCGGCGATCTTCATCAGCGAGTGGTTTTCGTAGCCGATATTGTAGATCTTGCCGTCGATCTTCGCGTCATCCTGCTGAAGCAGGAACAGATAGGCCGCCGACATGTCCTCGATGTGCAGATTGGGCCGCTTCTGCGTTCCGCCGAACACGCGGATACGGCCGGTGTTGACCGCAAGGTTGGTCAGGATGTTGACGACGACGTCGAGCCGCTGCCGCGGTGCGTAGCCGCAAACCGTGGCGGGACGAACCGTGCAGGTGACGAAGCCGGACGCGGCCTCGTCGGCGAGGTCGGTCTCGCACATCGCCTTGAACTTGGAGTAGTCCGTGAGCGGCTCGCAAGACAGCTCCTCGGTGACCTCGGCCTCGTCCTTGATGCCGTAGACGCTCGACGAGGAAGCGTAGATGAAGCGCTTGATGCCGGCCTTCTTCGCGGCGCGCACCATCGGACGGAAGCAGTCGTAGTTGATGGACTTGCCGAGTCCCGGATCCAACTCGAACGAGGGATCGTTGGAGATGCAGGCGAGGTGGATCACCGCGTTGTTGCCGCGCAGGGCCTCGTTGATCGCGGCCTCGTCGCGGATGTCGCCCTTGATCAGGCGCAGGTTCGGATTGTCGCGTACGGCGTTGAAGACGTCGTCACCGTACATGAAGAGGTCGAGCACGGTGACCTTGTGTCCGGCCGCCAGCAGCCGGGGAACCAGCACGCTGCCGACATAGCCGGCGCCACCGGTGACCATCACATTCCATTTCTGATCAATCACTGTCGTTCTCCAGATTCTTTTATCGCGCTACTTCAACAACGCGGTGACAAACTTGACCAGCGGCGCCTTTTCGACCGAGCTGCGGTGACCGACGATGCCGACCTTGATCGCGCCCGCCGCGTTACCGATGAAGGCGACGTCCTCGATATTGCCGCCGGCCGCCACCAGCGGCGCCGTAATCGTCAGGAAGGCATCGCCGGCGCCGACCGTGTCCACCACGGTCTTGGTGAAAGCGGGCACGCGCGCGACGCCTGTCTTCGACGAGAAGGGGTAGCAGCCGAAGGAGCCGTGCGTGATGATCATGTTGTCGCAATCGATCTTGCCGTGCAGGCCGTCCTCGATCACCGATGCGATATCGTTGAATTTGTCGGTCGCGGCCAGGCGCGCTTCCGGCGCGTCGATGCAGACGTAGTCGGCCCGCGGATACTTCGTGATCAGATTGTAGCCATGGTTGCCGCTGTTGCTCTGGGCGTTGACTGCCAGGAACTTGGAGTTCGCGATCAACGTGTCGATCGTGCTGGGTGCGATCATCCCGTGACCGAAATCGGTGACGATGACCACGTCCCCGCCGCGCACGCGTTCCGCTGTGACCTTGTCGATCTCCCTGCGCGTGGTCTCGTCCAGCGGCGTGTCGTCCATGGTGTAGACTTCGAACAGCTTGTGCAGATAGCCCATCTCGACGTACCGCAATTTGCGCGTCGTAGGGCGGCCCTGAATGCGGATCGACGTGAGCGTGACATTCGGGCGGACATGGGCGCGAATGAATTCTTCGGGGTAGTCGTTGCCACCCAGCGTCGTGACGATCTCCACCGACTTGCAGAAGCTCGCCACGTGATTGGCCGCGGCAATGACGCCGCCGGCAAATTGCTCGCCATTCCTGAACAGCGTCGCGACGATGTTCTCCTTCGAAGCCTTCCCGAGCGCCGTGACGTACTGGTATTCGTCGATGATGGTATCGCCGACCAGCACGACGTGCATGTCCTGGATCTTGTCGATCAGCTTCAGCAGGCGTTCGGCGCCGCCGCCTTCGCGCACCTTCTGGAGGTAGTCGCGCAGAGGTGGATCGTAAATGTCGAAGTAGCGGTTCAGCAGCGACGACGAGCTGAACGTCACGTCGCGCGTGAAGACGACTCGCCCGCCATGACGTTCGACCGCCTCGCGTTCGGTGGCGATCTTGCCGGTGACGTCATCCTCGGGGTTTTCGTAATCCGAGCCCTTCACGTAGATGTCGGGGCGCACGGTATCGAGGACCGGCTCGGCGCTGGAGGTCCGGTTGATGCCGACCCAGTCGACCGTGCCGAGCGCGGCCAGCATCTCCGCGCGCATGTTCTCCGGAAAGATCGGCCGTCCCGGACCCTTGTTGACGAAGCGGTCGGCGGTGATGGTCACGATGACCACGTCGGCCTCGTTGCGCGCCGCCAGGATGTGCCGGACGTGGCCGAGGTGCACGAGATCGAACACGCCGTGGCAGAGCGCGACCGTCAGGCCCTTGGCCTGCGCGGCGCGCGCAACCTCGCCGAGCTCCTCGATCGACTTGATCTTGTCGTGCGGTGCCGGATGGCCGGTCGGCTTGTCTGGAGCATTACCCATATGAATTACCCAAAGCGCCGGCAGGTCTCAGATGGCCGGCCCGAAATTGATCGACTCGCAGCAACGATATCCCGCGAGCCTGTTCAAGAGCTTGCCTTCGGCGAGCTCTTGTCGTCACCGAGATATTTGAACCAGTCCCTGGTGGCGTCGGCGATCTTGTCGACCGTCCACAGCGGAGCGTCCTTGTACTGATCCATCGATTTCAGCATCGTCGCAACGCCGTCCTCGAACTTCACCTTCGGCGTCCAGTTCAGGACCCGCTTGATCTTGGTGATGTCGGCGTAGGTGCAATCGGGCTCGCCCGGACGCTTGGGAATGTGGACCCTGTCGCCGCCGAGAAGCTCGACCAGCCGGTTGACGCTGTAGGTGTTGTCCGAGCCGACGTTAAATATCTCGTGCGAAATATCGGAGCGCGCTGCGGTCACGAAGGCGTCCGCGACGTCGCTGACGAAGGTGAAGTCCCGCGTCTGCTCGCCGTCGCCGACCACCGTGAAGGGCTTGCCGGCGAGCTTCTGCGCCATGAACACGCCGAACACGGCGCCGTAAGTGCCGGTGGTGCGATGGCGCGGCCCATACACGTTGAACAGGCGCAGCGCGACCGCGGGCAGCTTGTAGACCTGGCACCAGTGCATGACGCACTGCTCGCCGAGATTCTTGGTAAGCGCGTAGGGATACATCGGCCGGATCTCGGCGCTCTCGGGCGTCGGATAGGCGTCGGGAATACCGTAGCAGGACGAGGATGCCGCGTAGACGAAGCGCTTGGCGCCAGCGTGCCGTGCCGCCTCGAGAACGTTGACCGTGCCGTCGACATTGGCGCGATGATACGGGATCGGGGACTCGATCGAGGGAACGATGTCGGCAAGTGCCGCGAGGTGGAAGACCCAGTCGACACCGTGGAAATACGGCTTGATGGATTCGAGGTCGGTGACGTCAGCCCGCACGACCTTCAACTGGCTCGAATTGGCGCGCGAGGCCAGATTTTCGGGGCGGCCGATCACGAAATTATCGAGCGCGACGACTTCGTGGCCATCATCAAGGAGGCGATCGACGAGGTGACTTCCGATGAAACCTGCGCCACCGGTGACAATGCATTTCATGGGGAACATCCGTGACGCGAATGCCCAGCGAAACAGGCCCGCCAATGTTAAGTGAAACCCGAAAGCCGACTATCAGCCGCTCGCCGATTTTGCAAGCATTATACCTTTGCAATCCCTAGTAATAGCCGGTATCAGGGCGTCATGTTGCAGCCGAGCCGCCAGCCCATGCCTGTCGAGTCCGTCGATCCCGATCACAAGGCTTTTCTCGACGATTACGTGGGTCGCCTCCATCGCGCGACGGCGGTCGACGACGGCGTTTTTGCCTCGATCTCGGCTACGCGCGCCGTCTGGTTGCGCACGCGCGAGCAGGGCGGCCGCGTCATCTTCATCGGTAACGGCGGCTCGGCCGGCATCGCCTCTCATCTGGCGATCGATCTTGCGAAGAACGCATCGGTGCCTGCGCTCTGCTTCAGCGACGCGAGCATGATGTCGTGCCTCGCCAATGATTACGGGTTCGAGGCTTGGATCGCGCACGCCGTGCGGCTGAACGCCCGTGCCGGCGACTGCCTCGTCGCGATCAGCTCGTCGGGACGCTCGAAGAACATCCTCAATGCGGTGGCGCAGGCGAAGACGATGAAGCTTGATGTGATCACGCTGTCGGGGATGAATGTGGACAATCCCCTGCGCAATCTCGGCGATGTCAATTTCTGGGTCGACAGCCGCAGCTACAACATTGTCGAGACCACGCACCAGTTCTGGATGATGGCCGCGATCGACCTCGTCATCGGTCGCGCGGAATATCCGGCATCCTGAGGCGGGCACCGGATGCAGTCGCGGTTCAAACAGGCGGCCCTGTTTTCGGTAAAGCTGCTGCTGTCGATCGCCGTGCTGGTCTACATCGCGCGCGGTCTCGACCTGAAGCAGTTGCGCAACCATATCGTCTCGGTAGATCCTTTCCTGTTCGTCCTCGCGCTGGCGCTGATCTTCTTCCAGACCTTCGTGCTCAACGGCCGGTGGGCGCTGATCATGCGCGCGCTCGGCGTGTCGCTGGACTGGCTCGCGGGCTGGCGCATCCTCATGATCAGCCTCTGGTTCAATCAGGTGTTGCCGTCGTCGGTCGGCGGGGATGCGGTGCGGATGTGGCTGCTGCGCCAGCGTGGCGTGCAGTGGCCGGAGGCGGTCAAGGGCGTCGCGGCCGACCGTTTCACGGCATTGATCGGGTTGATCGTGCTGATGGTAGCCGGATTGCCGTTGCTGCTGTCTCGCGTGTCCAATCAGGCCGCGATCCTGGCCATCGGCGGGCTGACTCTGGCAGGCGTCGCCGGTACCTTGGTCCTGTTGACGCTCGACCGTCTGCCCAAGCACCTCATTGCGCATCCGGCGATCGCGAGCTTCGTTCGGTTCGGAGCACTGGTGAGATTTCTTCTGCTGCAGTCCGAGCGCCGCGCTCTGCTGTTCGGATCGGCGCTTCTCATTCATCTCGTGACCGCGGCCGCCTGCTACGCCCTGGCGCGCGGTGTCGGAGCGCAGCTCTCGGTGCTGGACGCCGTCGTCCTGATTCCGCCGGTGGTGCTGTTGACGGCCGTCCCGATCTCAATCAGCGGCTGGGGCGTTCGCGAGGGTGCGATGGTCGCCTGCCTCGGTCTGGCGGGCGTGCCTTCCGAGGAAGCGCTGTCGGTTTCGCTCCTGCTGGGCGCCATCAGCGTGATCATCGGGCTCGTCGGCGGTGCGATCTGGCTGGCAAGTCCGGAGCGCGGCTCGTATTCCGCGGACAAGGCTGCCAAGGCGGCGGAGGAAGCTCCCAGCTACGGGCTGGGAAAGGAAGTCTCGAGCCACCCATGACCCGTTTGAGCCCCTTGCTGCAGGTCTGGTTTTCACAGGGTGGGATTGCCTCACCCGCCCGCGCATCTCATTTTTCGGTTCCACGATGAAAAATCTGTTCTACGTCCGCCAAACCTGCCGCCTCTGTCATTCGGACAAGCAGGAGCTGGTCGTCCCGATGGCAGGCATGCCCATCGGCACGCCGAACTTCCAGGTCCCGGACGCCAGCGTCGACGATCCCGTCTTCCGGGCCGCGGTGCCGATGGCGCTGCATCTGTGCCGGGATTGCGGTCACCTGCAGATTCTCCATGTCGGCAATCCCGAGATCCAATACCGCAACTACGTCTACACCACCTCGCTCTCGCTCGGCCTGCGGGAGCACTTCGCGGGCTATGCGAACGACGTCGTCAGCCGCTTCGGCATCGCGCCGGGCTCGCTGGTCGTCGAGCTCGGCAGCAACGACGGATCGTTGCTCGGCTTCTTCAAAGAACGCGGCATGCGGGTGCTGGGTGTCGATCCCGCCGTCGACATCGCGCGGCGCGCGACCGAGGCAGGGATCGAGACCATCGGCGATTTCTTCACCGATGCCATCGGTCACCGCATCTTGCAGAGCCATGGTGCGGCGAGCGTCGTGATCGCCAACAACATGATCGCCAATGTCGACAATCTCGATCCGCTGGTGATCGGGGTTCGCGACGTGCTCGCGCCGGACGGGTTGTTCGTCTTCGAAACGCAATACGGCGTCGACGTCACCGAGAAGAACCTGCTCGACACCGTCTATCACGAGCATCTGTCGTATTTTAACATCAAGCCGCTGATCCGTTTCTTTGCCCGGCTCGGCATGGAGCTGATCGACGTCCAGCACATCTGGACCAAGGGTGGCTCGATCCGCGTGACGGTGCAGCGCGCCGGCGGTGCCAAGAAACCGTCGGCCGAGGTCGCGCGCTTCGTTGCCGAGGAAGAACGGCTCGGTGTCGATCAGCCAGCCTATTATGCGCCCTACGTGAAGAGGATCGCCGCGATCCGCGACGAGTTGGTCGCGATGGCCGATGCCGCCCATGCGCGCGGGCAGCTCGTTGCCGGCTACGGCGTCTCCGTCGGCACCACAACTCTGCTGCCGCAGTTCGGCCTGGAGAGCAAAATCGACTTCCTCGTGGACGACGACCCCAAGAAGGGGAACGTGATGGCCGGCCCGGGTTACGACATCCCGATCCTGCCGCCTGCCGCCCTTTACGAGCGCAAGCCGGCATTCGTCGTTGTCTTCGCCTGGCGCTATGTCGACCCGATCCGGGCCAAGCACGCCCGCTATTTCGCCGAAGGTGGAAAATTCGTGGTTCCGCTGCCGGGCATTTCGATGGTCGACCGGGCCGACTGACTGCGTTTGGGCAGGCAAGGGGCAGGGCGCCAGGCTGGCCCCTGCACCAGCAGATCATCGGACCGGTAAAGCTTTGATTCGCTTGGAATCTGCCGGAGCCTGGTGCGGATCAGGGGGCTTGGCGGGCCCGCCGCTATCTTGACCTTTGGTCCCATCCGCAGTAGATACCCCGCACTCGCAGCCGGCCCGTTAGACGCGGATCTCCGGCGCGGCTTTGAAATCCCCGAACAATCGAGCCCGGTTTCCGGCTCATCCTTCGCGACAGAGGGCTGGGCCAACGGCGGCTGTTCGGATCCCTGAAATTCAATCGCGTCTGTCGACGGACGTTGGACATCAAAACGATGGCAGTCAGCCCGTTCAAGTTCTTGCAGGAAGTGCGCTCGGAGACGGCCAAGGTCACCTGGCCGACCCGCCGCGAGACCACGATCACCACCATCATGGTGTTCGTCATGGTCGCCGTGGCCTCGATCTTCTTCTTCGCCGCCGACCAGATCATCCGTGTCCTCATCACCTTCCTTCTGGGCATTCACTGATGGCAACAGCAACCGCTCAACTGTCTGACAAGCGCTGGTACATCGTCCACGCCTATTCGAACTTCGAGAAGAAGGTCGCCGAATCGATCCGCGAGCAGGCCAAGCAGCGCGGGCTCGAGGAGCTGTTCGAGCTGGTGCTGGTGCCGACCGAGAAGGTCACGGAAGTGCGCCGCGGCCGCAAGATCGACGCCGAGCGCAAGTTCTTCCCGGGCTACGTGCTGGTGAAGATGAAGCTGACCGACGAGGCGTTTCATCTGATCAAGAACACGCCGAAGGTCACCGGCTTCCTCGGCGCCGAAAACAAGCCGATGCCGATCTCGGAGGCCGAAGCCATGCGCATCCTGCACCAGGTGCAGGAGGGCGTGGAACGGCCGAAGGCGTCGGTGTCGTTTGAAATCGGCGAGAACGTGCGCGTGGCCGACGGCCCGTTCGCCTCGTTCTCGGGTGTCGTCGAGGAAATCGACGAGGCGCGCTCGCGCGTGAAGGTCGCGGTGTCGATCTTCGGCCGCGCCACGCCGGTCGAACTGGAATTCGGTCAGGTCGAGAAGGTCTGATCGGGTCGCGCGTGAAGCCGAAAAGCTTCGCGCAAAGAGAGGCCGTGGGAGGGAGAGGGCGGTTGCCAGCCGCATCCGACCCAGACCACGAACCTGAAACCGCCGGCCATGCCGGCACAACAGGAGTGATACATGGCAAAGAAAGTGACCGGATACCTGAAGCTTCAGGTCCCGGCCGGTGCGGCGAATCCTTCGCCCCCGATCGGTCCCGCGCTCGGTCAGCGCGGCCTCAACATCATGGAGTTCTGCAAGGCGTTCAACGCCCAGACCCAGAAGGAAGAGAAGAACACCCCGATTCCCGTCGTGATCACGATCTACGCCGATCGTTCGTTCACATTCGAGATGAAGACGCCCCCGATGTCGTTCTTCCTCAAGCAGGCCGCCAAGATCCAGTCCGGCTCGAAGGCGCCGGGCCGTGACAAGGCCGGCAAGGTGACCAAGGCGCAGGTGCGCGAGATCGCCGAGAAGAAGATGAAGGATCTGAATTGCGACTCGATCGAATCGGCCATGAAGATGGTCGAGGGCTCTGCCCGTTCGATGGGTCTGGAAGTGGCGGGGTAAGCGGCTATGGCAATCGGAAAGCGTTTGAACAAAGCCCGCGAAGGTGTTGATCGCGAAAAGCTTTATCCGCTCGCGGACGCCATCAAGATGGTCAAGGAACGCGCGAAAGCGAAGTTCGACGAGACCATCGAGGTCGCGATCAACCTCGGCGTTGATCCGCGTCACGCCGACCAGATGGTCCGTGGTGTCGTCACCCTGCCGAACGGCACGGGCCGTACGCTCCGCGTCGGTGTGTTCGCCCGTGGTGCCAAGGCTGATGAGGCCAAGGCTGCGGGTGCCGACGTCGTCGGCGCCGAAGACCTGGTCGAGAAGGTGCAGAACGGCTCGATCGATTTCGACCGCTGCATCGCCACCCCCGACATGATGCCGCTGGTCGGTCGCCTCGGTAAGGTGCTCGGCCCGCGCGGCCTGATGCCGAACCCGAAGATCGGCACCGTGACCATGGACGTCACCGGTGCGGTGAAGGGTGCCAAGGGCGGCTCGGTCGAGTTCCGCGTCGAGAAGGCCGGCATCCTGCAGGCCGGCGTCGGCAAGGCCTCGTTCACCGAGGAGAAGCTGGTCGAGAACATCAAGGCCCTGGCTGACGCTGTCACCAAGGCCAAGCCGGCCGGCTCCAAGGGCACCTACATCCAGCGCGTTGCCGTGTCCTCGACGATGGGCCCGGGCGTGAAGGTCGAGCCGGGCACCGTTCTCGGCTGAGGTTTGGAAATTGCATGCGGCGAGGGGCGGAATCGGGCAGCCGATTCCGCCCCTCGTCGTTTGTGAAGGCTTTCACCGGAAACAAGAACAATGGCTGACAAGGTCCTGATCTATTCGCGCTTTCCCAAGTCGATGATGGCGCGCTTCGCCGAGCGGTTCGATCTGCTCGACACCGGCGGCAAGCCCGCGAGGGAGGTGTTTTCGGCCGACGAACTCGGCGGGGTCCGCGCGATGTTGACGGCGGGCGGCACGCCGCTCGGTGCGGAAGCGATGGATCTCTTCCCAAAGCTCGGCGCCATCGTCTGCTACGGCACGGGCTATGACGGTGTCGATCTGAAGGCGGCAGCCAGCCGCAACATCGCGGTCGGCCACAGCCCCGGCGCCAATGCGGCCTCGGTCGCCGATATCGCGATGACCCTGATGCTGGCGACGACGCGGCGGATCCTGGTCGCCGACCGGTACGTCCGCAGTGGCGACTGGGCCGCCTCGAAACAATCTCCGATGATGCGCCCGCAGGCCGGGATGCCCGGCCGCCGCATCGGCGTCTACGGGATGGGCGAGATCGGCCGCAAGATCGCGGCGCGCTGCGCCGCTTTCGAGAGCGAGGTCGGCTATTTCAGCCGGAGCAAATACGATCTGCCCTATCAATATTTCCCGTCGCTGGAGGCGCTGGCTGACTGGTGCAGCGTGCTGATGGTCGCGGTGCGGGCGGGGGCCGAGACCCAGCATGTCGTCAACGCCGACATCCTGAAGCGGCTCGGGGCGGACGGCTACGTCGTCAACATCTCCCGCGGTTCCGTGATCGACGAGAATGCCCTTGTGGCGGCCCTGACCGAGAAGACCATCGCCGGCGCTGGCCTCGACGTCTTCGAGACGGAACCGCACGCGCCCGATGCGCTGACCGCGCTCTCCAACGTGGTGTTCGCCCCGCATATCGGCGGTCACACGCTCGAATCGCACGTTGCCATGCAAGCCTGCGTGCTGGCGAACCTGACCGCGTTCTTCGAGGGCAAGCCGCTGCCCTACGCGGTCAAATCGGCCTGAATCGGTCTTTATCGGCCCAGGTCAAGCCCCGCCGGCAACAGATTGGAACTGGTGTGAATTTTGCTCTTGGCAAGCAGGCTCCGAGCGGTTAAAGAGCCGCTTCCGGACGTGCCGGCCTCGGCTGGCGTGTTCGTGCACGCATTCAGAAAACCCGACACGACAGGAGATCATTCCTTTTCAGGACGTCCGCGAGGATTTGCCCGAAAAGGAAGGAAAACCCGTCGGTTGGTGGAATGCGGGCAGAGGTCGGACGGTTCGCCGGCTGACCTTGTCCTGTCCAAGACTGCAGGCGCCCGCGAGGAATTTCGATTTCTCAATGGCTTAATTGCATGGCCTGCATAGACGGGTGAAGACCGGATTTCACTTCGCATCCAGCTTTAGGGCTGGTTCGCGAAACGGGTCTGGTTCGGACCTCGACACGCCGTGGGCCCAAGGGCTCCCGGAGGGCAGGCTTTGAATCGTCGTTTTGCCCGGCGTGTCCTGGGGGGATTTGCCCCCGAGGTTCAGGTTTGGGTGGGACGATGGGTGCAACCCGGCGGTCCCGCTTCCCGCGATGACCGCCAACCGGAGAGAGCTTGCTGTGGAACGAGCGGCAAAAAAAGAGGCGGTCGAACAGCTCAATGAGGTCTTCAAGACCACGAGCGTCGCGGTCGTTGCTCAATATTCCGGCCTGACCGTTGCCCAGATGCAGAAGCTGCGCATGCAGATGAAGCAGGCTGGTGCCTCGGTGAAGGTCTCGAAGAACCGTCTCGCCAAAATTGCTCTTGAAGGCACTGACGTCGTTGCCATCGGCCCCATGCTGAAGGGACCGACCGTGATCGCCACTTCGAACGATCCGGTAGCGGCGCCAAAGGTCGCCATCGAATTCGCCAAGACGAACGAAAAGTTCGTCATCGTCGGCGGCTCGATGGGGAAGACCGTCCTGAATGTCGACGGCGTGAAGGCGCTTGCCTCGCTGCCGTCGCTTGATGAACTGCGCGCCAAGATCGTCGGCCTGCTTGTGGCCCCGGCGACCAAGATCGCTCAGCTCGCCAATGCGCCCGCGGGCAAGCTCGCGCGCGTCATCCAGGCTCATGCCTCAAAGGGCGAAGCGGCCTGACGCCCTTCGCAAAACTCAAACCCGAACCAGACTTACACGTAAGGAAACTGAACAATGGCTGACTTGCAGAAGATCGTTGACGACCTCTCGAGCCTCACCGTGCTCGAAGCTGCTGAACTGGCGAAGCTCCTCGAAGAAAAGTGGGGCGTTTCGGCTGCCGCGGCCGTCGCCGTGGCCGGCCCGGCCGGTGGTGGCGCTGCCGCCGCTCCGGCTGAAGAGAAGACCGAGTTCACGGTTGTCCTGGCCTCGGCCGGCGACAAGAAGATCGAGGTCATCAAGGAAGTCCGCGCCATCACCGGCCTGGGCCTGAAGGAAGCAAAGGACCTCGTCGAGGGCGCGCCGAAGCCTGTCAAGGAAGGCGTGAACAAGGAAGAGGCCGACAAGATCAAGATCCAGCTCGAGAAGGCTGGCGCGAAGGTCGAGCTCAAGTAAGCGGCGCTTGCTGCGAGATCCCGGGCGAGCGTCAGCGAAGCCCGGGATCTTGGCTTGCCCCTCAAAGGGGCGTGCCGGATGCAAAAGGCGTGCGACGGAACGTTCCGACGCGGGCCAAACACGAAAAAGTGTGGGGATTTGCGGGTTTCACCCTCGAATCTGCATTATTGTCGCCCCATATCGGGTCGGCAGCACGAAAGCGCGGTGGGCAGGGATGCCGGATTTCCCTGTAAGCCGTTGGGAGAGCAAGCTATTTCGGGCTTTTGCAGTCCGTGAAGACGATGGTTGTGACGGGCGGGCGCGCAGCAGCGCCCCGCGCGTCGTTTTGCGTTTTGAAGGTCTGAAGAACAGATTCAGGACATTCTCGCCTGAAACTGAGTCTCCGGTCCCCAAAACGGGTTCGAAAAATTCAACCCGGGGAGCGGTGGCAGCCGCGTCCCGGACGGCGCGCCCGGAGCGGGCGACGAAAATGAGAGGCCACGATGGCGCAGCAGACATTCACCGGTCGCAAACGCGTTCGCAAATTTTTCGGACACATCAAGGAAGTCGCCGAGATGCCGAACCTCATCGAGGTTCAGAAGGCGTCCTATGACCAGTTCCTGATGGTCGATGAACCGCAGGGTGGCCGTCTCGACGAGGGTCTGCAGGCGGTCTTCCGCTCGGTGTTTCCGATCTCCGACTTCTCGGGCACCTCCATGCTGGAATTCGTCCGCTACGAGTTCGAGCAGCCGAAATACGACGTCGACGAGTGCCGTCAGCGCGGCATGACCTTCGCGGCCCCCCTCAAGGTGACGCTGCGCCTCATCGTGTTCGATATCGACGAGGAAACCGGCGCGAAGTCGGTCAAGGACATCAAGGAGCAGGACGTCTACATGGGCGACATCCCGCTCATGACGATGAACGGCACCTTCATCGTCAACGGCACCGAGCGCGTCATCGTCTCGCAGATGCACCGCTCGCCCGGCGTGTTCTTCGACCACGACAAGGGCAAGACCCATTCCTCGGGCAAGCTGCTGTTCGCCGCCCGCGTGATCCCGTATCGCGGCTCCTGGCTCGACATCGAGTTCGACGCCAAGGACATCGTCTATGCGCGTATCGACCGTCGCCGCAAGATTCCGGTGACCTCGCTGATGTTCGCCCTCGGCCTCGACGGCGAGGCGATCCTGTCCACCTTCTACAAGAAGATCCTCTACAAGCGGACCAAGGAAGGCTGGCGCGTTCCGTTCGACGCCAACCGTTTCCGCGGCTACTCGACCGTCAACGATCTGATCGACGCCGACACCGGCAAGGTCGTGCTCGAGGCCGGCAAGAAGCTCACCGTCCGTGCCGCCCGCCAGCTCCAGGAGAAGGGGCTGAAGGCGTTGCGCATGTCCGATGAGGAGCTGGTCGGCAACTACATCGCCGAGGACCTCGTCAATCCGAAGACCGGTGAGATCCACGCCGAGGCCGGCGAGGAAATCACCGACAAGTCGATGAAGGTGCTCAACGAGCACGGCTACAAGGAATTGCCGCTGCTCGACATCGACCACGTCAATGTCGGTCCCTATATCCGCAACACGCTCTCGGCCGACAAGAACATGACGCGCGAAGATGCGCTGTTCGACATCTACCGCGTGATGCGTCCGGGCGAGCCGCCGACGCTGGATTCGGCGCAGGCCATGTTCCAGTCGCTGTTCTTCGACGCCGAACGCTACGACCTCTCCGCGGTCGGCCGCGTCAAGATGAACATGCGCCTCGACCTCGATGCGCCCGACACCCAGCGCACGCTGCGCAAGGAAGACATCCTCTCCGTCATCAAGACGCTGGTGGATCTGCGCGACGGCAAGGGCGAGATCGACGACATCGACCATCTCGGCAACCGCCGTGTGCGCTCGGTCGGCGAGCTCATGGAGAACCAGTACCGCATCGGCCTCCTGCGCATGGAGCGCGCGATCAAGGAGCGCATGTCCTCGGTCGACATCGACACGGTCATGCCGCAGGACCTGATCAACGCGAAGCCGGCGGCTGCCGCCGTGCGCGAGTTCTTCGGCTCCTCGCAGCTCTCGCAGTTCATGGACCAGACCAACCCGCTGTCGGAGATCACCCACAAGCGCCGCCTGTCGGCACTTGGACCGGGCGGTCTGACCCGCGAGCGCGCCGGCTTCGAGGTGCGCGACGTGCATCCGACGCATTACGGCCGCATCTGCCCGATCGAGACGCCGGAAGGTCCGAATATCGGCCTGATCAACTCGCTCGCGACCTTCGCGCGCGTGAACAAGTACGGCTTCGTCGAGACGCCGTATCGCAAGGTCAAGGACGGCCGCGTCACCGACGAGGTCGTCTATCTCTCGGCGATGGAAGAGGGCCGCTACACGGTCGCGCAGGCCAACGTGCCGCTCGACCCGAAGGGCCGCTTCACCGAAGACCTCGTGGTCTGCCGTCACGCCGGCGAAGTCTTGCCGGTGACGCCGGACAAGGTCGACTACATGGACGTGTCGCCGAAGCAGCTCGTCTCCGTCGCCGCGGCCCTGATCCCGTTCCTCGAGAACGACGACGCCAACCGCGCGCTGATGGGCTCGAACATGCAGCGCCAGGCGGTGCCGCTGGTTCGCGCCGAGGCGCCGTTCGTCGGTACCGGCATGGAAGGCGTGGTTGCGCGTGACTCGGGTGCCGCGATCGCGGCGCGCCGTTCGGGCGTGATCGACCAGATCGACGCCACCCGCGTCGTCATCCGCGCCACGGAAGATCTCGATCCGACCAAGTCGGGCGTCGATATCTACCGTCTGATGAAGTACCAGCGCTCCAACCAGTCGACCTGCATCAACCAGCGTCCGCTGGTGAAGGTCGGTGACATCGTCAAGAAGGGCGACATCATCGCCGACGGTCCGTCCACCGATCTCGGCGAGCTCGCGCTCGGGCGGAACGTGCTCGTCGCGTTCATGCCGTGGAACGGCTACAACTTCGAAGACTCGATCCTGCTCTCCGAGCGGATCGTGAAGGAAGACGTCTTCACCTCGATCCACATCGAGGAGTTCGAGGTGATGGCCCGCGACACTAAGCTCGGCCCCGAGGAAATCACCCGCGACATTCCGAACGTCTCGGAAGAAGCGCTGAAGAACCTCGACGAAGCCGGTATCGTCTACATCGGTGCGGAAGTGCGCGCCGGCGACATCCTGGTCGGCAAGATCACGCCGAAGGGCGAGAGCCCGATGACGCCGGAAGAAAAGCTCCTGCGCGCCATCTTCGGCGAGAAGGCCTCCGACGTTCGCGATACCTCGCTGCGCGTTCCGCCGGGCGTGCAGGGCACGATCGTGGAAGTGCGCGTGTTCAACCGTCACGGCGTCGACAAGGACGAGCGTGCGCTGGCGATCGAGCGGGAAGAGATCGAGCGTCTGGCCAAGGACCGCGACGACGAGCAGGCGATCCTGGACCGCAACGTCTACAACCGTCTTGCCGAGCTCCTCGAGGGGCGGCAGGGCATTGCAGGTCCCAAGGGCTTCAAGAAGGACACCAAGATCACCCGTGCGGTGCTCGAGGAGTACCCGAAGTCGCAATGGTGGCTGTTCGCTTCGCCGAACGACAAGCTGATGGCCGAGATCGAGGCCATGCGGAAGCAGTACGACGAGTCGAAGAAGGGGCTTGAACAGCGCTTCCTCGACAAGGTCGAAAAGCTTCAGCGCGGTGACGAATTGCCGCCCGGCGTGATGAAGATGGTCAAGGTCTTCGTCGCGGTGAAGCGCAAGATCCAGCCCGGCGACAAGATGGCCGGCCGCCACGGCAACAAGGGCGTGGTGTCGAAGATCGTGCCGATCGAGGACATGCCGTTCCTCGAAGACGGCACGCACGCCGACATCGTGCTCAATCCGCTCGGCGTGCCCTCGCGCATGAACGTCGGACAGATCCTCGAGACCCATCTCGGCTGGGCCTGCGCCGGACTCGGCAAGCGTATCGGCCAGACGGTAGATGCCTATCTGTCGAAGCAGGACATCAAGCCTCTGAAGGAAACCTTGAAGAAGGTCTACGGCGAGGACGAGACGATCAAGTCGCTCAACGACAACGAACTGATCGAGCTCGGCCACAACCTCAGCCGCGGCGTGCCGATCGCGACGCCGGTGTTCGACGGCGCCAAGGAGGCGGACATCGAGGAGATGCTGAAGCTTGCCGGTCTGGACGCTTCGGGCCAGTCGACCGTCTATGACGGCCGCACCGGCGATCCGTTCGATCGCAAGGTGACGGTCGGCTACATCTACATGCTCAAGCTGCACCATCTGGTCGACGACAAGATCCACGCGCGTTCGATCGGTCCGTACTCGCTCGTCACCCAGCAGCCGCTGGGCGGCAAGGCGCAGTTCGGCGGCCAGCGCTTCGGCGAAATGGAGGTGTGGGCGCTCGAGGCCTACGGCGCGGCGTACACGCTCCAGGAGATGCTGACGGTGAAGTCGGACGACGTCGCCGGCCGTACCAAGGTGTACGAGGCGATCGTGCGCGGCGACGACACGTTCGAGGCCGGTATTCCGGAATCGTTCAACGTGCTGGTCAAGGAAATGCGCTCGCTCGGCCTCAACGTCGACCTGCACAACTCCAAGGTTGGACCGGCGCCGACGTCGGAAGCGGCCGAGTAATTCGACCTGTCATGCCCGGCCTTCCAGGCCGGGCACCGGCGCCCCGTCCGAGGCCTTGAGGGCAGGGCGCCTGCTCGAGTGATTTTCGAATTTGCGGCCGGAGGCGACCGGCACGCGAGGAGAAGACGATGAACCAAGAAATTATGAATCTCTTCAACCCGACGACGCCGGCTCAGGTCTTCGACCAGATCCGGATCTCGATCGCGTCTCCAGAGAAGATTCTGTCCTGGTCCTACGGCGAGATCAAGAAGCCGGAGACCATCAATTACCGTACCTTCAAGCCCGAGCGCGACGGCCTGTTCTGCGCCCGCATCTTCGGGCCGATCAAGGATTACGAGTGCTTGTGCGGCAAGTACAAGCGCATGAAGTACAAGGGCATCATCTGCGAGAAGTGCTCGGTCGAGGTCACGCTGTCGCGCGTCCGGCGCGAGCGCATGGGCCATATCGAGCTCGCAGCCCCCGTCGCCCACATCTGGTTCCTGAAGTCGCTGCCCTCGCGCATCGGCCTCCTGCTCGACATGACGCTGAAGGATCTCGAGCGGATCCTCTATTTCGAATACTACGTCGTGCTCGAGCCGGGCCTCACCGCGCTGAAGGACCGCCAGCTGCTGTCGGAAGACGAGTATCTGAAGGCGCAGGACGAGTACGGTCAGGACTCCTTCACCGCCATGATCGGCGCCGAAGCGATCCGCGAGCTGCTCAAGGGCATGGACCTCGAGAAGCTCGAGGCTTCCCTGCGCATCGAGATGCAGGAGACAGACTCCGACATCAAGCACAAGAAGCTCGCCAAGCGCCTGAAGATCGTGGAAGCGTTCCGCCACTCCGGCAACAAGCCGGAATGGATGATCATGACCGTGGTTCCGGTGATTCCGCCGGACCTGCGTCCGCTCGTGCCGCTCGACGGCGGCCGCTTCGCGACCTCGGACCTCAACGACCTCTACCGCCGCGTCATCAACCGCAACAACCGCTTGAAGCGGCTGATGGAGCTGCGCGCGCCCGACATCATCATCCGCAACGAGAAGCGCATGCTTCAGGAAGCGGTCGATGCGCTGTTCGACAACGGACGCCGCGGCCGCGTCATCACGGGTGCCAACAAGCGCCCGCTGAAGTCGCTCGCCGACATGCTCAAGGGCAAGCAGGGCCGTTTCCGCCAGAACCTGCTCGGCAAGCGCGTCGACTATTCGGGCCGTTCGGTGATCGTGGTCGGTCCCGAGCTGCGCCTGCATCAGTGCGGCCTGCCGAAGAAGATGGCGCTCGAGCTGTTCAAGCCGTTCATCTATTCGCGGCTTGACGCCAAGGGCCTGTCCACCACCGTGAAGCAGGCCAAGAAACTGGTCGAGAAGGAGCGGCCCGAGGTCTGGGACATCCTGGACGAGGTCATCCGCGAGCATCCGGTGCTGCTGAACCGCGCACCGACGCTGCATCGTCTCGGCATCCAGGCGTTCGAGCCGGTGCTGATCGAGGGCAAGGCGATCCAGCTTCACCCGCTGGTCTGCTCCGCGTTCAACGCCGACTTCGACGGCGACCAGATGGCCGTGCACGTCCCGCTGTCGCTCGAAGCGCAGCTGGAAGCGCGCGTCCTGATGATGTCGACCAACAACATCCTGCATCCGGCCAATGGTCAGCCGATCATCGTGCCGTCGCAGGACATCGTGCTCGGTCTCTATTACGTCTCGATCATGCGCGAAGGCCTGCCCGGCGAGGGCAAGGCGTTCGGCGAGATGGCCGAGCTCGAGCACGCGCTGCACGCGAAGGTCATCCACCTCCACACCAAGATCAAGTACCGGTGGGAAGGCATCGACGAGACCGGCAAGATCTCCAAGCGCTGGATCGAGACCACCGCCGGCCGCGTCATGCTCGGCAATCTGCTGCCGAAGAATCCGCGCGTCCCGTACGAGATCATCAACAAGCTGATGACCAAGCGCGAGATCTCCGGCGTCATCGACCAGGTCTACCGCCACTGCGGCCAGAAGGAGACGGTGATCTTCTGCGACCGCATCATGGCGCTCGGCTTCTACAACGCGTTCAAGGCGGGCATCTCGTT
Source organism: Bradyrhizobium sp. NDS-1 (assembly GCF_032918005.1). NCBI lineage: Bacteria > Pseudomonadati > Pseudomonadota > Alphaproteobacteria > Hyphomicrobiales > Nitrobacteraceae > Bradyrhizobium > Bradyrhizobium sp. NDS-1. Next base: position 3,444,680 of record NZ_CP136628.1, read on the forward strand.
CGGCAAGGACGACATGGTCGTGCCGAACTCCAAGTGGAAGATCGTCGACACCACCCGTACGCTGGCGAAGGATTTCGAGCAGCAGTACAACGACGGCCTGATCACCCATGGCGAGAAGTACAACAAGGTCGTCGACGCCTGGTCGAAGGCCACGGAAGAAATCGCCAAGGCGATGATGAAGGAGATCTCCTCCACCAAGAAGACGGCGAGTGGAGCGGACGCCGACATCAACTCGATCTACATGATGGCCCACTCCGGCGCCCGCGGTTCGCCGGCCCAGATGCGCCAGCTCGCCGGCATGCGCGGCCTGATGGCCAAGCCGTCGGGTGAGATCATCGAGACGCCGATCATCTCGAACTTCAAGGAAGGCCTCTCGGTTCTCGAGTACTTCAACTCGACCCACGGCGCCCGCAAGGGCCTCGCGGACACCGCGTTGAAGACCGCGAACTCGGGCTATCTGACCCGTCGTCTGGTCGACGTCGCGCAGGACTGCATCATCACGCAGAGCGACTGCGGCACCAAGCTCGGCATCAAGATGCGCGCCATCGTCGATGCCGGCACCGTGGTTGCTTCGCTGGGTTCGCGCATCCTCGGACGCACGGCCTGCGAAGACATCCGGGACAGCTCGGGCAAGGTGATCATCAAGCGCGATACGCTGATGGAAGAAAGCCATCTGGACGCCATCCAGCAGGGTGGTGTGCAGGAGGTGAAGATCCGCTCGGCTCTGACCTGCGAGCTCGTCAACGGCATCTGCGGCAAGTGCTACGGCCGCGACCTCGCCCGCGGCACGCCGGTCAACCACGGCGAAGCGGTCGGCGTCATCGCGGCGCAGTCGATCGGCGAGCCGGGCACCCAGCTCACCATGCGTACCTTCCACATCGGTGGTGCGGCGCAGCTCAACGAGCAGTCGTTCGTCGAAGCCAATTTCGACGGCAAGATCGTGATCAGGAACAAGGCCATCGCCCGCAACAGCGAAGGTCACCTGGTCGCGATGGTGCGCAATATGGTGGTGGCGATCGTCGATGCCGACGGCACCGAGCGTGCGACGCACCGCGTCCAGTACGGCTCGCGTCTGCACGTCGACGAAGGCGACATGGTCAAGCGCGGCCAGCGCATCGTCGAGTGGGACCCCTACACCCGTCCGCTTCTCACCGAGGTCGAAGGTACCATCGGCTTCGAGGACCTGATCGAGGGTCTGTCGATCTCGGAAACGCTGGACGAGGCCACCGGCATCGCCAAGCGCGTGGTCATCGACTGGCGCTCGACGCGCGGCGGCGGGGACCTGCGTCCCGCCATCGTGGTCAAGGGCAAGGACGGCAAGGTGCTCAAGCTCGCCCGTGGCGGCGATGCCCGCTACATGCTGTCGGTTGACGGCATTCTGTCGGTCGACATCGGAGCCAAGGTCCAGGCGGGCGACATTCTCGCCCGTGTCTCGACCGAAAGCGCCAAGACGCGTGACATCACCGGCGGTCTGCCGCGGGTGGCGGAACTGTTCGAGGCACGGCGTCCGAAGGACGCGGCGATCATCGCCGAAATCTCGGGCACCATCCGGTTCGGGCGCGACTACAAGAACAAGCGTCGCATCTCGATCGAGCCGATGGACAAGACCGACGAGGCGCGCGAGTACCTGATCCCGAAGGGCAAGCACATCCACCTTCAGGACGGCGACGTCGTCGAAAAGGGCGACTTCATCGTGGAAGGCAACCCCGCGCCGCACGACATCCTGGCGGTCAAGGGCATCGAGGAGCTCGCGGCCTATCTGGTCAACGAGATCCAGGAGGTCTACCGGCTCCAAGGCGTGCTCATCAACGACAAGCACATCGAGGTGATCGTCCGTCAGATGCTCCAGAAGGTGGAAGTTACCGACCAGGGCGATACGGACATGATCTCGGGCGAGCAGGTCGACAAGATCGAGTTCGACGCGCTGAACGAGAAGGCCAAGGAAGAGGGCAAGAAGCCCGCCACGGGGACGCCGGTTCTGCTCGGCATCACCAAGGCGAGCCTCCAGACCCGCTCGTTCTTCTCGGCGGCCTCGTTCCAGGAGACCACCCGCGTCCTCACGGAAGCGGCGGTCAACGGCAAGGTCGATCCGCTCGAAGGCCTCAAGGAGAACGTCATCGTCGGCCGGCTGATCCCGGCAGGCACCGGCGCTTCCATGGCCAAGATCCGCGAAGTCGCCGTGAAGCGCGACAAGATGATCCTGGACGAGCGCGAGAAGCAGGCGGCCGTCGTGTCGCCCGCGCCGGAGGCGGAGCTTCCCGCACTGCCGCCCGCGGAATGATGGTTCATCCGTAGGAATACCGAGGACAATAAAAGGCCGGCGCAAGCCGGCCTTTTTGCTGCTTTCATTGCCTGCTGCGATGCGGGATCAACCTTTGTTCATCTTTCCTTCAGGCGCAAAAGCGCTTCTGCTAGGAGAGTTTAGACCGGTGGAACCCGCGACGGGGCTGGGCCGGAGACCACGGAACTCACATGCTCGATCTTGCAATCGTAGGCGGCGGCCCCGGTGGGCTGATGAGCGCCTGGTATCTGAAGCGCAAGCTTGGCGATCTCTGCCGTGTCACCATCTACGAAGCCTCCGACCGGCTCGGCGGCAAGATCGCCACGCGCAAGTTCGATTCGGCGCCTGCGATGTACGAGGCCGGCGTTGCCGAGATCTACGACTACTCGATGACCGGGCCCGACCCACTGCGCGAGCTGATTCAGCATTTCGGACTGCAGACCATTCCGATGGATGCCGAGCAGGTGCAGTTCGGCGGCGAACTGCTGAGCGACGTGCCCGGCATGCGCCGCAAATACGGCGCCAAGACCGCGGCGGCAATCGAGGCGTTCCGCAAACGTTGTGCCGAGGTGATGTCGCCGATCGAATATTACGAGGGCGTCGGCGCGCACGACAACGACAACCCCTGGGCCTACAAGACCGCCGAGCAGGTGCTCGACGAGGAGGTCGAGGACGAGACCGCAAAGCGCTTCTTCAAGGTGATGGCGCGCTCCGACATCGCGACCGAGAGTCACAACACCAACGGCCTCAACGCGCTCAAGAACTATCTGATGGATGTCGACGGCTATATTGGCCTGTATTCCATCCAGAACGGCAACGAGCAGCTGATCGAATGCCTCCAGTCGGAAGTCAACGCCGACATCCAGCTCAATCACCGCGTGCTCACCGTGGGCAAGGCGCCGTCCGGCCGCTATCAGCTCAAGATGATGAACGGCAAGGGACCCGAGACCCGCGACTTCGATCTCGTGCTGGTCTGCCTGCCGCATTCCTGGCTCGCCACCATGGGGTGGGAAGGCGAGCAGCTGCGCAGGTCGATGGTCAAGCACGTCTCCTATTTCGACCGTCCCGCGCATTACCTGCGCGTCTCGATCCTGTTCGAGACGCCGTTCTGGGGCGAGAAGATTCCCGGCGCCTGGTTTATGTCGGAAGCCTTCGGCGGCTGCTGCGTCTACAATGAGGGCGCGCGCCACGATGTCGGCAAGCACGGCGTGCTGAACTGGCTCATTCCCGGCTCCGACGCGCTGGCCTTTGCCAATCTGTCGGACCAGGAGCTGATCGACGCCGCGCTCAAGTCGCTGCCGGCTTCGCTCGGCGATGCGCGTTCGCATTTCATGGAAGGCAAGATCCATCGCTGGCTGTCGTCAGTGAACGCGATTCCGGGCGGTCTGCCCGTGCGCGACGTCATGACCAACCACCGGCCGGAGCCGAAAGAGCATCCCGGCATCGTGGTGGTCGGCGACTATCTGTTCGACTCGACGCTGAACGGCCTGCTCGATTCCTCGGACGCGGCGACCGACATCATCCTGACCGAGATGATGCGTCTGCGCCGCAAGGGCGCGCAGGATGGCAAGCCCGTCTCCGACAAGATCGACCGCGATTATTTCGAGAACTATCGGGGCCTTGGTTCCTATCACGAGGCATGGCGCCACTTCACCGACCCCGATTATCTCACCAAGCTGCTCGGCATCGTCTGGGGCAGGACCAAAGGCGCCAAGCTGCTCGTCGCTGGCTCGGCCAGCGGCGAGCTGGTCGGCGCGCTGCGCGAGCGCGGCATCGACGCCTTCGGCATCGAGAACAACCGTGCCATCCACGGAAGGACGCCGAAGGCGCTGAAGAAGTACAACAAGCTCGGCTCGATCACCGACATGCCGTTCAAGGACGGCGCGTTCGACTTCGTGTTCGAGACCAGCCTTTGCCACGTTTCCCCGAAGCAGGTGGTCCGCGCGATCAAGGAGCTGAATCGCGTGGTCAAGACCGGCCTCGTGTTCGGCTCGATCACCTCGGACATGGCTCCGGCTTTGATTGATCGCTACGATCTCCTCCGCGGGGTCAAGAAGCTCGGCACCTGGTGGGAATGGTCCGAGCTGTTCTTCGGCAATGGCTTCGACCTCGCGATGCACCGCAAGGATTGCACCGATGCGCTCTGGGAGGCGACGCTCGCCGCCAACAAGGGGCCGGGGCAGTGGTACGCCGACGCCGACAGCTTGCGCTATTCCTTCTTCGACAAGGTCGAGGACGAGGACGACGACTGAACGCTTGGCGCGAGCGCCTTCGCCAATTGTTTTTGCCGAATTCATCTTGATCGCATAGAATCGGTGCAATAGCGGTTACCGCTATCTCCTGCTTTCTCTGCGGTCATGCCGGCCGTCAGCATCGGTTGGTTTCATGGCGTCCAAGCCCCTCCCGCCCGACAAACAGAAGCTCGCTGCCGAAGAGGCGGCCGAGCTCGACGACAAGCTCGCCGCCGCCGCCAGGCCGGACCTCGAGAATGATGAGGAAGACGAGAGCGAGGACGAGCTGGGGCTCGATGATGACGATGAGGATGAAGACCTCGTCGTCTTTACGGCGCGCGAGGCCGCCGGCGCGCTCGCCACCATCGTCGGCTTCGTCAAGCCCTATCTGACCAACTACAAGCGGATGCTGTCCTACGTTGCGTTCGGCGTCTTCGTCGAGACGCTCTTCAACGTCATCATGCCGCTCAGCCTGAAGTTCCTGATCGACGACGCGCTCGGCGAGGAGGATTTTCAGGCACTTTACAAGATCCTCGGCGTGCTCGCGGTAACGGGCATCTTCACCTCGATCGTCGCGGTCTGGTACGAGCGCTGGGATGCGCGGCTGGCCGCTTGCGTCATCTCCGACATTCGCTCGCGCCTGTTCGAGCATGTCCAGGACCTGCCGGCGGCCTATTTCGGCCGCACCAAGCGCGGTGAGATCCTGTCCCGCTTCTCAGTCGACCTCTCGGCCGTCGAAGGCTCGATCAAGACCTTTGCCAACAGCGCGGCGCTGCCGTTCCTGGAGCTGATCGCCGGCATCATCCTGATGCTGTTTCTGAACTGGCAGCTCGCCGTCGTTGCGCTGCTGGTGTTCCCGATCACCCTGATCGGGCCGCGCATCCTCACGCCAAAGGCCGTGCAGGCCAATTACGAGCAGAAGCAGAACGAGAGTGCGCTGCTCGGCATGGTCCAGGAGAACGTGGCGGCGCAGGCCGTGATCAAGGCCTTCAGCCTGCAGCGCAAGATGTTCGGCTTCTTCCGGTTCCGCAACGACGAGACCCGCGACAGGATCGCTTCAGCGACCTTCCTCTCGACCATGGTGGAGCGCACGGTCACCATTTCGGTTCTGCTCCTGCACCTCGTGGTGCTCGCGATCGGCGCCTATCTGGCAACAACGGGCCAGATCACCATCGGCACCTTCGTCACCTTCGAAAGCGCGTTCTGGGAGGTCTCCTACAACATCGCCCACGTGATGCATTTCATTCCGGTGTCGATCTCCTCGGCCGCCGCGATCCGCCACATCCAGGAACTGCTCGACGAGCCCACCCGCGGCGCCGATCGTCCTGGCGCGCCCGACCTGCCGCGCATCACCAACGACATCACCTTCGATCACGTCACCTTCCAGTACGAGGGCAGTCAGACGCCGGTGCTGGATAATCTCAGTCTCAAGCTCAATGCGGGCAAGCGTATCGCGATCGTCGGCCCGAGCGGATCCGGCAAGAGCACGCTGCTCAACCTGATCCTGCGGCTGTACGTGCCCAACGAGGGGCGCGTCACCATCGACGGTGTCGACGTCCGCAAGGTGACGCTGGATTCACTACGCCGGAGCATGGCGGTGGTGTTTCAGGAGAACATGTTGTTCAACATGTCGATCCGCGAGAACATCCGGCTCGGCAAGGAGGGCGCGAGCGACGCGGAGGTGGAGGAGGCGGCCAGGAAGGCCGAGATCCACCGCTACATCATGAGCCTGCCGCAACGATACGACACACCGGTCGGCGAGCGCGGCGACACCCTGTCGGGCGGCCAGCGCCAGCGCATCGCGATCGCGCGCGCGATCATCCGCAACCCCTCGGTGCTGTTGCTGGACGAAGCGACCTCCGCTCTGGACCAGACCACGGAAGCTGCGATCAACCGGACGCTGCTCAAGGTGGCCAAGGGGCGCACCATGATCTGGTCGACCCACCGCCTGACCTCGGTGGTCGAGATGGACGAAATCATCGTGATCTCCGCGGGCAGGGCGATCGAACGCGGCTCGCATGCCCAGTTGCTCGCCAAGAACGGCATTTATCGCAAGCTGTGGAACGACCAGATCCACCAGCCGCATGGCGCGGCGGCTCACGCCGACGACGGCAGAGACGATGATGACGAAGAGGATGACGAGGACGACGACGACCGGGAGGAGTGACCCGCGCGGCACCGATTCTGTGATCCCGTCATCGATGCTCACTCGCTCCGCACGGGACGGTGAGTTCTTCGATTCGAAAACCGGGTCTGATTAACCCGCATGCGGATCGGCAGGGCGTCGAAAAAGCCCACGGCCAGCATCGGGACTGTCGGTTGAACCGGACAATCCTCCGACGATTATGACGGTGTCCCGGGGCGCCAATTGCTGCCGAAGCGAGTAGATTAACGCCTCAAAAGCAATAAAAGCCTCTCCGAGTGAAAGAAAAGTACTTTTAACCCGGATATAAATAGCCTCGCAGGCTAGCGACGTGAAGGGCGCCACCCCATATGAAGCTGGCGCGGCAAGGGCGGCAAACAGCGATTTTGACAGGCTCCTGAGCGCTTTGTGACTGTCGTTTCGCCTTGACTTGATCGATTCTCACTTATAGAAAGCGCCTCACTTAACGACAGGCGGTGAGCATCGCCAGCGTCGGAACGGGCCACCCGTTAGATCCCCAAGAACTAGATCCACAAGGACTAGATCCACAAGGGTCGCTCAAGGCGGGCACCAACCTCGACGAATGCCGCTCAAACGCTGTCGATCATAGCTAGGCAATGCCAGTGCGACTTTAGTTCTCTCGAGCACGTTCTCTTGAGATCGAATTCGGATGCATGACCTCAGTGCGCGGGCCGCGGCATTACGCTGACCGGCCTCAATACTGCGGTCCTCTGTGGCGTCGAAGCGCTTTCCGCTCGTTGATGGAGCGGTTGGCGCAATTTCGCTTTGTGCGGATTGTTCCGCTAAAGGCGACCTCGTCGGGCGGGTAGCTCGAAAGAATTTGCAGTCCCGGCAACGGGCTGCGGCAAGACAGCGGATCCGAACAGGATCCGCGACAGAACAAAGGGTAAGGCCAGGATGCCGACGATCAACCAGCTGATCGCTCAACCGCGTGAAGTGCAGAAGTCGCGCAAGAAGGTGCCGGCGCTGCAGCAGTCGCCGCAGAAGCGTGGTGTTTGCACCCGCGTCTACACCACGACCCCGAAGAAGCCGAACTCGGCGCTTCGTAAGGTCGCCAAGGTGCGCCTGACCAACGGCTTCGAGGTGATCGGCTACATCCCCGGCGAGGGCCATAATCTCCAGGAGCACTCGGTGGTCATGATCCGCGGCGGCCGCGTCAAGGACTTGCCGGGCGTGCGCTACCACATCCTCCGCGGCGTTCTGGATACCCAGGGCGTCAAGAACCGTAAGCAGCGTCGTTCGAAGTACGGCGCGAAGCGTCCGAAGTAAGCGGGAACCAGGTCCATGTCTCGTCGCCACTCAGCGGAAAAGCGCGAAGTCCTTCCCGATCCGAAGTTCGGGAACATCATCGTCACGAAGTTCATGAACTCGGTGATGTATGCCGGCAAGAAGTCGGTCGCCGAAGGCATCGTCTACGGTGCGTTCGGTATCATCGAAACCAAGACCAAGCAGAACCCGCTCGGCGTGTTCGAGCAGGCACTCGAGAACGTCATGCCGACGATCGAAGTGCGCTCCCGCCGCGTCGGCGGCGCGACCTACCAGGTCCCGGTCGAGGTTCGTTCGACCCGCCGTCAGGCGCTGGGCATCCGCTGGCTGATCTCCGCTGCGCGCGAGCGCAACGAGAAGACTATGACCGAGCGGCTGTCGGCGGAGCTCCTGGACGCGTCGAACAACCGGGGCAACGCCGTCAAGAAGCGCGAAGACGTGCACCGGATGGCGGAAGCCAACCGCGCCTTCTCGCACTATCGCTGGTAACGGCGAAACACGGAATCTAAGGAACACCCCATGCCCCGCGTTCATGCCATAGAGAATTACCGCAACTTCGGTATCATGGCGCATATCGATGCCGGCAAGACGACGACGACCGAGCGCATCCTCTATTACACCGGCAAGAGCCACAAGATCGGCGAAGTGCACGAAGGTGCCGCGACGATGGACTGGATGGAGCAGGAGCAGGAGCGTGGCATCACGATCACTTCGGCCGCGACCACCGCGTTCTGGGCCGGCAAGCGTCTGAACATCATCGACACCCCCGGCCACGTCGACTTCACCATCGAAGTCGAGCGTTCGCTGCGCGTGCTCGACGGCGCCGTCTGCGTGCTCGATTCCAACCAGGGCGTCGAGCCCCAGACCGAGACCGTCTGGCGCCAGGGCGACAAGTACAAGGTTCCGCGCATCGTCTTCGCCAACAAGATGGACAAGACCGGCGCCGACTTCTTCAAGTGCCTGGCCGACATCGTCGACCGCCTCGGCGCCAAGCCGATCGCGATCCAGCTTCCGATCGGCGCCGAGAACAACTTCAAGGGTCTCGTCGACCTCGTGAAGATGCAGGGCATCATCTGGAACGATGAATCGCTCGGCGCGAAGTTCGACTATGTCGACATTCCCGAGGATCTCGTCGAGCAGGCCAAGGAATACCGCGAGAAGATGGTGGAAGCCGCCGTCGAGCTCGACGACGACGCCATGGCCGCCTATCTCGACGGCAAGGAGCCGGACGAAGAGACGCTGAAGCGGCTGATCCGCAAGGCGGTTCTGACCGGCGCGTTCTATCCCGTGCTGTGCGGCTCGGCCTTCAAGAACAAGGGCGTGCAGCCGCTGCTCGACGCCGTCGTCGACTATCTGCCGTCGCCGATCGACGTGCCCGCGATCAAGGGCACCGACGACCACGGCAACGAGGTCGTGCGCAAGGCGGACGACAAGGAGCCGCTCGCGCTGCTCGCGTTCAAGATCATGGACGACCCGTTCGTCGGCACCATCACCTTCTGCCGCATCTACTCCGGCGTTCTGCAGAGCGGCACCGGCGTCGTGAACTCGACCCGCGAGAAGAAGGAGCGCATCGGGCGCATGCTCCTGATGCATGCGAACAACCGCGAAGACATCAAGGAAGCCTATGCCGGCGACATCGTCGCGCTGGCCGGCCTGAAGGAAGCACGCACCGGTGACACGCTGTGCGATCCCGACAAGCAGGTGATCCTGGAGAAGATGGAATTCCCCGAGCCGGTCATCGAGATCGCGATCGAGCCGAAGTCCAAGGCCGACCAGGAAAAGCTGGGCGTGGCACTGGCCAAGCTCGCCGCGGAGGATCCGTCCTTCCGCGTCTCGACCGACCAGGAGTCCGGCCAGACCATCCTCAAGGGCATGGGCGAACTCCATCTCGACATCAAGGTCGACATCCTCAGGCGTACCTACAAGGTCGACGCCAACATCGGCGCGCCGCAGGTTGCGTTCCGTGAGCGCGTCACCAAGAAGGCCGAGGTCAAGTACACCCACAAGAAGCAGACCGGGGGTACCGGTCAGTTCGCGGAAGTGTCGATCGTGGTCGAGCCGAACGAGCCCGGCAAGGGCTACGAATTCGAGTCCAAGATCGTCGGTGGTGCGGTTCCGAAGGAATACATCCCCGGCGTTGAAAAGGGCCTCAACAGCGTGATGAGCTCCGGCGTGGTCGCGGGCTTCCCCGTAGTCGACGTCAAGGTTCAGCTCGTCGACGGCAAGTACCATGACGTCGACTCGTCGGCGCTCGCCTTCGAAATCGCATCGCGCGCGGCATTCCGCGAAGCCTTGCAGAAGGGCAAGTCCGTCCTGCTCGAGCCGATCATGAAGGTCGAAGTGGTGACCCCGGAAGACTACACCGGCTCGGTCATCGGCGACCTGAATTCCCGGCGCGGTCAGATCCAGGGGCAGGACATGCGCGGCAACGCCAACGTCATCAACGCGATGGTGCCGCTCATGAACATGTTCGGTTACGTGAATAACCTGCGCTCGATGAGCCAGGGTCGCGCAACCTTCACCATGCAGTTCGACCACTACGCAGAAGCGCCGGCCAATGTGTCGGCAGAAGTCCAGAAGAAGTTTGCCTGATTGTCGTCGGTCACGAACTGACGATTGAACGGAGAGTCAAATGGCCAAAGCAAAGTTTGAACGTAACAAGCCGCACTGCAACATCGGCACCATCGGTCACGTCGACCACGGCAAGACGTCGCTGACCGCGGCGATCACCAAGGTTCTCGCCGAAGCAGGCGGTGCGACGTTCACCGCGTACGACCAGATCGACAAGGCGCCGGAAGAGAAGGCGCGCGGCATCACCATCTCGACCGCGCACGTCGAGTACGAGACGCCGAACCGCCACTACGCCCACGTCGACTGCCCCGGCCACGCCGACTACGTGAAGAACATGATCACCGGCGCCGCCCAGATGGACGGTGCGATCCTGGTCGTGTCGGCCGCCGACGGTCCGATGCCGCAGACCCGCGAGCACATCCTGCTCGCCCGCCAGGTCGGCGTGCCCGCGCTGGTCGTGTTCCTGAACAAGTGCGACATGGTCGACGATCCGGAACTGCTCGAGCTCGTCGAGCTCGAAGTCCGCGAGCTGCTCTCGAAGTACGACTTCCCGGGCGACAAGATCCCGATCATCAAGGGTTCGGCGCTCGCCGCTCTCGAAGATTCCGACAAGAAGCTCGGCCACGACGCCATCCTCGAGCTGATGAAGAACGTCGACGAGTACATCCCGCAGCCGGAGCGTCCGATCGACCAGCCGTTCCTGATGCCGGTTGAAGACGTGTTCTCGATCTCGGGCCGCGGCACCGTCGTGACCGGCCGTGTCGAGCGCGGCATCGTCAAGGTCGGCGAGGAAATCGAGATCGTCGGTCTGCGTGCGACCCAGAAGACGACCGTCACCGGCGTCGAAATGTTCCGCAAGCTGCTCGATCAGGGCCAGGCCGGCGACAACATCGGTGCGCTGCTCCGCGGCACCAAGCGCGAAGACGTCGAGCGCGGCCAGGTGCTGTGCAAGCCGGGTTCGGTCAAGCCGCACACCAAGTTCAAGGCTGAGGCTTACATCCTCACCAAGGAGGAGGGCGGTCGCCACACCCCGTTCTTCACGAACTACCGTCCGCAGTTCTACTTCCGCACCACCGACGTGACCGGTGTCGTGCATCTGCCGGAAGGCACCGAGATGGTGATGCCGGGCGACAACATCGCGATGGAAGTGCACCTGATCGTGCCGATCGCGATGGAAGAGAAGCTCCGCTTCGCGATCCGCGAAGGTGGCCGCACCGTCGGCGCCGGCGTTGTCGCCTCGATCATCGAGTAATTACGAGAATAGGGATCGGCGAATAGCGAGTGGTGACATTCGCTATTCGCTATTCGCCACCCACTGAAGAAAGACCACGGCAATGAACGGCCAAAACATTCGTATCCGTCTCAAGGCGTTCGACCATCGTATCCTCGATACGTCGACCCGCGAGATCGTGAACACGGCGAAGCGCACCGGCGCGCAGGTCCGCGGACCCATTCCGCTGCCCACCCGCATCGAGAAGTTCACCGTCAACCGTTCGCCCCACGTCGACAAGAAGAGCCGCGAGCAGTTCGAGATGCGCACTCACAAGCGCCTGCTCGACATCGTCGATCCGACCCCGCAGACCGTCGATGCTTTGATGAAGCTCGACCTGGCCGCCGGTGTCGACGTCGAGATCAAGCTCTAAGATTTTTGGATCCCGTTCGCGCAAGCGGACAGAAAGAACAGGAAGCAAGCCGATGCGCTCCGGAGTGATCGCACAAAAGGTCGGGATGACGCGGGTCTTTACAGAGGCCGGCGAACATATCCCCGTGACCGTGCTGAAGCTCGGCAATTGCCAGGTCGTAGGCCACCGTACCGAAGAGAAGAACGGTTACGTCGCGCTCCAGCTTGGTTCTGGCAGCCGGAAGACCGTTTACATGCCCAAGGCGGAGCGCGGCCAGTTCGCGGTCGCCAAGGTCGAGCCGAAGCGGCAGGTCGAGGAATTCCGCGTTACCGCGGATGCCATGATCCCCGTCGGTGCCGAGATCCTTGCCGACCACTTCGTCGTCGGCCAGTTCGTCGACGTCACCGGCACCTCGGTCGGTAAAGGCTTCGCCGGCGGCATGAAGCGCTGGAACTTCGGCGGTCTGCGCGCCACCCACGGCGTCTCGGTCTCGCACCGCTCGATCGGTTCGACCGGTGGCCGTCAGGACCCCGGCAAGACCTGGAAGAACAAGAAGATGCCCGGCCACATGGGTGTCGACCGCATCACCACGCTCAACCTTCGCGTCGTTCAGCTCGATGTCGAGCGCGGCCTGATCCTCGTCGAAGGCGCCGTTCCCGGCTCCAAGGGCGGCTGGATTCGCGTGCGCGACGCCGTCAAGAAGCCGCTGCCGAAGGAAGCTCCGAAGCCCGGCAAGTTCAAGGTTGCGGGTGGCGAAGCCGAGGCTGCGGCCCAGCAGGAGGGTGCGTGAGATGGAATTGAAGGTCACCACCCTCGAAGGTAAGGAAGCCGGCTCGGTCCAGCTGTCCGACGCCATTTTCGGCCTCGAGCCGCGCCAGGACATCATTGCGCGTTGCGTGCAGTGGCAGCTCAACAAGCGCCAGGCCGGCACGCACAAGGCCAAGGGTCGCGCCGAGATCTGGCGCACCGGCAAGAAGATGTACAAGCAGAAGGGCACCGGCGGTGCTCGTCACGGCTCGGCCCGCGTGCCGCAGTTCCGCGGCGGCGGTCGTGCCTTCGGTCCGGTGGTGCGTTCGCACGCCACCGACCTGCCGAAGAAGGTTCGCGCGCTCGCGCTGAAGCATGCGCTCTCGGCCAAGGCCAAGGACGGCGATCTCGTCGTGATCGAGAAGGCCGCGCTGGAAGCCGCCAAGACCAAGGCGCTGCTCGGTCACTTCTCGGGCCTGGGTCTGACCAACGCGCTGATCATCGACGGTGCCGAGCTCAACAACGGCTTCGCCGCGGCGGCCCGCAACATCCCGAACATGGACGTGCTGCCGATCCAGGGCATCAATGTCTACGACATCCTGCGCCGTCAGAAGCTCGTTCTGACCAAGGCCGCCATCGATGCGCTGGAGGCGCGCTTCAAATGACGAAGAACATCGAGGCTCGCCACTACGACGTCATCGTCTCGCCGGTCGTGACCGAAAAGGCGACGATCGCCTCCGAGCACAACAAGGTGCTGTTCAAGGTGGCCGCGAAGGCGACCAAGCCGCAGATCAAGGAAGCGATCGAGAAGCTGTTCGACGTCAAGGTCAAGAGCGTCAACACGTTGGTCCGCAAGGGCAAGACCAAGATCTTCCGCGGCCATCTCGGCTCGCAGTCGAACACCAAGCGCGCGATCGTGACCCTCGAAGAGGGCCACCGGATCGACGTCACCACCGGTCTGTAAGGTCGTACGACGATGGCACTGAAGACATTCAATCCTACGACGCCGGGCCAGCGCCAGCTGGTCATGGTCGATCGTTCGGCCCTCTACAAGGGCAAGCCGGTTAAGGCGCTCACCGAGGGTAAGCACTCCTCGGGCGGTCGTAACAACACCGGTCGCATTACCGTGCGCTTCCGCGGCGGTGGTCACAAGAAGACACTGCGCACCGTGGATTTCAAGCGCGAGAAGATCGACGTTCCCGCGACCGTCGAGCGTCTCGAGTACGATCCAAACCGCACCGGCTTCATCGCGCTGATCAAGTATCAGGACGGCGAGCAAGCCTACATCCTGGCGCCGCAGCGCCTGGCCGTGGGTGACACCATCATCGCCGGCAACTACGTCGACGTGAAGCCGGGCAACGTCATGCCGCTCGGCAACATGCCGGTCGGCACCATCATCCACAATATCGAGGTCAAGATCGGGAAGGGCGGCCAGCTCGCCCGTTCGGCGGGCACCTATGCCCAGCTCGTCGGCCGCGATCAGGACTACGTGATCATCCGCCTGAATTCGGGCGAGCAGCGCCTCGTGCACGGCCGTTGTCGCGGCACGATCGGCGCGGTGTCGAACCCGGATCACATGAACACCTCGATCGGCAAGGCCGGCCGTAATCGTTGGCTGGGCCGCAAGCCGCATAACCGCGGTGTCTCGATGAACCCGATCGACCATCCGCACGGCGGTGGTGAAGGTCGTACCTCGGGCGGCCGCCACCCGGTCACCCCGTGGGGCAAGCCGACCAAGGGCAAGAAGACCCGTACCAACAAGTCGACCAACAAATTCATTCTCCTAAGCCGCCACAAGCGGAAGAAGTAAGGAACGCCGGACATGGTTCGTTCAGTCTGGAAAGGCCCGTTCGTCGAGGGTTCTCTGCTCAAGAAGGCAGATGCCGCCCGCGCGTCCGGCCGTCACGACGTCATCAAGATCTGGAGCCGTCGCTCGACGATCCTGCCGCAGTTCGTCGGCCTGACCTTCGGCGTCTACAACGGTCAGAAGCACGTGCCGGTGGCCGTCAACGAGGAAATGGTCGGTCACAAGTTCGGCGAGTTCTCGCCGACCCGGACCTTCCATGGCCACTCCGGCGACAAGAAAGCCAAGAAGGCTTGAGGATTGAACGATGAGCAAACCTAAGCGCGAACGGAGCCTCGCCGAGAACGAGGCCAAGGCGGTCGCCCGGATGCTGCGGGTGAGCCCGCAGAAGCTCAACCTGGTCGCCCAGCTCATTCGCGGCCGGAAGGCGGCTGCTGCGCTCGCCGATCTGCAGTTTTCGCGCAAGCGGATCGCTGTGGACGTGAAGAAGTGCCTGGAATCGGCTATCGCCAACGCCGAGAACAACCACGACCTCGACGTCGACGATCTCGTCGTGGCGCAGGCCTTCGTCGGCAACGGCCTCGTGATGAAGCGCTTCGCCGCTCGCGGCCGTGGCCGCTCGGGCCGTGTCTACAAACCATTTTCGCAGCTGACGATCATCGTTCGTCAGGTCGAAGCCGAAGCAGCCGCTTAAGGGCGCAGGAGAACACGATGGGTCAAAAGATCAATCCGATCGGTCTGCGTCTCGGCATCAACCGTACCTGGGATTCCCGCTGGTTCGCCGGCAAGCAGGAATACGGCAAGCTGTTGCACGAGGACGTCAAGATCCGTGAGATCCTGCACAAGGAGCTCAAGCAGGCGGCCGTCGCCCGCATCGTGATCGAGCGTCCGCACAAGAAGTGCCGCGTCACCATCCACTCGGCCCGTCCGGGCGTGGTGATCGGCAAGAAGGGCGCGGACATCGACAAGCTGCGCAAGAAGGTCGCGGACATCACCTCGTCCGACGTCGTCATCAACATCGTCGAAATCCGCAAGCCGGAGCTCGATGCGACGCTGGTGGCCGAGTCGATTGCGCAGCAGCTGGAGCGCCGCGTGGCGTTCCGCCGCGCCATGAAGCGCGCCGTGCAGTCGGCGATGCGTCTCGGCGCGGAAGGCATCCGCATCAACTGCTCGGGCCGTCTGGGCGGTGCGGAAATCGCGCGCATGGAGTGGTACCGCGAGGGTCGCGTGCCGCTGCACACGCTGCGCGCCGACATCGACTACGGCGTTGCGACCGCGTTCACGACCTTCGGCACCTGCGGCGTCAAGGTCTGGATCTTCAAGGGCGAGATCCTCGAGCACGATCCGATGGCCCAGGACAAGAGAATGGCCGAAGGCGAGACCAGCGGTGGTGGTGATCGCGGTGGCCGTGGGCGCCGTGACAACGCTGCGGCCTGATCCGCACTGAGAATTTGAGGGCTTGAAGCCATGATGCAACCTAAGAAAACGAAGTTCCGGAAGGCGCACAAGGGCCGCATCCACGGCGTTGCGTCTTCGGGCGCGACGTTGGCGTTCGGCCAGTTCGGCCTGAAGGCGACTGAGCCTGAGCGCGTCACCGCGCGCCAGATCGAGGCCGCCCGCCGCGCGCTGACCCGCCACATGAAGCGTGCCGGCCGCGTCTGGATTCGCGTGTTCCCGGACGTTCCGGTGTCGAAGAAGCCGGCCGAAGTCCGCATGGGCTCCGGCAAGGGTTCGCCGGAATTGTGGGTCGCGCGCGTCAAGCCGGGCCGGGTGCTGTTCGAGATCGACGGCGTCAACACCCAGACGGCGCGTGAGGCGCTGACCCTGGCGGCCGCCAAGCTGCCGATCAAGACGCGCTTCGTCGAGCGCATTGCGGAGTAATGGCCATGGCCCAGATGAAGATCGAAGACATCCGCGCGATGAGCCCCGACCAGCAGGATGACGCCGTCCTGAACCTGAAGAAGGAGCGCTTCAATCTGCGCTTCCAGCGCGCCACCGGGCAGCTCGAGAACACCTCGCGCCTGCGCGAGGCCCGCCGTGACATCGCCCGGATCAAGACCGTCGCCGCGCAGACGCGCGCGAAGAAGAAGTAAGAGGCTTACGAAGATGCCGAAACGTACTTTGCAGGGCGTGGTCGTCAGCGACAAGCAGGCCAAGACCATCGTGGTGCGCGTTGATCGCCGCTTCACGCACCCGATCTACAAGAAGACGATCCGCCGTTCGAAGAACTACCACGCGCACGACGAGAGCAACGAGTTCAAGCCGGGCGACATGGTGTGGATCGAGGAATCGAAGCCGATTTCGAAGTTGAAGCGCTGGGTCGTGATCCGGGGCGAACACAAGAAAAGCGCCTGATCTGTTGGCTTTAGCCGACTGACTTCAGGGAAATGTTGAGCGCCGGCTGGGCTGGCGCAAATAGAAGAGGACGAGGTGCATCAATGATTCAGATGCAGACCAACCTCGACGTGGC
Organism: Bradyrhizobium sp. NDS-1; assembly: GCF_032918005.1. NCBI lineage: Bacteria > Pseudomonadati > Pseudomonadota > Alphaproteobacteria > Hyphomicrobiales > Nitrobacteraceae > Bradyrhizobium > Bradyrhizobium sp. NDS-1. Next base: position 3,461,836 of record NZ_CP136628.1, read on the forward strand.
CGATAATTCTGGCGCACGCCGTGTCATGTGTATCAAGGTGCTCGGGGGCTCCAAGCGCCGCTACGCCACGATCGGCGACATCATCGTCGTTTCGATCAAGGAAGCGATTCCGCGTGGCAAGGTGAAAAAGGGGGACGTGATGAAGGCCGTCGTGGTGCGCGTCCGCAAGGACATTCGCCGCGCCGACGGTTCGGTCATCCGCTTCGACCGCAACGCCGCCGTCCTGATCAACAACCAGTCCGAGCCGGTCGGCACCCGTATCTTCGGGCCCGTGCCGCGCGAGCTGCGCGCGAAGAACCACATGAAGATCATCTCGCTCGCGCCGGAGGTGCTGTGATGGCTGCGAAGATCCGCAAGGGCGACAAGGTCGTCGTGCTGACCGGTCGCGACAAGGGCCGCACCGGCGAAGTGTTCGAAGTGCGTCCCGACGCCGGCACGGCGCTCGTGCGCGGCATCAACATGGTCAAGCGTCACCAGAAGCAGACGCAGGCCCAGGAGGGCGGCATCATCTCGAAGGAGTCGCCGATCCAACTGTCCAACATCGCGTATGTCGGCAAGGACGGAAAGCCGACCCGCGTCGGATTCAAGATTCTGGCGGACGGCAAGAAGGTCCGCATCGCCAAGAGCTCGGGAGCTGAGATCGATGGCTGAGGCCGCTTACACCCCGCGCCTGCGCGCGGAATACGATGCGAAGATCCGCACGGCCATGACCGAGAAGTTCGGTTATGAGAACGTCATGCAGGTTCCTCGCCTGGACAAGGTCGTGCTGAACATGGGCGTTGGCGATTCCGTCAACGACCGCAAGAAGGCCGAGACCGCTGCTGCCGAGCTGACCCAGATCGCCGGCCAGAAGGCGATCGTGACCTATTCGCGTATCGCGATCGCGACCTTCAAGCTGCGCGAGAACCAGCCGATCGGCTGCAAGGTCACGCTGCGCAAGGCCCACATGTACGAGTTCATCGATCGCCTGGTGACGGTCGCGCTGCCGCGCGTCCGCGACTTCCGCGGCCTGAACCCGAAGAGCTTCGACGGCCGCGGCAACTACTCGCTCGGCATCAAGGAGCACATCATTTTCCCCGAGATCGACTTCGACAAGGTCACCGAAGCCCGCGGCATGGACATCACCGTCTGCACCACGGCCAAGACCGACGAAGAGGCGAGGGCCTTGTTGACCGCTTTCAATTTCCCGTTCCGGCAGTGAGACGCTGACCTAAAAGCCTCTCAAACGCGGATACCCAGGAGCCAAGCATGGCAAAGAAGAGTTCAGTCGAGAAGAACAACCGGCGCAAGCGGATGGCGAAGAACGCCGCCCCGAAGCGCGCGCGGTTGAAGGCGATCATCGCCGACAAGACGCTGCCGATGGAGGAGCGGTTCGCCGCGACCCTGAAGCTTGCAGAGATGCCGCGCAATTCGTCGGCGACCCGCATCCGCCTGCGTTGCGAGCTGTCGGGCCGGCCGCGCTCGAACTACCGCAAGAACAAGCTGTCCCGTATCGCGCTGCGCGAACTTGGCTCCAAGGGCATGGTCCCGGGCCTCGTGAAGTCCAGCTGGTAAGGAGGGTCGTTTAGATGTCTACGCACGATCCAATCAGCGATCTGATCACCCGTATCCGCAACGCGCAGATGCGCTCCAAGAACAAGGTCTCCACGCCTGGCTCGAAGATGCGCGAGAACGTGCTCGAGGTCCTCAAGAGCGAGGGCTACATCCGTGGTTACGCCACGCTCGAGCATTCCTCAGGCCGCAGCGAGATCGAGATCGAGCTGAAGTATTTCGACGGCGAGCCCGTCATCCGCGAGATCGAACGTGTCTCCAAGCCCGGGCGTCGCGTTTACGCCTCGGTGAAGAACCTGCCGCGTGTGAACAACGGACTCGGCATTTCCGTGTTGTCGACGCCGAAGGGGATCATGGCCGACCACAGTGCGCGTGAAGCGAACGTGGGCGGTGAAGTTCTCTTCACGGTGTTCTGAGAAGGATTTTTGAGCCATGTCACGAGTTGGCAAAAGGCCTATTCCGGTTCCGTCGGGTGTGACCGCGACCGTCGATGGGCAGACCGTCAAGATGAAGGGTCCGAAGGGCCAGCTTCAGTTCGTCGTCCATGACGACGTCGAGGTGAAGCTCGAGAACGGCCAGGTGAAGGTGAATCCGCGGGTCGAGACCAACCGCGCGCGCGCGCTGTACGGTACCGCTCGCGCCCAGGTCGCGAATCTGGTCGAAGGCGTCACCAAGGGCTTCGAGAAGAAGCTCGAAATCACCGGCGTCGGTTACCGCGCCGCGATGCAGGGCAAGAACCTGCAGCTCGCGCTCGGCTACAGCCACGACGTGGTCTACGCGATCCCGGAAGGGATCACGATCACCGTGCCGAAGCCGACCGAAATCACCGTGACAGGCAGCGACATCCAGCGTGTCGGCCAGGTCGCCGCCGAGATTCGCTCCTATCGTCCGCCGGAGCCCTACAAGGGCAAGGGCGTGAAGTATGTTGGCGAATTCATCTTCCGCAAGGAAGGCAAGAAGAAGTAACGGAGCCGGTCATGTCGAAAGCCAAGGTTACGAATGCCCGGCGCAAGCGGAGTGTGCGGCTGAAGCTGCGCCGTTCCGGTGGTGGTCGTCCGCGTCTGTCGGTGTTCCGCTCGTCCAAGCACATCTATGCCCAGGTCATCGACGACCTGAAGGGCGAGACGCTGGCCTCTGCCTCGTCGCTCGAGAAGTCGATGCGCGACGGCGGCAAGACCGGCGCCGACATCGATGCGGCGAAGGCGGTCGGCAAGCTGCTGGCCGAGCGCGCCGCCGAGAAGGGCGTCAAGGAAGTCGTGTTCGATCGCGGCAGCTACCTCTATCACGGGCGCGTCAAGGCTCTTGCCGATGCAGCGCGTGAGAGCGGGCTGAACTTCTAACGGAATTTGAGGATTGAGGCGTAAGCCTCTGAAGGATTGGAAAAATGGCAGAACGCGAACAACGTGGTGGACGCGATCAACGCGGCGGACGTGACCGTCAGCAGCGCGAGGAGCGCGACAGCGAGTTCGTCGACAAGCTGGTCCACATCAACCGCGTGGCCAAGGTCGTCAAGGGCGGTAAGCGCTTCGGTTTCGCCGCGCTGGTCGTGATCGGCGATCAGAAGGGCCGCGCCGGCTTCGGTCACGGCAAGGCGCGCGAAGTGCCTGAAGCGATCCGCAAGGCCACCGAGTCCGCCAAGCGCAACCTGACCCGCGTGTCGCTGCGCGAGGGCCGCACCCTCCATCACGACATCGCCGGCCGTCATGGCGCGGGCCGTGTCTACCTGCGTGCAGCTCCGGCCGGTACCGGGATCATCGCCGGCGGTCCGATGCGCGCCGTGTTCGAGACGCTCGGCGTCCAGGACGTGGTGGCGAAGTCGATCGGCTCGTCGAACCCGTACAACATGGTGCGCGCGACCTTCGACGCGCTGAAGCATCAGGATTCGCCGCGTTCGGTCGCAGCCCGCCGCAACATCAAGGTGTCCACCCTCCAGTCGCGCCGTATCGGTGGCGATGCCGAGGCGGCTGCCGACTAACGGAAGCTTTCGGAGTAGACTCCCATGGCCAAGGCCGCAAAGACGATCAAGCTCGAGCAGACCGGCAGCGCGATCCGCCGCCATCACTCGCAGCGCTCGACGCTGATCGGGCTCAAGCTCAACAAGATCGGCCGTACCAGCGAACTGCCCGATACCCCGGCGGTCCGCGGCATGATCGAGAAGGTTCACCATCTCGTCCGCATCGTCGACGAGAAGTAAGCAAAGGCGCATGATCCCGAAGAGCGGGCACCGTTCCTCGGCGAAGATCATGCGCAAGACACAAGGAGAAGGGCGATGAAGCTCAGCGATATCGCCGACAACGCCGGCTCGCGCAAGAAGCGTATGCGCGTCGGCCGCGGCATCGGTTCGGGCAAGGGCAAGCAGGCCGGCCGCGGCGGCAAGGGCCAGACCGCGCGTTCGGGCGTGCGCATCAAGGGTTTCGAAGGCGGTCAGATGCCGATGCATCGCCGTCTGCCAAAGCGCGGCTTCAACAACATCTTCCGCGTCGAGTTCGCCGAGATCAATCTCGACCGGCTCCAGGAAGCGGTCGATGCCAAGAAGATCGACGCCGGCAGTGTCGTGAACGTCGAGGCCCTGGTGAAGGGCGGCGTGCTGCGCCGCGCCAAGGCCGGCCTGCGGCTGCTCGGCCGCGGCGAGCTGAAGTCCAAGCTCAACATCGAAGTGCACGGCGCCACCAAGACCGCGATCGCCGCGGTCGAGAAGGCCGGCGGCTCGGTGAAGATCCTCGCCCCTGCCAAGGAAGAAGGCGAGGCGGCGTAACAACTGCGTCATCGGCCCGCAGCTCGCGGGCCTTTACGCATGCGGAACGTGGACTTATCGAAGCCGAGCCCCAGATAATGTCCGGCGTCCGCGAGAGTAGCCCGGCCGCGGGCATGACGGCGCAATAGGCGGCGGGAGAAAGTCCAAGATGGCCTCTGCAGCGGAACAACTGGCAGCCAATCTCAATTTCGGCGCGTTTGCCAAGGCCGACGAACTGAAGAAGCGCATCTGGTTCACCCTGGGTGCGCTGCTCGTTTATCGGCTCGGGACCTACATTCCGCTGCCCGGTATCGACCCGAGCGCCTGGGAACAGGTGTTCCGCTCGCAGGCCGGCGGCATCCTCGGCATGTTCAACATGTTCGCCGGCGGTGGCATCAACCGCATGGCGATCTTCGCGCTGAACATCATGCCGTACATTTCGGCCTCGATCATCATCCAGCTTCTCACCACCGTCTCGCCGCAGCTCGAGGCGCTGAAGAAGGAAGGCGAAGCCGGCCGCAAGACGCTGAATCAGTATACCCGCTTTCTCACGGTGATTCTGGCCGCGTTCCAGTCCTACGGCATCGCGGTAGGACTTCAGGGCGCCGGCAATGTCGTCAGCGAACCCGGATTGTTCTTCCTGCTCTCGACCTCTGTCACGCTGACCGGCGGCACCATGTTCCTGATGTGGCTCGGCGAGCAGATCACCTCGCGCGGCATCGGCAACGGCATTTCGCTGATCATTCTCGCAGGCATCGTCGCCGAGCTGCCGGCGGCGCTCGCCGGCATGCTCGAGCTCGGCCGTCAGGGCGCGATGTCGACCGGCCTGATCCTGGTCGTCATCATCATGGCGGTCGCCGTGATCGCCTTCATCGTGTTCATGGAGCGCGCGCAGCGTCGCCTCCTGATCCAGTATCCGAAGCGCCAGGTCGGCAACAAAATGTTCGAGGGCCAGTCCTCGCATCTGCCGCTCAAGCTCAACACCTCCGGCGTGATCCCGCCGATCTTCGCATCCTCGCTGCTGCTGCTGCCGACCACGGTCGCCAACTTCAACGCAGGCAGTGGGCCGGAATGGTTCCAGTGGATCACCACCCAGCTCGGCCACGGCCGTCCGCTGTTCCTGATCATGTATCTGGCGTTGATCGTGTTCTTCGCCTTCTTCTATACCGCGATCGTGTTCAACCCGACCGAGACCGCGGACAATCTGAAGAAGCACGGCGGCTTCATACCGGGCATCCGTCCCGGCGAGCGCACCGCGGAATATATCGACTACGTGCTCTCGCGCGTCACGGTGCTAGGTGCGATCTATCTGGCGATCGTCTGCTTGATCCCGGAGATCCTGATCTCCTACGCCTCGGTGCCTTTCTACTTCGGCGGCACCTCGCTGCTGATCGTCGTCAGCGTGACCATGGACACGGTGGCGCAGGTGCAGGGTTATCTGCTGGCGCATCAGTACGAAGGCCTGATCCGCAAGTCGAAGCTGCGCGGCCGCCGTAGATGAGCAGGGAGCTCGCGCGCCGGATCGCTTTCACGATTGGCGCGCTGCTCCTTTTCAGGCTCGGCACACAGATCCCGATCCCGGGGCTGGATGCTTCTCGCCTGGCGTCGTTGCCCGGCTTCAACGACCGCCTGTCGCTCTTTTCGCCCGGCCTCATTCCCTATCTGACCGCGGCGATCTTTCTCCGGTTGCTGTCCGTGGTGTGGCGCGGCCTGAGTTCGCTCGAGCGGTCGGGCGATGCGGGCCGGCGCAAGCTCGTCCGTGTCACGCTCGGCCTCACGCTGGCTCTTGCTGCCTTTCAGGCGTACGGCATCGCGTCCACGCTGATTTCCTTTCCCGAGCTCGTCAGGAATCCCGACGGTTGGTTCGTGATGACCGCCACGGCCTCGATGGTTGGTGGTGTCTTCCTGCTGGTGTGGCTGAGCGAGCAGATCACCCGCTACGGGATCGGCAACGGCCTGGCGCTGATCTTGAGCGTCGGCATGCTCGTCTCCCTGCCGCGAGACGTCGCCGGCATCGCCGATGTCGTGCGGAGCGGGGCGCTCTCGGGCAATCTCGTGTTCATCCACGCCGTGTTCTGGGTCGTGACCGTCGCCGTGATCGTGCTTGTCGAAGGCGCACGGCGAAATATCAGGGTCGAGTTCGGGGCGCGCGATGTCGGCGCGCGGCAATTGCCGGGGCGCGATGCCGTGCTGCCGATCAAGCTCAACAGCGCCGGATTCCTGATTCCGGTCACCGTTGCGCCGTGGACTTTCTTTCTACCGCTTGCCTTTGCCGGCTTCGTCCTGGGCGGCGATCATCCGCTGGTCGTCGCGGCGTACCGGCATCTCCAACTGGGCCAGCCGGCGCACATGATCCTGGTGTCGATCGCCGTATTCCTGCTCGCCTTCGTCTACACCGCCTACGTTGTCGATCCCGAGCACACGGCCAAATCCCTGGCGCAGCATGACGGCACAATTCCCGGTGTGGCGCCTGGCGAAGCTACGGCCGGCTATCTCGATCGCGTCGTATCATTGACGACGGTCGTCGGAGCCGTCTACCTGACGGCATTGCAGTTGATTCCGCAGGTGTTCGACCTTTACGGGATCGGTCTGCCTTATAGTATGATCGTCAATGGTGGTGCGGCGCTGGTTGTGGTTTGCACCGCTCTTGATATCAAAACACAGGTGCGCGACGTATCGCTCACCAATCCGGGGGGCGTACGCCGATGAGAATTATACTTCTGGGACCGCCGGGGTCGGGCAAGGGGACCCAGGCGCAGCTCTTGGTGCAGCGCTATGGCATCGTCCAGCTCTCCACTGGCGAGATGCTGCGTGCGGCGGTTGCCGCGGGGACGCCGGTCGGGCTGAAGGCCAAGGAGATCATGGCCAGCGGCGGCCTCGTGCCCGACGAGGTCGTGGTCGGAATCATCTCCGACCGGATCGACCAGCCGGACGCCAAGAACGGTTTCATCCTCGACGGCTTCCCGCGCACCGTGCCGCAGGCCGAGGCGCTGGACGAGTTGCTCAAGCACAAGCATCTCAAGCTGGACGCCGTGATCGAGCTTCGCGTCAACGAGAGCGCGCTTCTGAGTCGTGTCGAGACCCGCGTTGCCCAGATGCGGGAGCGCGGAGAAGAGGTCCGGCTCGACGACACCCCGGAAGTTCTGACCAAGCGCTTGGCCAGCTACCGGAATCAGACGGAACCGCTGATTCACTACTATTCCGAGCGGCGGAAGCTTTCGACCATCGACGGTATGATGGCCATCGACGAGGTCACCCGCGCCATCCATCGCCAGCTGCTGGCACTGGGGGCGGTCGAGCCCAAGACCCGGGCCAAGAGCGCGGCCAAGGCTGCGCCGGCCAAGAAGGCCAGGGCGGGAAAGACGGTGGCCGGGAAAGCAGCCAAAAAGGCGAAAACGGCCAAAAAGAGCGCCAAATCGGCCAAAAAGGCTGTGAAGGGCCCCAAGAAGGCGGCCAGGAAGGCCGGCAAGAAGACCGTCAAGAAAGCGGTGAAAAAGGCAGCCAAGAAGGCCCACAAAAAGGGTGCCAGGAAGGCTGCAAAAAAGGTCACGAAAAAGCGAGCCAAACGCTAGCAGCGGTTGACGAAAGCCCCTGGAATCCCCTAATAAGCCCCGCATCCAAGTCGGATAGTTTCAGACGATGCCGGGCCCCAGGAAGACCGGGGGTGGGCGTCGTGTTCGCGTTTGTGAACACCTGCCCGAGAACACAAGCACTTAAGCCCGATCCTGACGAGGATCGGCGACAGGAGAGAAGGCCTTGGCCCGTATTGCCGGCGTGAACATTCCCACCAACAAGCGCGTGCTGATCGCGCTCCAGTACATCCACGGCATCGGTCAGAAGATCGCCGGCGAGATCCTGGAGAAGGTGAAGATCCCCGTGGATCGTCGCGTCAATCAGCTCAGCGATGCCGAAGTGCTCCAGATCCGCGAAGTGATCGACCGCGACTATCTCGTCGAGGGCGACCTGCGCCGCGAGGTCGGCATCAACATCAAGCGTCTGATGGACCTCGGCTGCTATCGCGGCCTGCGTCATCGCCGCGGTCTGCCGGTGCGCGGCCAGCGCACCCACACCAATGCGCGTACGCGCAAGGGTCCGGCGAAGGCCATCGCCGGCAAGAAGAAGTAAACTGGCGAATTCGCAGTAGCGAGTGGCGAGTAGGGACGTCTCCCTATTCGCCACTCGCTACCGCTATTCGCTTCCACAGGTGTAGCCGCTGGCATTACGGCGGCGTTCGAGATCTCCAGGAAAGGTACTCAATGGGCAAGGAAGCCACCCGCGTTCGTCGTCGTGAGCGCAAGAACATCGCCTCCGGCGTCGCGCATGTGAACTCGTCGTTCAACAACACGACCATCACCATCACCGACGCGCAGGGCAACACGATTGCCTGGTCCTCCGCCGGCACGATGGGCTTCAAGGGCTCGCGCAAGTCGACCCCCTACGCCGCGCAGGTTGCCGCCGAGGACGTGTCCAAGAAGGCGCAGGAGCACGGCATGCGCACGCTGGAAGTCGAAGTTGCCGGTCCCGGTTCGGGCCGTGAATCGGCGCTCCGCGCGCTCCAGGCCGCAGGCTTCACCGTCACCTCGATCCGTGACGTGACCACGATCCCGCACAACGGTTGCCGTCCCCGCAAGCGTCGGCGCGTTTGATACGAAATTGCGGGCGCATCGGCGCCCGCGATTGTTTTTTGCAAAGCCGCGGGAATCTGCGGCCTTTCTCCAACGCCAGTATCTGCAATCGCAGTATGACTGGCCTGTATGGGTGAAACAGTGACGATCCAGAAAAATTGGCAAGAACTGATTCGACCGAACAAGCTCCAGGTCACGCCGGGCAGCGATTCGAACCGCTTCGCGACCATCGTCGCCGAGCCGCTCGAGCGCGGCTTCGGCCAGACTCTCGGCAACGCGCTGCGCCGCATCCTGCTCTCCTCGCTCCAGGGCGCGGCGGTGCAGTCGGTGCACATCGACGGCGTCCTGCACGAGTTCTCCTCGATCGCGGGCGTCCGTGAGGACGTCACCGACATCGTGCTCAACATCAAGGACATCTCGATCAAGATGCAGGGCGAGGGCCCCAAGCGCATGGTCGTGAAGAAGTCCGGCCCGGGCGTCGTCACCGCCGGCGACATCCAGACTGTCGGCGACGTCGTGGTGCTCAACCCGGACCTGCAGATCTGCACCCTCGACGAGGGCGCCGAGATTCGCATGGAGTTCACGGTTGCGACCGGCAAGGGCTACGTGCCCGCCGAGCGCAACCGCCCCGAGGATGCGCCGATCGGCCTGATCCCGGTCGACAGCCTGTACTCGCCGGTTCGCAAGGTCTCCTACAAGGTCGAGAACACCCGCGAGGGCCAGATCCTCGACTACGACAAGCTGACCATGACGATCGAGACCAATGGTGCGATCTCGCCGGATGACTCGGTGGCTTACGCTGCCCGCATCCTGCAGGATCAGCTCAACGTGTTCGTCAACTTCGAAGAGCCGCGCAAGGAAGTCGCCCAGGAGATCATCCCGGACCTCGCCTTCAACCCGGCCTTCCTCAAGAAGGTGGACGAGCTCGAGCTGTCGGTGCGTTCAGCCAACTGCTTGAAGAACGACAACATCGTCTACATCGGCGATCTCGTGCAGAAGAGCGAGGCGGAGATGCTCCGCACCCCGAACTTCGGCCGCAAGTCGCTGAACGAGATCAAGGAAGTGCTGGCCCAGATGGGTCTGCATCTCGGCATGGAAGTGCCGGGCTGGCCGCCGGAGAACATCGACGAGCTCGCCAAGCGCTTCGAAGATCATTACTGAGCATTCGTCATTCCGGGGCGGCTCGCAGAGCCGAACCCGGAATCTCGAGATTCCGGATCGTCGCTTCGCGCCGTCCGGAATGACTGACAGGGCGAACGCAGGAAGCCCACCTGAAAACCAGTCGCTGAACCACCGCGACACAATCGAAAAAGGACTACACACATGCGTCACGGCAAGGTTCATCGGAAGCTCAACCGCACGGCCGAGCATCGCCGCGCGATGTTCGCCAACATGTGCGCCGCGCTGATCAAGCACGAGCAGATCGTCACCACGCTGCCCAAGGCCAAGGAGCTTCGTCCGATCGTCGAGAAGCTCGTCACCCTCGGCAAGAAGGGTGGCCTCGCCATGCGCCGCCAGGCGATCTCCGAGATGCGCGACAAGGACCAGGTCAAGAAGCTGTTCGACGTCTTGGCGCCCCGCTACAAGGATCGCCAGGGCGGCTACACCCGCATCATCAAGGCTGGCTTCCGCTACGGCGACAATGCCGCGATGGCCGTGATCGAGTTCGTCGATCGCGACGTCGATGCCAAGGGCCAGGATTCCGGTCCGGTGCAGGAAAAGGAAGCCGAGGCGGCGTAAGCCACTCAGCATATGAATTGAAAACGGCGCCTCGGGCGCCGTTTTTGTTTCCGGTACAGGTCGATTCCCCGCGGGACTAGTCTTCCTTGATCCCCGCCTTTTGCGCGATCGCCTTCATTTCAACGGTCTCCTTGCCGATGGCGCCCGGCCAATCGCTGTAACGCGCGAAGCCGGGCTCGAAGCCGACCTTGGCGAAGCGCTCGGCTACGGAGGGATTGTTGATCGTCCCCTCCAGGGTCGACGAGAGCTTGTCGTGAATGGCCGGCGGCAGACCCTTGGGAGCGACGACGGCGCCCCATGAGGCGAAATCGATGTTGCCGTAGCCGAGCTCGGCGAGCGTCGGCGCGTCGGGCAGGAAAGGCGTGCGCTTGCCCGAGAACACCGCGAGCACCTTGACGGTGCCGGCCTCGATCTGCGGCTTGACGGCGATCACCGTGTCGACGTGGTACTGGATGTGCTTGCCGATCAGGTCGTTCATGGCCGGCGCGCTGCCCTTGTAGGGCAGGTGGACCATCTTGATCCCGGCGGCCGATTTGAACAGCTCACCGGCAAAATGCGACACGGTCGCCACGCCAAAGGAAGCGAGCGACAGCTTGTCGGGATTGGCCTTCGCCTCGGCGACGAGCGCAGCCACGTCCTTGATCGGGTTGTCCTTGTAGGTGACCAGCACCAGCGTGATCTTGCCGACCTGGCCGAGCGGCTCGAAATCCTTCGCCGCGTCGTACGGCACACTTTCCTTCACGGCCGCCGGCAGCGTGAAGCTCGAGTTCGAGCTGAAGAACAGGGTGTATCCGTCGGGCGCCGCGCGCGCGACTTCCTTGGCCGCGATCGTGGTGCCGCCGCCGGGACGGTTCATGATGAGCACGGGCTTGCCGAGCCGCGTCTCCAGTTCGCCGCCGATGATGCGCGCGACCACGTCAGAGGCGCCGCCCGGCGGAAAGGGGACGATCAATTGCAACGATTTTTCCGGATAGACTGCTTGTGCCGGCGCGAGCGAATTGCCGCCCATCAGGCCGAGAAACCCGAGCGCAACAGCGAGGGCGGTTCTCTTCATCGCTTGGTCCTTCCGTGTTCGCATGAGCAATGATGTTCGGATCTGGCTTAGCAATAATCATTCCACCTGCGGACGAGCCGGGGGCGTGAGAACCAAATTGCTGCCGGAACAGATCGTCTCACTGATTGGTGAGCGCCGATTGCGGCGAAGTCCACCGCGTCCGATATCCCCGTCATCGATCTGATGGAGATATTACATGAACATCGAGCTTTCCGGGAAAACTGCTCTCGTGACCGGTTCGACCGCCGGCATCGGCCACGCCATTGCCAGGGGCCTCGCCGCTTCCGGCGCCAGCGTCGTGATCAACGGCCGCGGCCAGGACAAGGTCGACGCCGCCGTCCGCAAGCTTGAAGGGGCGGGCGCCAAGGTGCGCGGCATCGCTGCCGACGTCTCGACCGCGGCAGGCTGCAAGGCGCTCGTTGCGGCGCTGCCTGATGTCGACATCCTCATCAACAATGCCGGCATCTTCGAGCCGAAGGATTTTTTCGACATCCCGGACGAGGACTGGAGTCGCTTCTTCGAGGTCAACGTCATGAGCGGCGTGCGGCTGTCGCGGGCCTACATGAAGGGCATGCTCAAGCGCAATTGGGGGCCGCATCGTCTTCATCTCCTCGGAGTCCGGGCTCAACATTCCCGTCGAGATGATCCACTACGGCATGAGCAAGACGGCCCAGCTCTCGGTCGCGCGCGGCCTCGCGCAGCTCACGCGTGGCACCGGCGTCACCGTCAATTCCGTGTTGCCGGGCCCGACCATGTCGGAGGGCGTCGAGACCTTCGTGAAGGATCTCGCGAAGCAAAACGGACAGTCCGTGGACGAGGCCGCGGCCAATTTCGTCAAGCAGCATCGCCCGAGCTCCTTGATTCAGCGCTTCGCCAGCGTCGATGAGATCGCCAACCTGGTGGTTTACGTTGCCTCGAAGGAAGCCTCTGCCACCAACGGCGCGGCGCTGCGCGCGGAGGGCGGCATCGTGAATACGATCGCCTGAGGCAGCGCATGACAGCCTATGTGATCTCGGAAGTCGAATTGCGCGATCTCGATGGATTTGAGGCCTATCGAACGCTCGCCGCGAAGACGATCGCGCAGTACGGCGGGCGCTATCTCGTCCGCGGCGGCAAGGCCGAACTGGCGGAGGGCAATCTTCCGCCGAAGGCCATCGTGATCGTCGAATTCCCTTCGATGGCGAGGCTGAAGGAATGGTACGCCTCGCCGGAATATGCCGAGGCGCTCAAGCTGCGGCAGACGGCGCTGGAGCGGCGGCTGCTGTTCGTCGAGGGCGTGCCGGAAGCCTAGCTGCCGTAGGGTGGGCAAAGCGACAGCGTGCCCACGCATTTTTTAGCAACCGAGAGAGGTGGTGGGCACGGCGCAAGTGCGCCTTTGCCCACCCTGCGACTCCTTCGCCTACCATCCCTCCAGCACGATCTTGCCGCGCGACTTGCCGCTTTCGAGCAGCGCATGCGCGCGTTTGAGATTTGCTGCGTTGATCGTGCCAAATGTCTGGTCAAGCGTGGTGCGCAAGACGCCCTTGTCGATGAGGTCGGCGACGTCGTTCAGCAGATGATGCTGCGCGATCATGTCCGGCGTCTGGAACGAGGAGCGGGTGAACATGGATTCCCAGTGCACCGAGATCGCCTTGCCCTTGAACGTGCTCATGACGAACTCCGGTGGATCGTCGATCAGACCGAACCGGCCCTGCGGCGCCATGAACTCGGCGATGGCCTTGTAGTGTTGGTCCGTGAAGGTGAGGCTCGCCACCAATGCGACCGGCGGCAGCTTTAGTTTCTCGATCTGCTCCTTCATCGGCTTGCCGTGGTCGATCACGGCATGCGCGCCGAGATCGAGGCACCATTTTTGCGATTCCGGCCGCGTTGCGGTCGCGAGCACCGTCAGCCCGGTGAGGCGGCGCGCGAGCTGGATCAGGATCGAGCCGACGCCACCGGCGCCGCCGGTGATCAGCAGCGTGCGCGGATCGAGGCTCTTGCCCGGCACGGCGCCGAGCCGGTCGAACAACAGTTCCCAGGCGGTGATGGAGGTCAGGGGGAGGGCGGCTGCCTGAGCAAACGAGAGCGACTTCGGCTTGTTGCCGACGATGCGTTCATCGACGAGATGGAATTCGGCATTGGTGCCCTGGCGCAGGATCGAGCCGGCGTAAAACACCTCGTCGCCCGGCTTGAATAGAGAGACCTCGGGCCCGACAGCGTCCACCACGCCGGCCGCGTCATAACCCAAGATCTTGGTCTCGCCCGCGGGCGGGGCGGCGCGCTTGCGTACCTTGTAATCAACCGGATTGGCCGAGATCGCCTTCACGGCGACGCGGATGTCGCGCCCCTTGGGCTCGGGTTTTGCGGTCTCGAAATCGATCAGCGAATCCGCGTCCTCGATCGGAAGCGATTTCTTGTAGCCGATGGCCTTCATGGTTTGTCTCCATCAGATGGGCGCCCAGCTTGGGGACATGCGCCTGTCCTGCTAACTGTCGCTCTGGCTCCGATTTGGCAAGTACTGTAAATTCGGGGATATAGTCCCCGTTTGGATACTATTGGGAAAACACGCATGAAGCGGCGCGATTTTGCCCGGCGCCCGGGCTGCTCGGTCGAGGCGACGCTGGACCTGATCGACGGCAAGTGGAAGGGCGTCATCCTCTATCACCTGCAGAGCGGCACCCAGCGTTTCGGCGAATTGCGCCGCCGCATGCCCGGCATCACCCAGCGCATGCTGACGAAACAGCTTCGCGCGCTGGAGGAGGACAAGCTCGTCATCCGCAAGGTCTATGCCGAGGTGCCGCCGCGGGTGGAGTATTGCCTCTCCGAGCTCGGCGAGAGCCTCAGGCCGGTGATCGATATCCTCAAGGCCTGGGGCGAGAGCCATCAGCAGCGACTGTCCTGCGCGCCGGCGCCGGTGGTCGTGAAGAAGCCGAAGCGCGCGGCATAGATGATCGAGGAGCGCGTTCCTCAAGCTTGGTGTCATCCCCCCGGACGCGTCATCCGTATCCACAGGGCGAAGTTTTAGCGCGACCCGGCAACTCCGGGTCTTCGCCAAACTCCATCCTGTGGTGATGGCCCCGGGTTCGCGCTGGCGCGCGCCCCGGGACGACGAGTTTGCCTAGAACGCGAACTGCGTTCGCATCGCGACGGCGTCGAACTTCGAGCCGACGTTTGCGGTCGAGATCGGCGAGGCCTGCCGCGACACCGTTCCGTGCAGGTAGTCGAGCATGAAACGGACGTTGCCGTTGACGTACCAATTGAGCGCGAGCGTATAGACAGTCTGCCGGCCGCCGGCGACACCGCTCGCGGTCGCGAGCTGATCGTTGAGATCGATGGTCGAGAAGCGTCCCGCAATCTCCCACGCGCCCCAGCCGCCGCCGTCGAGCGAGAACGGATGTGCCGGCTTGACGCCGTGATAGGCCGCGTTCGCCGCATTGTAGCTCCGGCCTTCGCCCGTCAGCACGTAGCCGGCCTGCGCGTAGCCGCCCTGGAATTTGAGGCTCGGCGCGCCGACCAGCGGAACGCCGGTATTGGCGGTGCGGTCGACATTGTACCAGAAGTACTCGCCCTGGACGATGAGCGGCCCATAGGTCGCCGCCGCCTCGATGCTGTAGACCTGCGCGCCCGAAGCGTTGGCGATGGCGCCGGTCGAGATCAGCGTCGTCGGATCAAGCCGCAGTTCCGGACGATCGCTGAGTGTGACCGTCTGCGTGTTTGCGATCAGATTGCGCGGCGGCTGGATCAGCCATTGCGCATTGGCGCCGATATGCACCGAGTAGTCCTTGGCGCTGATCGGATTGCCGGCCACGCGCGCCACGGCGCCATATTGCTCGCTCGTGCCCGCCGGCGTCGCGCTGGAGGCGGAGTGGATCGCACCCGTCGACGGTCCCGTGACATAGCCGCCGATCCAGAGCTGGTCGTTGTACCAGCGCGCACCGGCTGCGGAGCGAAAGTCGCCTGCGGCGATGTTGGTGGCGATCACGCCGGGCGAGGCGCGCTCCATGAACATGATGTCGTTGGAACTCGTGGCCTCGTCCAGGGTGTAGGGCAGGTCCATGATGCCGGCCTCGATCGCCATCCGTCCGCCGAACGGCTTCAGACCGGTGTAGCTGAGATAAGCGTTCTCGACACCGGAGAGGCCACCGCCCGGGAGAGATCCCGGCGCGGCGCCGCCAAATCCATCGGACGAGCCACCGAAATCGTAGACCAGCGCAAAATTCCAGTCGTTGAAGAACTTGCCGGTGACGCCGATGCGCGCGCGGCGAACGTTCTGGCCGCTGTCGAGCTTCTGCGGCACGGTCGCTGCGGTGTTGGGACGGTAGTCATAGCCCCCCACATCCCAGTGCAGGCGACTGGTGATGGCGACGCAGTTCGCCTGGTCGGCGGTGCAAATGGTCGGCCGGTTGTTCGGCATCGTCACGACGACGCCGGAGGCCGGCGCCGGTCCCTTGACGGGGATCGCGGCATTGGCGTTGGCAACTGCGGCCTTTGCTTCCGAGCGCGCTTCGGCCTTGGCCTCGGCCTTCGCTTCGGCCTTGGCCTTCGCGGTGGCCGCCGTGTTCGCGGCGGTCTGGCTCTGGAGCTTGTCGAGCTTTTGCTCCAGCATCTTCAACTGTTGCTTGAGCAGGGCAATCTCCTGCTCGCTGCTGCTTGCCGATTGGGCCTGGGCCTGCGAGGCCGCCAGCGCGCCGGCGAGACCGATCGCCGTGGCTGCAATTCTTGTTCTGCTCCTGCTCACGTTACGCCTCCATCGTTTGACGAACTTTCCCAAAGTCCGTGATAAGTCGCTGGCGGAGAGCCTAGGTATGATCGATGACCGGCCCGCGACGCTGCGACGCGCTTGTGTGGGTTCCGACTGATGCAAATTCGCCGCAACCGAATCCGCTCGACATCACAATGCGGGATGATGCGCATCATGCCAATCGAGCCATGATGCAAATTGCCGATTCGCACGCTCGGCTTGCGTCCCGGACACACCGGAAAAGGGGCCCGAATTGCCGCCCGGCGCCCTTCTATTGGGGGGCGAACGCGCCTATATTCCGGCGTCTTTTCCAAGAGGTAGGAATGTTTCGAACGAGCTGGACCGCCGCCGTCACGGCCTTGTGCATAGGCTTTTCCGCCCACTTCAATCCGGCTCCGGCGCAGGATCGCCGTGTTCCGTCCTCGCCGGCCGAGCTGCGTCTATCCTATGCGCCGATCGTGCAGCGGGTGCAGCCGGCCGTCGTCAACGTCTATGCCGCCAAGGTGGTGCAGAACCGCAATCCGCTGCTTGATGACCCCGTCTTCCGCCGCTTCTTCGGCGTGCCCGGCCAGCAGCCCGAGCAGATGCAGCGCTCGCTTGGCTCCGGCGTCATCGTTGATGCCTCCGGCCTCGTCGTCACCAACGTTCATGTCATCGAGGGTGCGGACCAGGTGAAGGTATCGCTGTCCGACAAGCGCGAGTTCGAGGCCGAGATCCTCTTGAAGGATTCCCGCACCGATCTCGCCGTGCTGCGGCTGAAGGACAGCAAGGAGAAATTTCCGACCCTCGATTTCACCAATTCCGACGAATTGCTGGTCGGCGACGTCGTGCTTGCGATCGGCAATCCCTTCGGCGTCGGCCAGACCGTGACTCATGGCATCATCTCGGCGCTCGCGCGCACGCAGGTCGGGATCACGGACTACCAGTTCTTCATCCAGACTGACGCTGCGATCAATCCCGGCAATTCCGGCGGCGCGCTGGTCGACATGAGCGGCAAGCTCGCCGGCATCAACACCGCGATCTATTCGCGCTCCGGCGGCTCGCAAGGAATCGGCTTTGCGATCCCCGCCAACATGGTGCGTGTCGTCGTCAGCTCCGCCAAGAGCGGCGGCAAGGCGGTGAAGCGGCCGTGGCTCGGGGCGAAGTTGCAGGTGGTGACGCCGGAGATTGCCGAGAGCCTGGGCTTGCGGTCGCCGACCGGCGCGCTGGTGGCGAGCGTGGTCTCGAATGGCCCCGCCGCGAAGGCCGGCCTGAAATCCTCCGACCTCATCACCGGAATCGACGGCCAGATCGTCGATGATCCCAACGCCTTCGACTATCGCTTCGCCACCCGTCCGCTTGGCGGTAGCGCGCAGATCGATGTGCAGCGTGGTGGCAAGCCCGTCAAGCTGACAGTGGCGCTCGAGACCGCACCCGATACGGGACGCAACGAACTCGTCGTCACCGCCCGCTCGCCGTTCCAGGGCGCGAAGGTCTCGACCATCACTCCGGCGGTTGCCGACGAGCTGCATCTTGACGCCGATACCGAGGGAGTCGTGATCACCGATCTCGGCGGCGACAGTGCGGCCGCGAATGTCGGCTTCCAGAAGGGCGACATCATCCTCGCCGTCAACAACCAGAAGATCAGCAAGACCGTCGATCTGGAAAAGGCGGCGGGCGAGCGCGCGAGGATCTGGCGCATCACGCTGGTGCGCGGCGGCCAGCAGATCAACGTCACGCTGGGCGGATGAGTCCGAAGCGACCACAGCAGACGTCAACTCTCTTCGCTGCGGCGGGGCTCGACCACGACGCCCCGCATCCGCTGCCGGACCGCTTACGCCCGCGCGTGTTGTCGGAGGTCGTCGGGCAGGACCATATCCTCGGTCCCGACGGCGCCCTGACGCGCATGCTGGAGACGCGCACGCTGGGATCGCTGGTGTTCTGGGGACCGCCTGGCACCGGCAAGACCACGGTGGCGCGGCTGCTGGCGGATGCGACCGATCTGCATTTCGAGCAGATCTCCGCGGTGTTCTCCGGCGTCGCCGACCTGAAGAAGGCTTTCGACGCCGCGCGTGCCCGCCGCGAGATGGGCAAGGGCACACTGCTGTTCGTCGACGAGGTGCATCGCTTCAATCGCGCGCAGCAGGATTCGTTTCTGCCCGTGATGGAAGACGGCACGGTGGTCATGGTCGGCGCCACCACCGAGAACCCGTCCTTCGAACTCAACGCGGCGTTGCTCTCTCGCGCGCGCGTCCTGGTGTTTCGCTCGCTCGACGCTGCCGCCATCGAAAAGCTGTTCGCGCATGCCGAGGCGGTCGAGGGCAGGAAGCTGCCGCTCGATGAAGAGGCGCGCGCGGTGCTGGTGCGCATGGCCGACGGCGATGGCCGTGCTTCACTCACGCTCGCCGAAGAGGTCTGGCGCTCGGCGCGGGCGGACGAGATTTTCAATGCCGCGCAATTGCAGGACATCCTGCAGCGCCGCGCTCCGATCTACGACAAGTCGGCCGACGGCCATTACAACCTGATCTCGGCGCTGCATAAGTCGGTGCGCGGCTCCGATCCCGATGCTGCGCTGTATTACCTCGCGCGCATGCTGGATGCCGGCGAGGACCCGTTGTTCCTGGCCCGCCGCGTCGTGCGCATGGCGGTGGAGGACATCGGCCTCGCCGATCCGCAGGCGCTCGTCATCGCCAACGCAGCCAAGGATGCCTTCGACTTCCTCGGCCATCCCGAGGGTGAGCTCGCGATCGCGCAGGCGGTAGTCTATCTCGCCACCGCGCCGAAATCGAACGCAGTCTACACCGCCTTCGGCACGGCGATGCAGGTCGCAAAACAGGCCGGCTCGCTGCTGCCGCCCAAGCACATCCTCAACTCCCCGACCAAGCTCATGAAGTCGGAAGGCTACGGTGCCTCATACGAATACGACCACGATATGCCGGATGCCTTCTCCGGCCAGGATTACTTCCCCGAAGCCCTGGGCCGGCAGACCTTCTACGACCCGCCCGAGCGCGGCTTCGAGCGCGAGATCAGGAAGCGGCTGGATTACTGGGCGAAGTTGCGGAAAGAGCGGGGCGGGACAGGCTAGAAACGGCCATTTCGCCGTGACGGCAGCCGGCTTTTAGGGTACGCAGGCAGCCATGAGCCGCCGTATCAAAAGAACCGATCCCAAGCCCCGTTCGCGCGACGAGCGCAAGGAAGCGCGCCCTCATCAGGCGCGCAGCGCGAAGACAGCCGGCCCGCGTCCGGGCGGCAAGCCCGGTGGAAAGCCGCCGCGCTTTGCGGGCGAGCGCGCGGAGCGGCGTCCGCCGAAAGTTGTCCAGGAGAGACCTGAGCCGGCAAAGCCCGTCGAGGCATTGCTGCCGACCAAGGTGCAGACCGTCATCGTGACGGCCGACGAGAACAACATGCGCGTCGATCGCTTCCTCGAAGCGCGGTTTCCCGGCCTATCGTTCTCCCACATCCAGCGCGTCGTGCGCAAAGGCGAGCTGCGCGTCGACGGCAAGCGTGTCGACAGCAAGGACCGCCTGGAGGAGGGCCAGAGCGTCCGCATTCCACCGCTCAAGCTCGACACGCCGAAGGTCGTCGGCGAACTGTCGGAGGCTGCGCAGAAGACGCTCAAGGCGCTGAAGGAAATGACCATCTGGGAGGACGACGACGTCCTCGTCCTGAACAAGCCCGCCGGCCTTGCCGTGCAGGGCGGCTCGGGCATGACGCGGCACATCGACCAGATGCTGGAGGTGATGCGCGACTCCAAGGGCCAGAAGCCGCGCCTCGTGCACCGCATCGACAGGGAGACGTCGGGTTGCTTGCTGGTTGCGAAGACGCGCTTTGCCGCCTCGCATCTGACCGGCGCGTTCCGCTCGCGGTCGGCGCGCAAGGTCTATTGGGCGCTGGTGCCGGGGCTGCCGAAGCCCAAGCAGGGCCGCATCTCGACCTTTCTTGCCAAGGAGGAGAGCGAGGACGATACCATCATGCGCATCGCCCAGCACGGCGACGAGGGCGCAAGCCACGCGGTGACGTACTACGCCGTGGTCGAGACCGCCGGCAACAAGCTGACCTGGGTCTCGCTGAAGCCGGTGACGGGCCGCACCCACCAGCTGCGCGCCCACATGGCCCATATCGGCCACCCCATCGTCGGCGATCCCAAATATTTCAACATCGAAAACTGGCAGCTGCCGGGCGGCCTGCAAAACCGGTTGCATCTGTTGGCGCGCCGCATCGTCATCCCGCATCCGCGCGGCGGCGTGATCGACGCGACCGCGCCGCTGCCGCCGCACATGCAGCAATCGTGGAACCTGCTCGGTCTCGACGCAACCAGATTTGATCCGATCGAAAACGCTCCGGAGGAATAGCCGGGTTGAATGAGGACATTGGGCGCACGACATATCCGCCATGACGCGGCTTTCGATCGGTGTGGTGCTGTTTGTTGCTCTGTTCATGGGGCGAGCTGTCCAGGCGCAATATGTGTCTCCGGGCGCCTCTAGGCTTGCTCCTTCGCAGCCTGCGCCGCCACCGCCGCCGAAGATCGAGGTGCCGAAAGTTCCGCAATTCGATGCGCCGCTGCGCTACAATTACGGGCCACTCCCGCGCAATTCGTTCAGCGATCGCGTCACGAAGTGCCTCGACGACGCTGCAGCTGCGGGGCTTGGGCCGGCCGATCGCGGCACATATGCGCGCAGTTGCGCGAACTAATGCAGTCATCGTCGCCTGGCCTTCGCCGGGACGGCGGCGGTAATTTGTTGAGGACAGGGACCGAAGAACCGACATGCGCGAATTGTTCGAAGAAGCTGCGGGGCAGCCCGCGCCGGATCCCCGGGCATCGGCGCGCGCATCCGCGCGCACGCCGCTGCGCAAGCGCTTTTACAAGACGGCCGGCGTCACCGAGGCCGAAGGCGGCTTCGCCATCGCGCTCGACGGCAAGCCGATCCGCACACCCTCCGGCCGTCAGGTGGTGATCCCCTCGCGCGCACTGGCCGATGCGGTGGCCTCCGAATGGGCGGCCCAAGGGGAGACGATCGATCCCGTGACCATGCCACTGACGCGGATCGCGAACAGCGTCGTGGAGAGCGTCGTCGACCGCGTCGAGCTCGTCAGCGACGATCTCGCAAGATATTTCGAGTCCGATCTGCTGTTCTATCGCGCCGGCCATCCTGAGGGGCTGGTGGCCCGCGAGGCCGCACATTGGGATCCGGTGCTGTTCTGGGCCGCGGAGACTTTGGGCGCACATTTCATCCTGTCCGAGGGTGTCATGCATGTGAAACAGCCGGACGAAGCGGTCAGGGCCGCGCGCGCCGCGCTGCCCGGGGATGCCTGGTCGGTCGCCGCACTCCACGTGGTGACGACCCTGACTGGCTCGGCGTTGCTGGCGCTGGCCCTGGCGCACGGCGCGCGCGACGCCGACCAGGTCTGGGCCGCCGCCCATGTCGATGAGGACTGGAATATCGACCAATGGGGCGTGGACGAGGAGGCCGCTCACCGGCGCGCTGCCCGCTTCAGGGATTTCGAGGCCGCCGTGGCGTTTTTGGCGGCGGCAAAGCCGCCTGCGGCCTGAGGTTCTTAACGAGAGGATCCGGATGTCCGGTTTTTCTGCGGGAACTGATCGTCAGCTGGCGGCCTTTTGCATCGATCGCGGCGTTTGGGACTTGGAAAGAAAATGACGGAAGACGGTGTAAGGAAGTTCTTTGAGCGATACGAGACGTTCTTCAATAGATCGCTCGATGGCAACGTCGATCCAGATGAGGTCGCATCGCTTTATGCTTCCGACTTCATCGCCGCCTCGCCTGCCGGGGTGACGGCTGGAAAGAACGACGATCAACTCAAGAAGGTTATGGCGCAAGGTTACGAACGCTATCGGGCGATCGGGACGAAGGAAATGCGGATACGCGATGTACGCCTCTCACCGATAGACGAGCATCATTGCATGGCCCATGTCGCCTGGACGGCAACCTATGCCAGCAAGGATCAACCAGACATAGCGATAGATTTTGACGTCCACTACTTCATTCAGGATCTGAACGGGGAGCCGAAGGTGTTCGGCTGGGTATCCGGCGACGAGCGAGCGCTGTTGAGGAAGCACGGCATCATCTGAAGGCGGCTGCCCACACACCTCGTCGCATGTTGCGGTCCCTCAAGTCGGCTTGACGCCCAGGCGGAACTCCCATTGAGACATCGCCCAGTTTGCCTGCACAGGTCGGGAATGACAGCGCATTTGTCCCCCATCCGGCGCAACGGCATTAACGAAATCAGAGCCGTAGACTTAACGAGAGGTTTACGAGGGGCGCGTTAGGGTGGGCCAGCATTCCCCGGGCCCCTGAGATGCCGACGCCGATCAGCTCGATCCTTCCGGTCAGTGCCGCCAGCTCCGTGGCTGATGCGACGACGCCCGATCTCGCATTGCAGCCCGGCAGCGTCGTGAACGCCAAGGTCGTCAGCGTGCTCGCCGACAATCTGGTGCGGATCGCGATCGCAAACCTGTCGATGGACGTGATGTCGGAGGTGGCGCTCACGCCCGGGCAGAACCTCCAGCTCGCGGTGTCGAAGAACGACGGGACCATCCGGCTCGCGGTCATGGGCGGGGCAGGCGAGACCACTCCCGACCAGGTCACGTTGACGGCCCGCGCGGCCTCACTGGTGGACAGCCCGCCGCTGGCGCTGTCGGCAAGCGCAGCGCGCAATGCGCTGACGCCGACCGAACGGATTGCAGTCACATTGGCTTCGGCCGAGGCCGCGGCGAAGCAGGGCAGCCAGGCGCCGCTGTTTGCCAATCTGGCATCCATCGTTACCGGCAGCAATTTGCCGGCGGGGCTCAAGCAGGCCGTGCTGAACGTGCTGGCGCAGCAGACGCCGCTCAATCCCGGGCTCGATGGCGCCGATGTCGAGTCCGCGTTCCAGAAATCCGGGCTGTTCCTCGAGGCCTCGCTGGCCGCGGGCGCGACGCCGTCGTCCGGCGCAGGGCCGGATCTGAAAGCGGCGTTGCTCGTGCTGCGCCAGACGCTGGCCACGCTCGAGTCCTCCGCGCCAAGGGCGCAAGCTGCAGCGCCTGCGTCCAACGCGACGGGGACAGCCGCGCCGGCTCAAGCAACCGGCCGGGCAGCACTGGCCGCGGTGCCGTCGCCCGAGGCCGAGATCGCTCAACCGCAGCAAATGCCGCGCAGCGCCACGCCCGCGGCCGCCGTCCCGGCTGATACCGCCGACGGCGCTGCGCAGGCCGCGATGCCACGGATCATGTCCGCAGGCCTTGCCGCCAGCCTCTTGCAGGAGATGACCCAAAACCTGCCGCGGATGCTCGGCAATGTGCCAGGGTCCAACAAGGCCGTGCCTGATGGCCACGTCTTCGAGGCGGCCGCTCACGCGACCACACCGCCGCCGTTTCGCGGAGCATTGCCGGCGTCGCAGGCCATCGCCTCGCCGTCGCTCGCGCCGGATACGCCGCTGGCGGCCACGGTACATCGCCTGCTCGACGACACCGATGCCGCGATCGCGCGGCAGACCCTGCTCCAGGTCGCTTCGCTCCCCGATCGCACTGACGCGTCCGGCCACCGCATCGACCCGGCCGTGCCGCAGTGGAATTTCGAGATACCCTTTTCAACGCCGCAAGGCACCGCGATGGCGCAATTCGAGATCTCGCGCGACGGAGGCAACGAATCCGCCGATGCCGCCAAGCAAGCCTGGCGCGCGCGCTTTTCGCTCAACGTCGAGCCGGCCGGCCCGGTGCATGCGCTGATCACGCTGAGCGGCGACAAGACGTTCGTGCGGATGTGGGCGGAGCGGCCCGTGACCGCGCAGCAGCTCCGCGCCGGCATCGGTGAGCTCAATCAGGCCCTGATGAGGGCCGAGCTCAAGCCCGGCGACATCATCGTGCGCGACGGCACGCCGCCGCAACCGGCACCGGCCCGCGCCGGCCATTTTCTGGATCGCGCCACATGAGCGACCCATCCAAGCTCGCGATTGCGCTGCACTACGAGAAGGGCTCTGGCGCGCCGGTTGTCGTCGCCAAGGGCAAGGGCACGATTGGCGAAAAGATCGTCGAGATCGCCAAGGCCCACGACATCCCGATCGAGGAGAACGAGGTCCTGGCCGGCGCACTGTCCAAGGTGGAGCTCGGCGAGGAGATCCCGCCGGATCTCTACAAGGCGGTCGCCGAGGTGCTTGTGTTCGTGCTGCGGCTGTCGGGCCGAGGGCGGTAGAGCATGATCCGGACCCGAAGGGCCGCGTCAGCGCAAAGTGTGCAGCGGTTTTCCGGACAGATCATGCTCAAGAAGCAATCCGTCATCGTTTGACCAGATATCGGCGGCATTGTAGCCGTCACCTTCATCGTTCAACGGACATCGCTCTTGCTCACCCGCCGTTCCACCCTCGGCCTGCTCGCCGCAGCCGCCACCATGCCGCAGCGCGCGCTCGCCCACGTCGCGCCGCCGCGCAACGAGATCCGCGACAGCCTGGCAAAGCGCTTCACCGACCTCGGCACATCGGGCACCTTCGTCGGCTACAAGGTCGAGGACTATCTGGTCGTCGCCTCCGACAAGGAGCGTTCGGGCGAGGGGAAGCTGCCGGCCTCGACCTTCAAGATCCCGAACTCGCTGATCGCGCTGGAGACCGGCGTCGTCACCGATCCCGACAAGGACGTGTTTGCCTGGGACGGCGTGAAGCGGCCGATCGAGGCCTGGAACAAGGATCACACGCTGCGCAGCGCGATCGCCGTGAGCGCGGTGCCGGTCTATCAGGAGATCGCGCGCCGCATCGGCCAGGAGCGCATGCAAAAATACGTCGACGAGTTCGACTACGGCAACCGCGACATCGGCGGCGGCATCGACCAGTTCTGGCTCACCGGGGCGTTGCGCATCGATCCGGTCGAGCAGATCGATTTCGTCGATCGGCTGCGCCGCCGCGCACTGCCGGTCAGCAAGCGCAGCCAGGACCTCGTCGCTGACATCCTGCCGGTGACCAAGGTGGGCGACAGCGTCATCCGCGCCAAGTCGGGCCTGCTGGGTGCGGAGCGCGGTGAACCGTCGCTCGGCTGGATGGTCGGCTGGGCCGAGAAGGGCGAAGCGCACACGGTGTTCGCGCTCAACATGGACTGCAAGGAGCCGCGCCACATCAGTGAGCGCATGTCGCTGACGCAGGCCTGCCTCGCCGAGATCGGCGCGATCTAGCGCGATCACGCCGACGCCTCACTCCAATGTCATTGCGAGCGCAACGAAGCAACCCAGCCGTAGGGTGGGCAAAGGCCCAAGGCGCCGTGCCCACCATCTCCCTCTAATGGGCTACAATCCGTGGGCACGCTACGCTTTGCCTACCCTACGACATTGCATTTGGAGCGGGCACTCACCCCAGCTCGAACAACACCTGCAAAAATTCCTCCACCGCCTTGCGCGCTTCAGCGGCCGTCTTCGGACAACGGAGTCGCGCGCTGTCAATTTGACGCAGACGGCGACCGCCTCAGGCGGTGTCGGTCTTCTTCGCCGCCAGCGCCTGGTCGATGGCAAAGCCGCCGATCTCGCTCATCGCCTGCGAGATCACGTCGCCGCGTCTGGCAAAGCCGGTGGAGAGATAATCGAACTGTGTCCGTGCCAGCCGCAGCACCTCGATGGGCACGGAAACCGCCGTCTCGTTGAAGCTGTCGACGGAGGCACGCACGCTATCCAGTTCGCTCGTGAGCTTGCCGATATGGCTCTCGGCATTCTGCATCAGGCCGATCAGCTTGCCGCGCTCGGCATCGAAGGCGGCGCGCTCGGCTGCGGCCGCTGCGGTGACCTCGGAAAGCTGCGCCCGCAGCGCTGCGATCTGGCCGACCATGGCGTCGGAGGCCAGCTCTGCGGCTTGGCGCAGCTCCGCATTGCGCGTGCTCTCGATCTGTTGCTCGTGATAGAGCCGCTCGGCTGACATCGCCCGATGCGTCAGCGACTCGATCAGGCTTGCGGCACGCAGCAGCGTTTCGCCATTCCGCCCCGACACCATGCTGGCCATGCGCCGCAGGAAGTCGACGGTTTCTGACGATGAGTTCGGCGGCAGGGGGACGACCGTCGCGGACATGTGTGACGCTTGAGCCAGGCTGTGGTGACCGCCGCCGTACCGAACCGGGCTCACGCAACATTCGGCGCCTGATCGTAAGCTCGGAGCAAGCCTGAATCGGCCGGCCCGGTCAACTGGCTGGCGCCGGCGTCAGGCGTCCTTTTGCCGTCCGATCCGGCCCAGATGGGTAAAGCCAAACCCCGCAGAATATTTCAGGCCATAGCCGAGGGCCCGGTCGATGCCGATATGGGCGAGCCAGATCAACGCGATGGACAAGGTGAGCGGCGAGCCGAGGCCGAAGCCGAGCGTCAGCAGCGATACCGGCGCCATGTAGCTGTGGGCAGCGTTGTAGACCAGCGCGCCGAATTTGGCGTCGGACAGGTATGCCAGGAAGCTGAGATCCGGGACGAAGAAGAGCAGGGCAAAGACCAGCCAGGAGCCGTCCCAGGCCCAGTAGAGCATCACCATCCCGATGAACAGGGTGAGGCCCTCCAGCCGCAGCAGGATGTTGACGCCGCCCGTTGCAGCCCCTGTCTCGGCCATTCTCTCGTCCATGCTCGCCTCCCGGGCAAAACCTTGTAATCTCTCACGCTTTAAGCCCGGACAGGGCAGCCCTGCGACGCGGAAAGGCGCTTTCCGGGTCGCAAAATGCCGTGTTAGAACCCCGCATCACTTAAGAACTGGCGGGAGCAAATGAAACACATCCTGGACGCCCTTGAAGATCGTCGTGCCGGCGCAAAGCTCGGCGGCGGGGAGAAGCGCATCGAGGCGCAGCACGCCCGCGGCAAGCTGACCGCGCGCGAGCGGATCGAGCTGCTGCTCGACAAGGGATCGTTCGAGGAATTCGACATGTTCGTCGAGCACCGCTCCACCGAGTTCGGCATGGAGAAGAACAAGATCCCCGGCGACGGCGTCGTCACGGGGTGGGGCACGGTCAACGGCCGCAAGACGTTTGTCTTTGCCAAGGATTTCACCGTGTTCGGAGGGTCTCTCTCGGAAACGCACGCGCTGAAGATCACGAA
This sequence comes from Bradyrhizobium sp. NDS-1, assembly GCF_032918005.1. NCBI lineage: Bacteria > Pseudomonadati > Pseudomonadota > Alphaproteobacteria > Hyphomicrobiales > Nitrobacteraceae > Bradyrhizobium > Bradyrhizobium sp. NDS-1. The sequence goes on from NZ_CP136628.1 coordinate 3,489,272, forward strand.
ACTCCAGGACATGGCGATGAAGGCGAGGGCGCCCATCATCGGCCTCTATGACGCGGGCGGCGCCCGCATCCAGGAAGGCGTCGCCGCGCTCGCCGGCTACTCCTACGTGTTTCGCCGCAACGTGCTGGCCTCGGGCGTGATCCCGCAGATTTCCGTCATCATGGGGCCCTGCGCCGGCGGCGACGTCTATTCGCCTGCGATGACCGACTTCATCTTCATGGTGAAGAACACCAGCTACATGTTCGTCACCGGCCCGGACGTCGTGAAGACCGTGACCAATGAGGTCGTGACCGCGGAAGAGTTGGGCGGCGCCTCGGTGCACGCCACGCGCTCCTCGATCGCGGACGGCGCCTTCGAAAACGACGTCGAGACGCTGCTCCAGATGCGTCGGCTGATCGACTTTCTGCCCTCCAACAACACCGACGGCGTGCCGGAATGGCCGAGCTTCGACGATATCGGCCGCGTCGACATGTCCCTGGACACGCTGATCCCCGACAATCCGAACAAGCCCTACGACATGAAGGAGCTGATCCTGAAGGTCGTGGACGAGGGCGACTTCTTCGAGATTGCGGACATGTTCGCCAAGAACATCGTCACCGGCTTCGGCCGCATCGCGGGCCGCACCGTCGGCTTCGTCGCCAACCAGCCCATGGTGCTGGCCGGCGTGCTCGACAGCGACGCATCGCGCAAGGCGGCGCGCTTCGTCCGCTTCTGCGACGCCTTCAACATCCCGATCGTCACCTTCGTCGACGTGCCGGGCTTCCTGCCCGGCACTGCGCAGGAATATGGCGGTCTGATCAAGCACGGCGCGAAGCTGCTGTTCGCCTATTCGCAATGCACCGTGCCGCTCGTCACCGTCATTACCCGCAAGGCCTATGGCGGCGCCTTCGACGTCATGGCGTCCAAGGAAATCGGCGCCGACATGAACTATGCCTGGCCGACCGCCCAGATCGCGGTGATGGGCGCCAAGGGCGCGGTCGAGATCATCTTCCGCAGCGACATCGGCGACCCCGACAAGATCGCCGCCCGCACCAAGGAATACGAAGACCGCTTCCTGTCCCCCTTCATCGCGGCCGAGCGCGGCTATATCGACGACGTCATCATGCCGCACTCGACGCGGAAACGGATCGCGCGGGCGCTGGCGATGCTGAAGGACAAGAAGGTGGAAACGCCAGCGAAGAAGCACGACAATTTGCCGTTGTGAGGGGAGGGCACGCCGGTGGCAATTTGGCGTCGACGATCAAGATTATCGCGGCGCGCCGTTGGACCGTGTGACCTGATATTGGGCGTGTTGTCCGCAGTCCTGGCGATGGACGTCTCGTGTTTCGCGCAAGACAGCGAGATGACCGTCACCGCCCGGACGTCGGAAGAGACTGTTATCGAAGGCTACGCCGACGCCGACAGTACGTGCGCGCCAGTCGAGCTTCCCCGGCTCTTGCTTGTGAAGTCGCCAGAACATGGGATCGTCTGCTATCGCATTGAGGATTTCGCGGTGGCAGGCGACACCGGAAGCGATCGAGCCTGTATCGGGCGCTGGATTCGCGGCATAAGCCTGTTTTACCTGGCACGACCTGGGTACAGCGGGCGGGATAGTCTCCGCTACGAAGCGGTCACCGATCGAAGGCGAGACCGAGTGGCTGTTCGCGTCAGGGTCTTGCCCGGTCCCGCAAACGATTCCGATGTACCGGTCAACACTGCTGATTCTTCGCGCGAGCCCGCGATGTCGATTGGGCCCATCCCTGCGTGCGTCGTGCCGGTGTCCTAGGCGGTGGCGCCCTCTATAACCGACGTTTCGCTTGTCCCCCGATCCGCTCGCTCACAAGTTCCAATGACCGAAGACGATCCCACCGACGAAATCTCCGACATCGAAGATCGCATCGAGCGGCTCGCCGAGATCGCCGAGCGCTGCCGCAAATACATCCTGGCGTCGAAGATCGCGATTGGGGGCGGAGCGGTGCTGCTGTTGGTGACGATCCTCGGTCTGTTCGGCTTCGGTCAGACGGCAGCCCTCGGATCGATTGCACTGGTGCTGGGCGGCATCGTCTCGCTCGGCTCGAATGTCTCGACGCTGCGGCAGACGGACGAAGCCATCAGCGCTGCGGAAGCGCGCCGTGCGGCGCTGATCGGCAGCATCGACCTGCGAGTCGTCGCGGACGCGCCGCTAAAGCTGGTTTGACGCACCGAGCGCCGGCGCGCCTCACGCGGCGGACTTGAGCGTCAGCTCCGAGAGCTCCGCGCGGCATTCGGCGGCGAAGGCTTGCAGCCGATCGGCGGTCTGCCGGTCGAGGATGGCTTTGGCCAGCCGCTCGGCGCGGGCGATCTGTTGCTTGAGATATTCGATGCGGACCATGGGTCACCTTTCGAACTGCTTCCTTGTTGGCGACAGTAGGCCAGGCGCTTGATTGATTATGTGAGACGCATCACGTTTCGCGTGCCTTATCCCCCGCGGCGAAATGCGCCATCTGGTCGGCGTGGGCCTTGAGAAAGGCCGGGCGGCCGGTGGCGCGTGCGGCGTAGGCGCGGCAGGCGGGGCTATCCGCCAAGCCTCCGAAACCATCGACGACGCGCAGCACATCCGACATCAGGATGTCGGCGACGGAAAACGAGCCCGCCAGCCATTCGCGGCTGGCCAGCACCGGCTCGAGATGCTTCAGGCGAAGCTTGAGGAAGTCGTCCACGAACTTCCACGCCTGCGTGTCGGTCGGATGTCCCATGAACTTCGACATGGCCCAGGGCAGGGCGGCCATCTCGACCGAATTGAGCGCTGCGAACACCCATTCCGTCGCCTCGCCACGACCGCGCGGGTCGGCAGGCATCAGCTTCTCGCTGAGCCCGCCGAGATGCAGCAGAATCGCGCCGCTCTCGAAGATCGAGAGGTCGCCATCGGTCAGCCACGGCACCTGGCCGAAGGGCTGGTGCGCGAAATGCGCAGGCCCGCGATCCTCGAACGGCACGCCGGCGACCCGATAGGGCAAGGCGGCTTCTTCGAGGGCCCAGCGCACGCGAAGGTCGCGCACGAAGCCGCGCGGCGCTTCGGGAACCCAATCGAAGGTGGTCAGGGTGAGGTCGGCCATTTGCAGTCTCCGTGTCCTGGTTCGACACAAAGGACGAGCAAAGGGCGCCCATCCCGACAGGGGTGCCGACTTTTTTTGTCGCCGGTGGTTTAACCGGTTAGTCTCGTCGGACATAACAGGAGGAAATCCGATGCCTGCAGCCTTCTTCGTCGTCCGTGCCATTGTCTCCGACGCCAGCAAACGCGCAGCCTTCGACAGATGGTACGAGACCGAACATCTGCCCGACGCGGTGAAGGCCTTTGGCGTGAGCAAGGCGTGGCGGTTCTGGAGCCTCGATGATCCCTCGCTGCACCAGGCGACGTATCAGTTCGATGACGAGGCCAAGCTCGCGGCGATGCTGAAGGGAGACGCGTTGCAAAAACTCGTCGCCGATTTCGACCGCGACTGGCCCGACGTGAAGCGCTCGCGCGAGACGCTGGTGCTCGCGCAGGAGTTTTCGCAGTAGGGCACGCCGAATGTCCGCGTCGCAACGAATCTGAACCCACGATTCAGCCTTGGTTGATTCAGCCTTGGTTCATGTCGTGAGCCCGACAATTCCTCTGCATCACTTGGTTGGTAGCCTAGAGGACATGTCATGGAGCGTCGAAACTTTTTGAAACTCGCATTGGGGCTGACGGCGGGCGCCGCCGTCTTCGCCGCGACCGCGCAGGCCGCGCCGCTGTCGCCGCCGCCGCTCAGTGACCCCGCTCGCACGCCGCAGGGAAATTCCGACGCTCATCCCGCGGTCACCACCAGCGAAGAAGCCGCCAGGCTGACGCCCGAACAGGTTCACTGGCGTGGCCGCCATCGTGGCTGGGGCCATCGTCATTGGCGCCGGCATCGTCGGCGCCGGCACCGCCACCATCACTGGTGAGCGCGCAGTAAACAGCGAATCGGACGGGGATCGCCGCTGGGCGGTCCCCGTTTCGATTCTGGAAGCGCTCCGGTTGGGCATACGAATCGCCGGCGGCAGGCAAAAAAATGGCCGCGCAGGCTTTCGCCGCGCGGCCCTTTCGCGAACGGAAGAGATCAGTACGGGCGGCAGCGGCCGGCGTACCAGTGCAAGCCATAGGGGCACGTGCGCGCGCGGGGCACGACGACGACCGGCGGGGCGACAATCACGGGGGCAGGGCGCACCACGACCGCGCCACGCATCGGGCGGCAGTTTCCATAGGGACCGCGATAGTACCCTCGGCCGCAGCCCTCGGCGGCACTGGCCGCCTCGCTGAAACCGACCACCGAGCTGGCGAGCATGGCGGCGGCTAACAGGTATTTCATTTGATCTTCCTTCTCGTCCTTAGGGGAAGTCTTTGGGTTTGGCGCTTGTGGCGCACAATGAATCAAGAGACACGATTCGATATGTCAAATCTTGCAACACATCGACACGGTGCGATCCAAACCTGCCAATCATGACCTGAATGCGGCATGAACGTTTCCCGCATGCGGCTTTGGACGACAGAAACTGGCGAAGGCGGCCGGGAAAATGCGGCATCAGCTCGCTGTGTTGCTCCGGCGCCTTCAGGAAGCCGACGGGAGCAGTTGACGCGCGCCTTCAGTTCTTTCCGTCGCCGAACAGCGCGGCAAACTGCTTCTCGCCGGTACGGGTGAAGTTCACGACGCGGCTGCCGGGCGTCGCGTCGCGCGCCGCCCATTTCAGTTCGGCGAAGCGCCGCATCATGGCTGCCCCGAGCGTGCCGGCGAGGTGATGCCGCCGCTCGCTCCAGTCGAGGCAGGCCTTGCACACCGGGCGGCGCGGGTGGGTCAGCATGTCGGACGAGATCTGCAGATGTTTGGCGAGGAAGCGCTCGCCCTCGGCCGTCAGCTCGATGTCCTGCTTCTTCTGCCGGATCAGATTCCGCTCGCGCAGGGAATCGAGCATTTGCACACCGAGATCGCCGGCGAGATGGTCGTAGCAGATCCGCGCGCGCCGCAATGCCGGATCCTTTGGCCCGGTGCGCACCCGCATGTGGCCGGTCCGCGCCGCTAGTCCCGCCAGACCTTCGAGCACGCCGGCGACGTCGTCGTCGGTGAGGCGATAGTAGCGGTGGCGGCCCTGCTTCTCCGGCTCGACCAGTCCGCCGGCCTCGAGCTTGGACAGATGCGAGCTCGCAGTCTGCGGCGTGATGCCGGCCTCCTGCGCCAGCTCGCTCGCGGTCAGCGCGCGTCCGTTCATCAGCGCGGTGAGCATGTTGGCGCGGGCGGGGTCGCCGACCAGTGCAGCGACCATGGCGATGTCGGGTCCAGCTTTCATGCTTCGATGGTAGCCGAAGCATTGTGGTCGGGCAAGCGCGTAGCGTGTTGGCACGAACACGTCATTGCGAGCGACGCCAAGCAGTCCAGATGCTTCAGCGGCGACGGTGCTGCTCGCGCTTCTCGCAACCAAAATTCAGGAGCCCATCATGTCCGTCACCGTTTTCATTCGCTACCAGCTCGATCCCTTCAAGCGCGCGCAGTTCGAGGAATATTCCAAACGCTGGCTCACCATCATCCCGAAATGCGGTGGTGACCTGATCGGCTACTTCATGCCGCATGAGGGCACCAACAACATCGCCTTTGGGCTGATTTCCTTCGAGAGCCTGGCGGCGTACGAATCCTATCGCAAACGGCTGCGCGCCGATCTCGACGGCACGGCCAACTTCAACTTTGCGGAGGCCGAGAAATTCATCTTCGCGGAAGAGCGCACCTTCCTGCGCAAAGTGGTATTGTAGGCCAACACGCCGTTTGCAGGAGATGCCCATGATCGCCGTGATTTTCGAGGTCTGGCCCAAGCCCGAACACCGCCAGGATTATTTCGACCTCGCGGCCGACCTGAAGCCGCTGCTGCAAACCATCGACGGCTTCATCTCGGTCGAGCGTTTCGAGAGCCTGACCGAGAAGGGCAAGATCCTTTCGGTGTCATTCTGGCGCGACGAGGCGGCGGTGCAGGCATGGCGCAACACGATGGAGCACCGCCGCACCCAGGCCAAGGGCCGCGCAAAGATCTTCGCCGATTATCATCTGCGCATCGCCAGCGTGATCAGGGATTACAGCATGAACGATCGCGAGCAGGCGCCGAAGGACAGTCGGGCGGTGCACGACGCGCACTAGCGCTGGCGTGAATGCGCGCCTATGTCTTCGCGGCAAATAGGGGAGAGAAACATGCACGTGACAACTGCTGACAAGCGCGCGACCTTCAGGAAGATGCACGAGGGCGGGTGCTTCATCCTGCCCAATCCGGTCGACGTCGGCAGCGCCAAGGCGTTGCAGCATCTCGGGTTCAAGGCACTCGCCTCGTCGAGCGCGGGCTTTGCTTGGACCATCGGCAAGGCCGACAACCACGTCACCGTCGAGGACGTCTGTCAGCATCTTGCAGCATTGAGCTCGGCCGTCGATATTCCTGTCAACGCCGATTTCGAGGGCGGCTTCGCGGTCGAGCCGGACAGGGTCGCGGACAATGTCGAGCGCGGCGTGCGCACCGGCGTTGCCGGTCTGTCGATCGAGGATTCCACCGGCGACAAGGACAGGCCGATTTACGAGCGCACGCTCGCGGTCGAGCGCATCAAGGCCTCGCGCAAGGCGATCGGTGACAGCGGCACGCTGCTGGTCGCCCGCTGCGAAGCCTATTTGTGGGGTGTGACCGATCTCAAGCTGGTCATCGACCGGCTCACCGCATACGCGGACGCGGGGGCGGATTGCCTTTATGCACCGGGCCTGAAGACCCGCGAGGACATCAGCGCTGTGGTGAAGGCTGTCGCACCGAAACCGTTCAACCTGCTGATCGGCGCGTCCGGCCTGTCGCTGCAGGAAGCCGCCGATCTCGGCGTACGCCGGATCAGCGTCGGTGGCTCGCTTGCGCGTGCCGCCTGGGGCGGCTTCATGCGTGCGGCAAAAGAGATGGCGGAGAAGGGCACGTTCACCGAGCTCGGCAGCGGCTATTCCGGCGGCGAGCTCAACAAGATGTTCAGCTAGCAAACGAAGAGCGGCGGGACAATGTCCCGCCGCTCTCACGTCTCAATGCGAAGTCTTACTTCGCGCCTTCAGACGGCGCCGGCGTATCCGGCGCCGGCTTTGCAGCAGGCGTATCCGGGGCAGCCGGCCTGCTCGGCGCAGCGCCCGTGGTCACGCCCGGGCCGGTGTTGGTGCGCGGCGTCACGTCGCGCATGCCGGAAGGCGCGGCCGGATTGGCGGGCTGCGTCTGTGCCGTCTGCGAGGCCGGTGTGTTGCTGGCCTCATTGGTCGTGCTGGTATTGTTCAGGCCGTAGAACACGGCACCCAGCACCAGTGCGATCGCAACGGCGAACAACGCAACCTTGCCGCTGGAGGCGGGGCCTTCGCCAAGCTCGGGGTCGGCCTGAAGGTCGGCATCCCGGCGCGCCGTGCGAAGATACTCATCGTCGGCGAGGTTCGGGCGGTACGGATCGTTGGGAAAACGGTCGTCAGCCATCGATTGGATCTCCTCGGTTAAGACGCCTGGACAACCCGTGGATGCGAGATTCTGTTCCGCGCTCCCTATGCTTTCGTCGCATGTTGCCCTCATGCCGGGAATCGGGAACCTGTGGGGGCAGGGAACCGAATGCGAGTTCCATGGCCGAGACGAAGGGAACTAGCCCAGGGGGTTTAAGCTATGTGGAGCCTGCCGCCGACGGATAGCGTGTTGCATCTTCTGGGATACGTCGCCATCACGGCGGAGGGCATGACCGCGGCGCTGGCCGCCGGCCGGCGCAGCATGGATTATGTCGGCGTTTGTCTTCTCGCCTGCGTCACGGCGCTGGGCGGCGGCACGCTGCGCGATTTGTTTCTCGGTCACTATCCGCTGGTGTGGGTGGCCAACCCGATCTATCTCGCGCTGCCGGGTGGCGCGGCGCTGTTGACCATCCTGATCGCGCGGCTGGTGCATCGGCTGCACCTGGCCTTCATCGTGCTCGATGCCATAGGCCTCGTCGTCTTCACCATGATCGGCTGCAATGTTGGCTGGCAGATGGATGCCTCGCTGCCGATCGTGATCGTCGCCGGCATGGTGACGGGCTGCGCCGGCGGCGTCTTGCGCGACGTGCTCTGCAACGACGTGCCGTTGTTGTTCCGCGCCGAGCTCTACGCCAGCGTCTCGGTGGTCACCGGACTGTTCTACGCGACGGCGTTCGGCCTCAATCTCAATGCCGAGCTCTGGACGATCCTGACCTTCGTGCTCGGTCTCAGCTTCCGCCTGCTCGCTGTGCGCTACAGATGGGAGATGCCGAAATTCGTGTTCACGGGGGATGAGGAGCGGTGACGCTGTCGCGCGCGATTGGCGAATGGCGAATGGCGAATAGATCCGGTCATTCGCTACTCGCTACTCCCCATTGGCGCCTTCCTTCCTCGCCTTCGCCACTTGCGACGGCGTCACCAGCAGGCCGGCATTGCCCCAGGAATTGCGGATGTAGTTCGTCACCGCCGCGATCTCACCATCGGACAGTTGCTTGGCATAGCCCGGCATCTCGCCAGTGTTGGGCGCGCGCGGAGTGGTCACGGTGTGGGCGCCGTCGAGGATGATGCGCAAGGTGGAGGAGGGATTGTTGGATTGCAGCAGCGCGTTGCCCGGTAGTGGCGGATAGATGCGCGGGGCACCTGAGCCGTCGGCTTCATGGCAGGCGATGCAGAGTTTTGCGTAGACGGCCTGGCCGGCCTTCATCTCGGCGTCGCCAGGCGGCGTCACGATCGTTTCGCGCCGTGCCGGCGGCAAGCTCTTCAAGTAGACCGCGATCGCGCGCACATCGGCATCGCTCATCTTCGAGGTCGAGTTGACGACCACCTCCGCCATCGGCCCGCCGGCATGGCTCCGGGCATTGCGTCCGCTCTGCAGATACTCCGTGATGTCAGCCTCGCTCCACGACTTCAGCCCGGTGCGGGCGGCGCCGTCGAGCCTTGGTGCGAACCAGCCGCTCATCTCGTTGCCCGAAAGTGCTTGCGCGCTCTTGTCCGCGCCGAAATAGGTCTTGGGCGTGTGGCAGGCGCCGCAATGACCTAGCCCCGTGACGAGGTAGCCGCCCCTGTTCCAGGCCGCGCTCTTGCTCTGGTCCGGCTCGAACAGGCCGGGCTTGAAATACATCGCGTTCCAGATCCGCATCAGTCCGCGATAGCCGAACGGCCAGCGCAGCTCCGGCGGCTTGTTGCGGGTGACGACCGGCGCGAGCGTGCCGAGATAGGCGCGGATCGCCAGCGTGTCGTCCTTGGTCATCTTCGTGAAGTAGGGGTAGGGAAAGGCCGGGTAATAGTTCGAGCCGTCGGGCGCGATGCCGGTGCGCACCGCGCGCACGAAGTCGGCGTCCGTCCAGGCGCCGATCCCGGTGTCGCGGTCCGGGGTCAGGTTCGGCGCATAGATCGCGCCGAAGGGCGTATCGATGCGCTTGCCGCCCGCGAACGGTTTTGCGGGATCGGCGGTGTGGCAACCTGCGCAGCCGCCGGCCTCGACCAGCGTCTTGCCGTAGGCGATCTGCTCCGGTGATGGCGCGGCGGCGAGGGCCGCATTCGCAACCGCACTGCACAACGCGATCACAGCCAGAATCGTCCGCATCGAAGCCTCTCCCGCGACCAATCGCCGTCATCGCACCATAGCGGCGCATCCATTCATTTCGCCACGGTGGGGGGATGGTGACACAAATTGAAAACGCCCGGCGTATTTCAGGCCACGAAGTTGCGATTTTTACCCGGCGCCGCCTTTGGTCCAGAATTGTGATGCGGAGCGTTAAATATCCGACATAGAGTGGCGCAAATGGTCGGCGCGCCCTAGCTAAAAAAGACGGGCAGGCAACGGCTTAAGCGGCAAGACCTGAACAGGGCGTTGGAAAGAGGACAGCATGGGCATCAACCAGGGTCCGATCAGTCTCGATCAAAAATACACCCAGGAGACCGGACACGTCTTCACCACGGGCATCCAGGCCCTGGTCCGGCTGCCCATGGCCCAGATCCGGCGCGACCGCGCCAGCGGCCTCAACACCGCGGGCTTCATCTCAGGCTATCGCGGCTCGCCGCTCGGCGGCTACGACCAGCAGCTCTTCGCGGCGCGCAAGCATCTCGAACAGTACAACATCAAGTTCCAACCCGGCGTGAACGAGGATCTGGCGGCCACCGCCGTCTGGGGCTCGCAGCAGCTCAACCTCTCGCCCGGTGCCAAATACGACGGTGTGGTCGGCATCTGGTACGGCAAGGGCCCCGGCGTCGACCGCTGCGGCGACGTGTTCCGCCACGGCAATGCCGCGGGCTCGGCCAAGAACGGCGGCGTGCTCTGCCTTGCCGGCGACGACCATGGCGCCAAATCCTCCACCGTCCCGCATCAATCCGACCATGCCTTCATGTCGGCGCTGATGCCGTATCTCTATCCCTCGAGCATCCATGAGATGATCGAGATGGGCCTCTTGGGCATCGCGATGTCGCGCTATTCCGGCTGCTGGGTCGGCATGAAGGTGATCACGGAGACGGTGGAGACCACCGCCGAGATCGACCTCACCGACGAGATGAAGCCCTTCATCATCCCCGCCGATTTCGAGCTGCCGCCCGGCGGCCTTAACCTGCGCTGGCCCGACGACCGCTTCGAGCAGGATCGCCGCCTGCAGGACTACAAGGGCTTTGCCGCGATCGCCTTTGCGCGCGCCAACAAGGTCAACCGGGTCACCATGGATTCGCCGAACGCCCGTTTCGGCATCATGGCATCAGGCAAGAGCTACGAGGACGTGCGGCAGGCGCTGCGCGAGCTCGGGATCACCGAGGAGGTCGCCGCCAAGATCGGCCTCCGTCTCTACAAAATCGGCATGCCCTGGCCGCTGGAGCCGGAAGGCGTGCATGAATTCGCCGTCGGGCTCGAAGAGATCTTCATCGTCGAGGAACGGCGCGAGATCGTCGAGAACCAGGTCAAGCAGGTGCTGTTCAACTGGCGCGACGACGTCCGCCCGCGCATCGTCGGCAAGATGGACGAGCACGACAAGCGCTTCCTGACCTTCGCCGCCGAGCTCAGCGTCGCCTCGCTAGCGACCTCGCTCACCGAGAGACTTCTGAGGCTCAATCTGAACCCCGAGATCGCGGAGATGCTCCGCGTCAAGGCCGACTGGTTCAACGGCCGTCAGGCGACCCAGATGCAGGCGGTCGCCCCCGTGTCCCGAACACCGTATTTCTGCTCCGGCTGTCCCCACAACACCTCCACGAAGGTCCCCGAAGGCAGCCGCGCGCTGGCCGGCATCGGTTGTCACTTCATGGCGCTGTGGATGGACCGCTCGACCGAGACCTTTACGCATATGGGCGGCGAGGGCGTGCCATGGGTCGGCATCGCGCCCTTCACCAACGAGAACCACATTTTTGCGAACCTCGGCGACGGCACCTATTTCCACTCCGGGCTTCTGGCGATCCGGCAAGCAGTCGCCTCCAAGACCAACATCACCTACAAGATCCTCTACAACGACGCCGTCGCCATGACCGGCGGCCAGCGTCATGACGGCGATCTCTCGCCGCAACAGATCACCTTCCAGCTCCACGCCGAAGGCATTCGCGAGATTTATCTGGTCTCGGAGGCGCCCGACGCCTATCCGGCGGACAGCATCGCGCCCGGCGTGAAGCTGTATCATCGCGACGAACTGCAGAACGTCATGAAGATGTGCCGGGAGCATAAGGGCACCTCGGCGATCGTCTTCGTGCAGACCTGCGCCGCGGAAAAGCGCCGCCGCCGCAAGCGCGGCCTGATGGAGGATCCGGCGCGCCGCGTCATGATCAACCCGGCGGTCTGCGAAGGCTGCGGCGACTGCTCCGTGCAGTCGAACTGCATCTCGGTCGAGCCGCTGGAGACCGAATTCGGCCGCAAGCGCGCCATCAATCAGTCCTCCTGCAACAAGGATTATTCCTGCCTCAAGGGTTTCTGCCCGTCCTTCGTCACCGTGGACGGCGGCAAGCCGCGCCACCGCGCGCCGGCTGAGCTCAGCGAGATCGGCGAGCTGCCCGAGCCGGCTTCGCGCCCGACGCTGGACAAGCCCTACAACATCGCGGTCGGCGGAGTCGGCGGCACTGGCGTTCTCACCATCGGCGCGCTGCTCGGCATGGCCGCCCATATCGAGGGCAAGGCCTCGATGATCCTCGATATGTCGGGCCTCGCGCAAAAAGGTGGCGCGGTGCTCAGCCACGTTCGCCTGTCGGACCATCCGGCGGAAGTGACCTGCTCACGGATCGTCACCGGCACGGCCGATCTGGTGCTCGCCGCGGACGAGGTGGTCGCGGTTGCCAAGGACACGATTTCGCTCTGCGATAGCAACCGCACCCACGGCATCATCAACAGCCACGTCATCCCGACCGCCGACTTCGTCCTCAACCGCGATTTCAACTTCCAGACCCGCAAGCTGAACGGATTGCTCGAGACGGCGCTGCACAAGGACTCCGTCTTCTTCGATTTCACCAAGCCGGCCGAGCAGCTGCTCGGCGATGCCATCGCCACCAACATGATGATGATGGGTTACGCCTACCAGAAGGGGCTATTCCCGCTGTCGGCTGAATCGATCGAGCAGGCGATCGAGATCAACGGTGTCTCGATCAAGGTGAACAAGGAGGCCTTCCGCCTCGGCCGCCTCGCGGTGGCAGATCCCCAGCGCCTCGCCGACATGCTGAAGGGAACCGACGAGGTGGTTCCGCCGAAGACGCTGGACGCAATGACGCTCGACGAAGTGATCGAGCATCGCGTCAAGCACCTGATCGCCTATCAAAACGGCCGGCTGGCACGGCGCTATCGCAAGTTGGTCGATCAGGTTCGCGATGCTGCCAAGCAGGGCGGCTATGGCGAGGCTCTGCCGCGCGCGGTCGCGGTGAACTACGCCAAGCTGCTTGCCTACAAGGATGAATACGAAGTTGCACGCCTCTACACCGACGGCGCTTTCGAGCAGCAGCTCCGCGATCAGTTCGAGGGCGACTTCAAGTTCAACTTCAATCTCGCGCCGCCGATTTTGGCGAGCGGCGTCGACGCGCTCGGTCGCCCCAGGAAGCGCGCCTTCGGCCCATGGATGCTGAACGTGTTCCGCGTGCTGGCAAAATTCAAAGTCCTGCGCGGCACCCCGTTCGACATCTTCGGCCGCAGCGCCGACCGCAAGCTCGAGCGCGATCTGATCGCCGGCTACGAGAAGGACGTCTCCACCGTGCTCGGCCTGCTGTCGCCGGTCACGATCGACACCGCAGTCGAACTGCTCTCGCTGCCCGACCGCATCCGCGGCTACGGCCCGGTCAAGGAGAAGGCCGTGAACGACGCCAAGGCCCGCTATGCGCAGCTTGCGGCCGATCTCGCCAATCCGCCGCCCGCGCCAAGGCAGATCGCCGCGGAATAGGGCGGTCTCGTCGTCGGGTGGGCAAAGGCGCAAAGCGCCGTGCCCACCGCCTCGCCAGGATTGCACGGGAACGTGGGCGCACTTCGCTTGCCCACCCTACGACACCATCCCTTGCGTTGCCTGCCGGGCAAAACACCCAATAGGCGGGTCAATCCACCGGGGTAAAAATATTCCACTTTACCGAAATTCGGGATTGTCGTAATTGTTTGCTACCTCATCCCTCTCAGAGGGGCGTATCGCGATCGTCACGAAACGCGGGGTGAGTGGCGGTGGACGCGGGCTGCGTCGCACGAGCAATCGTGCACACGACAGGCGCGGTCGCGCGTACGGCAAAATCGTGTGGTCCTGACGTCCGGGGTCTGTACGTCAAGTCTTGCGGTCATCCGCAAGGCGACGGGGGCAATAGTGCAACGCTCCCCGGGGAGATCACGACATAAGCCGTAAAACCACTGCGCAGGGAAGGCCGGTTGCTTGGCCGCACCTGTATGCCGCTGTGCATCTGTTCTTCGCGCATTCGCGCACAGCGGACCGTGGGTGCCCAGCCGGCACCCGGTCTTCCCTGCGCCCTCTGTTTTCAGAGGGGAGCAAGACGGACGCAAAGCTCGGGCGAGACGCGCCGCGAGGATGCGGGCGTGTGTCTGCTGAAGCGTTGCAGCGTGTCCGGGACACGAGAGCTCGCCACTTGCGCCAACCCGCCATCCTCTCGCCCGACGGAATATTTCCGCGCTTGCCAATCTGCCCACCGCGGTTCAGAAAAACGGGGCAATAAGAAACGCGAGCGGAGACCTCTGTTTTGACCATCAAGGGCAAGGCCTACATTGCCGGGATATTTGAACACCCGACCCGGCATGCGCCGGACAAATCCACAGCGCAGCTCCATGCCGAGGTCGCCAAGGGCGCGATCGAGGATGCCGGGCTCTCCAAGGACGATGTGGACGGCTATTTCTGCGCGGGCGACGCGCCCGGCGGCGCCTGGCCGATGGTCGATTATCTCGGCCTGAACACCAAGAAGCTCCGCCACGTCGATTCCACCGAGACCGGCGGTTGTTCCTACATCATCCATCTCGGCCACGCCGCCGAGGCGATCGCCGCGGGCAAATGCTCGATCGCGCTGATCACGCTCGCCGGCAAGCCGCGCACCGGGGTGATGCCACCGCGCGCAGCCGGCGCCGAGGCCGATTTCGAATCCGCTTACGGCGCGACCACGCACAATGCCTACGGCATGTGTGCCATGCGCCATATGCACGACTACGGCACCACCTCGGAGCAGCTCGCCTGGATCAAGGTCGCGGCCTCGCATCACGCGCAATACAATCCGCATGCGATGCTGAAAGATGTCGTCACCGTCGAGGACGTGCTGAACTCTCCGATGATCTCCGATCCCTTGCATCGCATGGATTGCTGCGTCGTCTCCGACGGCGGCGGCGCGCTGATCGTGACGACGCCGGAGATCGCCAAGAGCCTGAAGAAGCCGCTTGTGCGCTTGATCGGCCACGGCGAAGCCATGAAGGGCCCGCGCGGCGGCAAGGATCTCGATCTCACATACTCCGCCGGCATCTGGTCCGGCCCGCGCGCGTTCGAGGAAGCGGGCATCACGCCGAAAGACATCAAATACGCCTCGATCTATGACAGCTTCACCATCACCGTGTTGATGCAGCTCGAAGACCTCGGCTTCTGCAAGAAGGGCGAGGGCGGCAAGTTCGTTGCCGACGGCAATCTGATCTCGGGCGTCGGCAAGCTGCCGTTCAACACCGACGGCGGCGGCCTCTGCAGCAACCATCCGGTCAATCGCGGCGGCATGACCAAGATCATCGAGGCTGTCAGGCAGCTGCGCGGCGAGGCGCATCCGAAGGTGCAGGTCAAGAATTGCGATCTCGCGATCGCTCACGGCACCGGCGGCCTTCTGGGCGTTCGCCACGCCGCCTCGACCGCCATTCTGGAGCGCGTGTGATGAACGAAGCAAAGAAATACCCGGCACCAGTGACGAACCCCGAGACCGCGGCGTTCTGGGACGCGGCCAAGCAAGGCAAGTTCATGATCAAGCGCTGCACCGCCTGCGGCGAAGCGCATTACTTCCCGCGCTCGATCTGTCCGTTCTGTTACTCCGACAAGACGGTGTGGGAGGAGGCATCGGGCGAGGGCACCATCTACACCTGGAGCCTGATGCGGAAGTCGCCGACCGGCCCCTACGCCATCGGCTATGTCACGCTGAAGGAGGGGCCGTCGGTGCAGACCAACTTCGTCGACTGCGATCTCGAGAAGCTGAAAATCGGCCAGAAGGTGAAGGTGGTGTTCAAGCCGACCGACGGCGCGCCGCTGCCGTTCTTCACGGTGGTGTAGTTCTTACTTCCCTTCTCCCCTTGTGGGAGAAGGTGGCGCGAAGCGCCGGATGAGGGGTATCGCTCCGCGGAGAAAGTTTTCGATGGGGAAGCAACCCCTCACCCAAACGAGTTTGTTGCGGGCAGCATCTAGCCCTCTCCCACAAGAGGAGAGGGCGCATTAACGAGCGCCGCCGCTTGCTGAGACGAATGCCGGGAGGAAACCAGAAGAATGTCCGCCAGATACGAAGAACTGAAATCCCTCAAGAACCTCGGCCAGAAATACGCCTACACCGACCGCGAGGTGATGCTCTACGCCTACGGCATCGGCCTCGGCGCCGATCCCATGGACGAGAAAGAGCTCGCCTTCGTCAACGAGGGCACGCTGACGCCGCGGCCGCTGAAAGTGGTGCCGACATTCGCGTCCGTCGCGGCGTGGGGCTCGGGTCCGGGCGAGATGAATCTCAACCGCGTGATGGTGGTGGACGGCGAGCGTGACATCACCTTCCATCAGCCGCTGCCGGTTGCCGCGAACATCACCGCCGATTCTTCCGTCGTCGAGGTCTACGACAAGGGCAAGGACAAGGGCGTCGTCATCGTTCACCAGACCGTGCTGAAGAACGAGAAGGGCGAGAAGCTGGCAACGCTGGTCGCTTCGCGCTTCGCTCGCGGCGACGGCGGCTTTGGCGGGCCAAGCCTGACCCAGCCCGATCCGCACAAGATTCCCTCGCGCAGCCCCGACAAGACCATCGACATCACCACGCGCCCCGACCAGGCGCTGGTCTACCGCCTCTGCGGCGACCGCAACCCGCTGCACTCCGATCCCGAGTTCGCCAAGAAGGCCGGCTTCCCGCGCCCGATCCTGCACGGCATGTGCACCTACGGCATCACCTGCCGCGGCGTGCTCCAGACCTATGCCGACTACGATGCGAGCGCCTTCCGTCAGCACGTCGCGCGGTTTTCCTCACCGGTCTATCCCGGCGAGACCGTGACCATGGACCTCTGGAAGGACGGCAACGTGATCTCGTTCGAAGCCAAGGTGAAGTCGCGCGGCGTCACCGTGATCAAGAACGGCAAGACGGTGCTGGGTTAGGCTGCTCTCGTGCCCCGGACGCAGCGCAGCGCGTAGCGGTGCGCTGCAGAGCCGGGACACGACAAAGAACAAACAGGGAGAAGCCACCATGGGACTGCTCGACGGCAAGGTTGCGCTGATCACCGGGGCGGGTGGGGGGCTCGGTGAGGCCTATGCGAAGCTGTTCGCGCGAGAAGGTGCCTCGGTCGTGGTCAACGACCTCGGCGGGCCCCGCGACGGCTCCGGCGCCGACACCTCCATGGCGCAGCAGGTCGTGAACGCGATCACGGCCGAGGGCGGCAAGGCGGTCGCCAACGGCGCCGACATCTCCACCATGGAGGGTGGCCAGTCGATATTCGACGACGCCATCAAGCATTTCGGCCGGGCCGACATCCTGGTCAACAATGCCGGCATTTTGCGCGACCAGACCTTTCACAAGGCCTCTGAGGCCGATTGGGACAAGGTCATCAAGGTGCATCTGAAGGGCACCTTTTGCTGCACCATGCCGGTGTTTCGCTGGATGCGGGAGAACGGCGGCGGCGTCATCGTCAACACCTCCTCGACATCGGGTCTGATCGGCAATTTCGGCCAGACCAATTATGGCGCGGCCAAGGGCGGCATCTGGGGCCTATCCAACGTGCTGGCGATCGAGGGCCGCAAATACAACATCCGGATCTGGACGTTGGCGCCGGGCGCGCTGACCCGCATGACCGCAGACCTGCCCCGCTATAAGGAGAACCCGGGGGCGGCGCTGGGGCCGGACGGCATCGCGCCGGCCGTGCTATACATGGTCAGCGATTTGTCGGGCGACCAGACCGGCAAGGTGCTGGGCGTGTCCGGGCCCCGCGGCGTGCGCGAGATGCGGATGATGGAAATGGAAGGCTGGAAACCGCCGCACACGGGCTGGAAGGCCCAGGACATCGCCGATCATGCCAAGGAGATCTTCTTCTCCGAGGAGCAGATCAAGATGGGGGCGCGGCGGTTTTAGGCTGACTTGTCGTTCCGGGCGATGCGAAGCATCGAACCCGGAACCTCGAGATTCCGGGTTCGCGCTTTGCGCGCCCCGGAATGACAACAGAGAGAGACGAAGACCGATGAAACTCACCGCCGACGCCAAGGGCACTTTCGCAATCGCGCCGACGCCGTTCCACGACGACGGCCGGATCGACGAGCGCTCTATCGACCGCCTGACCGATTTCTACGAGGAGGTCGGCTGCGACGGCGTCACCGTGCTCGGCATCCTCGGCGAGGCGCCCAAGCTTGACGCCACTGAAGCCGAGCAGGTGGCGGTGCGCTTCGTCAAGCGCGCCAAGAAAATGCAGGTGATCGTCGGCGTCTCCGCACCGGGCTTTGCCACCATGCGCTCACTGGCGAGGGCCTCGATGGACGCGGGCGCGGCCGGCGTCATGATCGCGCCGCCGCCGTCCCTGCGCACCGACGATCAGATCGTCGGCTATTTCAAGCAGGCGGCGGAAGCGATCGGCCCCGACGTACCCTGGGTGCTGCAGGATTATCCGCTGACGCTCTCGGTGGTGTTCACGCCCGCCGTGATCCGCAAGATCGTCATGGACAATCCGAACTGCGTGATGCTCAAGCACGAGGACTGGCCGGGGCTGGAGAAGATCACGACACTGCGCGGCTTCCAGAAGGACGGTTCGCTCCGTCCGCTCTCGATTCTCTGCGGCAATGGCGGCACGTTCCTGGACTTCGAGATGGAGCGCGGTGCCGACGGCGCCATGACCGGCTACGCCTTCCCGGAGCTTCTGATTGACGTCGTGAACCTTTCCAAGGCCGGCAAGCGCGATGCCGCGCATGACCTGTTCGACGCGCACCTGCCGCTGATCCGCTACGAGCAGCAGCCCGGTGTCGGCCTGAGCATCCGCAAATACGTGCTGCAGAAGCGCGGCATCATCGCCTCCAGCGCCCAGCGCAAGCCGGGCGCGACCATCACGGCGACGGCGAAGGCGGAAGTCGAATATTTGCTGTCGCGCGTCGCCCGGGTCGACAAGCGCGCCAATCTCGGCCCGCAATCCAGCGCCGCGGGTTAGTCGCATGGCCGAGACATCAGCATCACGCCCGGCCTCGACGATCCTCCTGTTGCGCGACGGCGAGAAGGACATCGAAATCTTCATGATGGTTCGCCATCATCAGATCGAGTTCAACTCGGGCGCGCTGGTGTTTCCCGGCGGCAGCGTCGATGCCGGCGACAAGGAGATCGTCGCCCGCACCGATCTGTATTCGGGCGGCGAGGGCTTGAGCGAAGCGGACCGCGGGTTTCGCATCGCCGCGATCCGCGAGACCTTCGAGGAGAGCGGCATCCTGCTGGCGCGATCGAAGGAGACGGGCCTGTCGGTCGATGCCAGGCGTGCGGGCGAGATTGCGGATGCGCATCGCGTCGCGCTCAACGACCACAAGATCAGCTTTCTCAGGATCCTGGCCGACAACGGTCTGGAGCTCGCGCTCGACACGCTCCTGCCTTACGCGCACTGGATCACGCCGGAGGGCATGCCGAAGCGTTTCGACACCTGGTTCTTCCTTGCCGCCGCGCCGCCCGATCAGCTCGGCGCCCATGACGGCCGGGAGTCGACGGATTCGATATGGGTCTCGCCGCGCGAGGCGGTGGAGGGCGGCGAGAGCGGCCGCTTCAAGCTGCCGTTCCCGACCACGCGCAATCTGATCCGGCTGGCGAAGCAGCCAACGGTGCAGGCCGCGATGGAGCATGCCCGGGGCATGTCGATCGTCACGGTGATGCCGGTCATGACCAAGACCGAGACCGGCCGCCAGCTCCGCATCCCCCGCGAGGCCGGCTATGACGGCGAGGTGTTCGAGGTGGGGGCGCTGGGCTAATACACTTCGACGTTCGACGAAGTATCGAGGGCTCGGTCGCGCTAGGTTCCGTCCATCGCGAATGGATGGACGCGCAGGATGGACGTCAGGCAGGATACCAACATCGCCGTCGAGCTGGCGCTCCTCGTCGCGCTCGCAACGCTCTGGGGCGGATCCTACACTTTCATCAAGCTTGGTGTCGCTACCATCCCGCCGATCACGCTGATCGCGGCGCGCACCGCGATCGCGGGCCTCTTGCTGCTGGCCGTCATGTGGGCGCGTGGCATCCGCATGCCGACGGATGCCGCGACCTGGCGACGTTTCGCGTTCCAGGCCGTGCTCAACAGCGTAATTCCCTGGACGCTGATCGCCTGGGGCGAACGCCATGTCGATGCCGCGCTTGCCACCATCCTCAACTCGGCCGGCCCGATCTTCACCTTCCTGCTCACCGCGGTGGTGACCCGTCACGAAGCGACGACCCCTCGAAAATTGTTCGGCGTGGTCGCCGGCATGGCCGGCATCCTGCTGATCGTCGGAGTCGATGCCTTTCACGGCATCGGAAGCGGCCTCGTCGCGGAGGCGGCGATCGTCGCCGCCACCATCTGCTACGCATGTGCCGCGATCTTCGGCCGCAGCTTCAAGGACCTCGATCCCATGGCGCCGGCAGCCGGCTCGCTGCTGGCCGGCGCCGCCGTCCTGATCCCGGCCTCGCTCTTGGTCGAGCAACCCTGGACGCTGGCGCCCTCGCAAAGCTCGGTGCTGGCACTGCTCGCGCTCGCCGTGTTTTCGACGGCCGCGGCCTTTGCGATCTATTTCCGCCTGATCCAGACCCTGGGCTCGGTCGGCACCACGGCGCAGGCCTATCTGCGCGTCCCGATCGGGGTGGCGATCAGCGTCGTCTTCCTCGGCGAGATCTTGAACCAGACCGCCTGGATCGGGCTGGCCTGCGTCGTCCTCGGCGTCGCCGCCATGACGATCCCGGCCGGGCGGCGGGCAAGCGTCAAACCGTCATAGAGGGCGAGAGGGGGTGGGCCAGGAGCACGATATTAACGATATTGCGAGGCGCGAGGCATGTTCCCCCGAGGGCGCAATACGTCGTATATTGGGGCCTCCATTAGCCCGGTCCCCCAAGACATCCTATGTCCGCCGAATTGACGCCGACCCCTGAGAAAAAGCGAACATTCTCGCTCTCCATCGGCCAGCTCACCTTCGGCAGTTTCCTGCTCGTGCTGGCGGTGATCATCGTCACCTCGACCGCGAGCGTGATCGCGATCCGGCACATCGACACGACCTTTGCCGAGCTGCAGCGGCTGCAGAGCGTCGGCGACCTCGCCGAGGACATCGACCGCCGCATGAACGAATTGCGCCTCGCCGCGCGCGATTTCGTCACCGATCCCGGCGCCGGCACCCAGTTCCAACAGGTGGGCGAGGCGGCCTCGACGCTCAGCGACATCCTGAAGAAGACCCGCATCGAGCTCGCACCCGAGCAGCAGGACATGATCGACGGGGTCACCGAGCGCCTCGCGACCTATCGGACGGGCCTCGAGCGGATCTCGACCCTGATCGATCGCCGCGCCCAGCTGCTCGCCGGCCTGCCGCCGCTGCGCGACCAGTTCGATGTGGCCGTCGCCGGAACCGCCGACCGCGAACTGGCCTCGCGCCTGTCGGAGGCGCAGAGCCGCATCGCGACCGGGCTGCTCGCGCGCAACCCCTCCGCGGCGGAGCAGGCCGCGCAGAACATGCGGGCACTGAACATTGGCGATGCCGGGCTGAAGGCGGCAGTGAACGATTATGCCGAGGCCATCATGGCCGTGGCCGTCAGAGAGCGGCAGATCGCCGATATCGACCGCGAGGTGCTGGGAACCGAGGGCCGGCTGATCGGCCGCGTCACCGAGTTGCTGCGCGAAGTCAGTGACCGGCGCGGCCACGTGCTGTCGCGTGACTTTGCCCGTACGCTGACGGAGGCGCGATGGCAGAGCATCGCGCTCGGCACCATCGGGGTCCTGATCGGCATTCTGGCGGCCGGCTTCGTGGTGCGCAGGACGGTCCGTCCGCTTGCCCAGATCGCGCGTTCCATTCGCGCGCTTGCGGCGGGCCGGAAAGACACCTCCATCCCGTCCGCCGACCTCGACAACGAGATCGGCGACATCGCGCGTGCGGCCGAAGTGTTCCGCCGCGCGCTGGAGGAGGCCGACACCGCGCGCGAGGCGGCGGTGCGCGCGCTCACCGAGCAGCGCCTCGCCGAAGAGAGTTACCGGAAACTGTTCGAGGGCTCGATCGACGGCATCTATGTGACGACGCCGGCCGGCGATCTCCTCAATGCCAACCCGGCGCTGGCGCGGATGATGGGTTATGACAGTCCGCAGCAGCTCATCGACAGCATCAACGACATCGCCCACACGATCTACGTCCATCCCGAGGCGCGCGTCGAATACCAGCGGCTCATGACGCGCGACGGCATGGTGCGCGAGTTCGAGTATCAGGTGCGCCAGCGCAGCGGCGACATCCTGTGGCTTTCCGACAGCGCTACCGGCGTGCGGGACGAGCAGGGCAACATCGTCCGCTACGAGGGAACGCTGCGCGACATCACCGACCAGAAGCGGGCGGAAGACGCCATCGCCGAAGGCCGGCGCCTGCTCCAGCAGGTCATCGACACCGTGCCCGCGGTGATCAACGTCAAGGACCGCAATCTGCGCTACGTGCTGATGAACCGCTACATGGCCGGCATCTTCGGCATCGAGCCGGGCGATGCGCTCGGCCGCACCACGGCCGACCTGATGTCGCGCTATGGCGCGGCCAAGTCCGACGAGAGCGACAAGAGGGTGCTCAAGCTCCGCAAAGGCCTCGGCTTCTACGAGGAGGAGTACAAGGACGCCTCCGGCAACATGCGGCAATGGCTGGTCAACAAGCTGCCGCTGCTCGATGCCGAGGGCGAGATCGAGCGGATCGTCACGGTGGCGCTCGACATCGGCGAGCGCAAGCGCGGCGAGCAGGAGATGCGCAAGGCCAAGGAATCCGCCGAGACGGCGCTGCGCAATCTGCGCGAGACGCAGGCCTCGCTGATCGAGGCCGAGAAGCTCGCCGCGCTCGGACGCCTGGTCGCCGGCGTGGCGCACGAGGTCAACAATCCCGTCGGCATCAGCCTCACGGTCGCGTCCGCGCTGGAGCGCAAGACCGCGATGTTCACTGCCGAAGTCGAGCGCGGCGAGCTCCGCCGCTCCACGCTCAACGATTTCCTGAGCACCAGCCGCGACGCATCCTCGCAGCTCGTCTCCAATCTCAACCGCGCCGCCGAGCTGATCCAGTCGTTCAAGCAGGTTGCCGCCGACCGCAACTATTCGGACCAGCGTACTTTCGATCTCGGCGACCTCACCGAGCAGGTGGTGATGAGCTTGCGGCCGGGCCTGCGCAAGCACAACCTGACGCTCAACGTCGAGTGCCAGCCCGATCTCGCCATGAACAGCTATCCGGGTCCGTACGGCCAGGTGCTGACCAATCTGTTTCTCAATTCGGTGGCGCACGCCTTCCCGGACGGCCGGCCAGGGACCATCGACATTCAGGTGCGGGAGTCCGGCAAGGACAATGTCGAGATCATCTTCTCCGACAATGGCTGCGGCATGTCGCTCGACGTTCGCCGCCGCGCCTTCGATCCGTTCTTCACGACGCGGCGCGACCAGGGCGGCACCGGCCTCGGCCTGCACATCGTCTACAGCATCGTCACCAACCGGCTCGGCGGACGGCTCGATCTCGATTCCGAGCCGGGCAGCGGCACGCGCATCCAGATCATCCTGCCGCGCACGGCGCCGCTCGAGCAGGCTGCGGAATAGCTAGTCGGCGTCGGCGAGCTTGTGCAGAGTCGCGCCGAAAATCTGGCTGGCCTTGCCGACCAGCGCCGTGCCCGTCATCTCTCCGCGCGTCTCTGTGAATGTGCCACTGACGCCGATGCCGACCGGGGCAGGGCCGCCGAACAGTGGATTGTCGTTGCCCCGAGGCGAGGTGTGCCGTTGCACCAGCACTTCGCCCTTGAAGGTGCTGTTGTCCTTCACCACGTAGCTGCCGGTGTAATAGAGATAGGCATCGCCGCCAAGAATCTTGCCGTCGCGAAAAAGAATGACGCCGCTGCCCTTGCCGGCTCGACCATCGAGCAGGGTCACATGAATCGAATAGAGACCGTTTTTCATAACGTCCCGCAGGCCGGCCGCCATCGCCCAATGGCGTAACCGGTCCTGCTTTTATGCCAAAGCGCATCCGCTCGCGCAACGCGGCAGTTTGCCGGCCGGCCGCGGGAGGTTGCCGCCGTGAGCCGCACGCTTCCCAGCTTGTGCTTGGATTCTCAAGTGTATTTCTTGTCGCGCTCCAGCAGTTCGATGGAAATGCCTTCGGGACCGCGGATGAAGCAGATGCGCACGCCGGGCCGGATCGTGGTCGGCTCGCGCGTGAAGGTGACGCCCTTGGCCTTGATCTCGGCCGCGACGGCATCGATGTCCTTCACCGTCAACCCGAAATGGTCGAGGCCCTGATGCGGATGCGGAGGCGGCGGGTTGACGTCGCTATCGCCCTCGAGCGGCGCGATGAAGATCCTGGCGCCTCCAAGGTTCACGTCGATCCGTCCCGGCGCATGCACGACCTCGCCGCCGAGGATGTCCCGCAGCCAAGCCGCCGTGGTCTCCGGATCGGGGCTGCGCAGATGGACGTGATCCCAAGTAACGACGAATGGCATTCCAATTCTCCCGACGCGCGATGGCTCGATGTTGCAGCGTATGTTAACGGCCCCGGCCGGCGATCGCCACTGCCCTTGCCGATTCGCAGGGAACCTTAGTTCGTCTTCCGGATTGAAGTAAGCTGTGGCCGAGTCCGTCGGCGCAATCGGTCGTCGAACGTGCTTCCGCCGCCATCGGTACAACCATGAACGCCAGGCTCGACCGGATCGGATTGGGGCGCTTCGCCGGGACCGGCGAGAGATTGGCGCGGGCCGTGACGATGGCCAGCGTCTCATTTGGCCGAAGCCTGCTGTGGCTGTTGGCCGCCATCATCGTCGGCTGCGGCGTCTGGATGCTGCTGCCTCTCTCCAAGGGCAATAGCGCTGAGCAGGTGAAGTCGGAGCTGGCCGCAGTCGAGCCGGCTCCTTCGGGAGATCCGGCGGCAGCGGGCTCGCTGGCGACCGAAGCTCAGGTCCCGGCTATGGCAGACCTCGATCGTCTCAGGATTTCATCGCAAACCTGGCGCCGTGGCGGCCTCGGCTCAAAAGCCCTGGTGACGTTCACGCTGCGAAACGACAATGACTATGCCGTAAACAATGTCGAGATCGTTTGCGCCTTCACGCGCCGCGACGGCAGTCATCTCACGAATCGCAGCCGCGTGCTGGCAGATCCGGTCAGCATGAAGAGCCGCAAGACCTTTGCCCGGATTCCCGTCGGCGTCGTTAACGTGAATGCCGATCAGGCGAAATGCTCGCTGGTTGCGGCACGTCGCGCGTAAGGACTGCATGTTCCGGTAGCGGAAAAGTTACCCTCCCGGGTCCTTGGCAAAAAACCTCGCGTTGCCATTTGAACCGAACGGCCTGGGCCAGGAACCAATCTAGTGATCGCCTGTTGAAGGCGAAGAGCCCACGCGGGGCGGAGCGCGGCCAATGCCAATCTTTCGGTATTTCGTCTTTGTCGGTGGAGCCTTGCTCGCACTGCTGTTCGCTGCGGATTTCGTCTTTCCGGCGGCGCCGGTGGCGCAAGCCGTTGCGACCGCAAGCAACGATCAGCCCCTGATCCGGATCCGGTCCGACCGCCATCTGCCCGAGCGCGTCGTGCTCGACACCACCCAGCCCACGATTGTCCCGCCGGCGGTGAAGACCGCCGCTGTTGCTGCGCCTCAACCGCCAGTGCAGGACAGCGCGTCGGCAGCTCTCGCCGAGATGTCGGCCAAGGCGCGGGTGCGCGAGACATTCGCCCAGTTCACGCCGCCGAAGGCCGATACCGCCGGCTCCAGGAACCCGGAGGTCAAGCCGCAGGCTTCACAAGCTCAGGCGTCTCAGGCCCAAATTGCTCCGGTCCAGGCTAAGCGCAAGGCCGCCAGGGCGTATCAGGCCCCGCAGCCCGGCCGGCCGATGATGCAGGTCGCCCAGCAGCCGCATTTCGGTCTCTTCAACACGACCTGGTGAGAGCGCCCTCCATCCGTCTCCAGGGAGGCGAGGAAGGGCTTTTTATTGGTCAGCCTCTCTGCTAATCCGAACCCGTCCGAACACCGCCCGGAGTGCTGGTTCGTCAGCGGCCGGTCCGGCAGGTTTCGGTTTGCGGCCCGGTAGCCCGGGCCAGGGCGCTCGTAGCTCAGCTGGATAGAGCATCGGATTTCGATTCCGAGGGTCGGAGGTTCGAATCCTTCCGAGCGCGCCAGTCCTTGGCGTTTCAGATATGTTCCGAATGGCGCCGATACCGGGTCCGCAGTCGCGAGGGCTGCAGCGTCAGGTCATGACCCCGCTTGTCGTCCCCTTGCCAACGTGTCCGAGGGCGCCTCGTGGAACGTCGCGCGGTAGGCTGCGGCAAATTCACCGAGATGATGGAAGCCCTGGGCACGTGCGCACGTGGCCACGGTCGCGCCGCCGCCCTTGAGGAGGCGGACGCGGGTCGCCCACAGCCTCTTGAGGCGAATATACTGGTGCAGGCTCATGCCGCGCACCTTGCTGACTGCGCCGCCGAGCGTCCGGATCGAGACGCCGAACTCGCTGGCCAGATCGGCGGTGTAGATCGGTGCGGTCGGATGGGCTGCGACGTAGTCGTCGATCCGCTGCACGAGCTTGATCGCTCGCTCGCCCTGCACCGAGGTGCTCAGGTCCGACATCGGATCGATCCGAAACAATTCGTCGAGCGCGAGCAACAGGCCCTCCTGGAGATGGGCAGCCACCTCGGTGGTTTCGAACAGGACGGGCTGCACTGATGCGGTTCGCAGGATGTCGAGCAGAAGCTGCCGCGTGTGGAGCAGGGCGGGCCGGTTTGCGATACGGGCCCGCAAGTCGTCGGCGTGATCGAACCAACCCCGGTCCCTCAGCCCGGGGGAGAGGATGATCATTGCATAGTGATTGGTCTGAGGCTCGACGAAATGGCAACCATCGTTGCCGCGGAGCGCAATGAAGAAGCGCGCATCGAGATCCAGGCCCTTGAAGTTGACCTGGAGGCCGTCGGTCATGGACAGGACCACCATCCCGCCCGGCATCCGATAGGCGGTGTCGAGAATCCGCGCGAACGATCTCATCACGATGATGCGGCAGGCCGGCAGGGCGACGACGGCGCGGGCCGCGGCAAAGTTTGGGACGTCGAGCGGAATGCTCCTCGCGTCCTCCATCGACTCGATCGGGCGAAACGCATCGACGTCGGCAAAGCCGATCAGTTGCAGCGCGGAGGATGGAGCGAGGGCGTCGAACAACATGGGCCTGGCCGGCTGCTGAAATGTGACAATCAAATGAACGTCGATACATCGCCATCAATGGCGAAACATCGCGTCTCAGTAAACCGAATTTCAGACCGTAGTATTGCGGACATCATGCCATGGCGCCTGTCAGATCGATGTCGCCGTCAACGTTCCCGGCTGAGGTTGGGCCCGGAAGCGTTGTCGATGAAGTGCAGCCGCGTGCATGCAGAGGGCGCGAGCTTCGTCCCCCTGTCTCAGCTGCCTCTCGAGATGCGTCTGCTGGTCCATGCCCGTCTGCGGGCACCGAAAACGTTCAACTCGGCCGTCACCGCAGAATGACGGTGCGGGCCGATTTATCCTTGATCCAGATCAGTTTTGGAATCGCTTCAGGCCGGCGACACCCGTGCGAGGAATGATCTCGCAAAAGCGAGGGGGCCCAAATGGCCCCCTCAGATGTCACCAGTGGCGATAGCGTGGGCCATAGCCATAATACCGTGGAGCGTAGTAGCGGGGCGCATAATACCGCGGGGCGTAATACGGCCGCGGAGCGTAGTACCCATAGTAGTTCGGACGCCACCAGCAGCGTCCCCAGGCGTCGCAGACCATGCGAACCTGCTCTACACCGGAGACCCCAGGTGTGGCAGGCGCCGGCGCGATGGGCATGGCGGACGCCGCCGGCGATACCGCCAAGCCTCCCAACATGGCACCGAACAGGGACGCGGCGACGAGGCCGATCTTGCGAGTCATGATGTCTTCCTCCGCTTACGCGGGACAGGATATCGAAGTTGTTCTGATCAAATTGTGGCGGAGCCGAAATGTAATGCTGATGAACGGATCTTCAGCAAGTCCGCTCGGCTAACCCCGCGTTGATCGTATCGCCGATGCCATGCCGTAGACCTTGATCCTGCGCAATTCGCAAGTCTGCCTCGGCTCTTAGTGTTGCCGGCGTGGCAGCGGCGTGGTGCTTGCTGCGGGGCAAGGTGAACTGGATGCTGGTCGTTCCAAATCTGTCGATCTCGCCGGAGAAAGTCTTCTTCGTCATCTCGAAATCGCGCCGGTCCGACATCGAGGCGGTCGGAGCGGGCGTCATCCCGGCCTTCGGCGACGATGACATGAGCTATGGGCGAGGCGGGACCACCGACCGGGCGGAGCTCGCGGGCTTTATCCGCGATCTCAATGTCGACGAGCAGATCGACCTCGTGGCGCTGACCTGGCTTGGTCGCGGCGATGGCGATCTCTCCAATTGGCGCGAATTGCAGACCCAGGCCGCGCAGGCGCACAACCAGCGCACCGCTTCCTACCTGATCGGCACGCCAATGCTCGCTGACTATCTGGAGGAGGCGATGGCGCAATTCGGCAAGTCCTTCGAGGATTTCGAAGAACATCTCTGATGCCGACGCGGCCTCGACAAGTGTTTCAAGGAGAGTTGCAATGGACAAGATGAGAATCGACAAGGGCGACTGGCTGGTCGTGTGCGATGGGCGCAAGGCGCTCATTCTGGAAAATCTCGGCGACGAGATGTTTCCGAACCTTCACACCAGGGAGGTGCACGAGCAGCCCAACCCCTCGACCAGCGCGCAAGGAAGCGATGCGCCAGGGCGCCTGCATGCCGCTGCCGGCGGCGTGCGCAGTTCGGCCGAGCAGACCGACTGGCATGACGAGGCCGAGCGCGCCTTCCTGCGGAGCTTGGCCAGCCGGCTCGATGCCGCCGTCAGCGCGGGTGAGACCTCGGCCCTGACCATGGTGGCCTCGCCGCGTGCCCTCGGCATGATCCGCGCCGATTACTCGGAGGTCATGCGCAAGGCGCTTCGGGGCGAGATCGGCAAGGATCTCGTCAAGCTGCCGGTCTACGAGATCGAAAAGCAATTGCTGCTGTCGGGCGCCGCCAAATAGAGGCGCCCTGCAGAGGCCGCGCCAGCGTCCCTCAGTAGCAGGGGTGCCGGCGGCGGTCCTGACCGACATAGGCGGCCGCGCTCTGGTAGCAATGGTTCGTCGACGGGCCGTCGTAATAGGCGAAGGTGCCGGGGGTGATGCCGGGACCGTAATTGTGGATGTAGCTGATCGGATAGGGCAGCGGGTTGACGTAACGGTGGTGCCGGTGGTGTCCCCGCGCCTCCGCGAGGCCAGGGGCTAGGATTGCGGCCGACAGGGCAGCAACCGCGGCTACAAGC
Organism: Bradyrhizobium sp. NDS-1; assembly: GCF_032918005.1. Lineage (NCBI taxonomy): Bacteria > Pseudomonadati > Pseudomonadota > Alphaproteobacteria > Hyphomicrobiales > Nitrobacteraceae > Bradyrhizobium > Bradyrhizobium sp. NDS-1. Next base: position 3,518,411 of record NZ_CP136628.1, read on the forward strand.
GTCAACTTGCTCATCTTGATTCTCCGGGACCCGCGCGAATAGTCCCATCTATAGCCACTTCGAGCCTCCGGGGCACCCGTCCGGCGCCCGGAAATCAGGGGTAATCCCGCAGATTCCCGGGTGGGTGTGACAGAATTGCCTGAAATGCCGTCGAGGCCTGCCCATTTTTGGCCTTTTCGGGATGCTTAACGAATTCCCCACACAAGTATGACCAAAGACTATTCAGTCAAGAATCCTGTCGCCGGCCTGTTGGGGTCCTTCGAGGCCGGTGCATTCCTGAAGGCTTTCGCCGTCACCTCGCCATGCGCATCACGCTTTTGAGCCTGCTGTTGCTCTGCCTCGCCGCCGCTACGCCGGCGCGGGCCGAGCTGCGTATTACCCGTGACCACGGTGGCTATGTCGAGGAATACAAGACCAAGTACAAGCGCGTGCGCGAGAAGGGCGAGCGCGTCATCATCGACGGCATCTGCAATTCGGCCTGCACGCTGGTGCTCGGCATGGTGCCGATGAACAAGATCTGCGTGACGCCGCGCGCCAGCCTGGGCTTCCACCAGGCTTATTACGACAAGGCCTTCACCTTCGGCATCAAGGTCACCAGCTCCGAGGGGACGTCTGACCTGATGTCCTACTACCCCAATACGGTGAAGGACTGGATTCGGCGCAATGGCGGGCTCACCACCGACATGAAGAAGATCAAGAACGGCGTCGAGCTCTGGAAGATCGTCGACCCCTGTCCAGAAGAATGGTGAGCGGCCGACCTGAGTCGGTGTCCATCGCAGCGCAGCATCGTCCGGACGAAATTCGCGTTGCCGCATAGCCCCCGGTGGGGCAATGAAGGCGGCAATGGACCGCAATCAAGAAGCCCTGACCGCCCGCGCCGCGCCGATCCTGTTCGTCCTGCTCTGGAGCACCGGCTTCATCGGCACCAAATACGTCGTCGACAACGCCGATCCGTTGACCTATCTCGCCATCCGCATGGCGATCGTGGTCGGCCTGATGGCGATCATCGCGGGCGTCGCGCGGCCGAAATGGCCTGATGGCATCGGCATCGCGCACAGCGCGGTCGCCGGCATTCTCGTCCACGGCTTCTATCTCGGCGGTACCGCGATCGCGATCGCGCATTCCATCCCGGCCGGACTCTCCGCTCTCATCCCGGGCCTTCAGCCGATCCTGACCTCGACCGTTGCCAATCGCTGGCTCGGCGAGCGGGTGACACCGCTGCAATGGGCAGGGCTCGTGCTCGGCCTCGGCGGCGTGGTGATGATCCTGCACAACCGTCCCATGACCGGCGAAGCCGGGCTTGGCTGGCTCGCCTCGGTGGTTTCGCTGATCAGCATCACGCTCGGCACCCTCTATCAGCGCCGCTACTGCAACCAGATCGACTGGCGCGCCGGCAATCTCGTGCAGTATGTCGCTGTCACCATTTTCTTCGCGATCGGTGCCTTCCTGTTCGAAGACCGCGTGGTGCATTGGACGCGGGAGTTCGTGCTCGCGCTCGCCTGGCTCGCCGTAGCACTCTCAATCGGATCGATCGGGCTGTTGTACTGGCTGATCCGCCACGCCGCGGCGACCTCGGTCGCGAGCCTGTTCTATCTGGTGCCTGCTGTGACCGCGCTGATGGCATATCTGCTGTTCGGCGAAAAGCTCGATGGGCTGGCGATTGCCGGCATGGCGACGTGCGCGGCCGCGGTGTTCGTCGTCAACCGGCGCTCCTAGGCCGGTACGCCCGGTCGGCAAATACATCCCTGACGTGCGGGGCGCGCTCGTGTTAGGCTGGGCTGGTTTCAGCTTTCCTTTCACACGGTGATTTCATGAAGAAGGCGCGGCGCGCACTACTCGCAAGGTCATTGAAGCCGGTCCGGATTGCCTGCATCAACTACGCGGAGGAGATGATAAGCGACCGGATGATGGCGAGGCTCACGGCCGCGCTTCAGAAATGCTACGACGAGCACTTCCTGCCCGTGTGGGGCTACCCCGTCGATCTCGACGTCACCCGCAAGCCGAAGCCGACGGACTGGCAGCTCGTCTATTTCGACGATGCCACCCACAAGAACTTCCTCGGCCGGCACGAGTTGACCCATCGGGGACAGCCGATCTCCAAGATCTTCGTCAAGGCGCTGGGCGAGAACGATCCCGTCAGCCTGGCGGCGTCGCACGAGTTGTTCGAGATGGTGCTCGATCCCATGGCCAATCTGTGGGCCGACAAGACCCGCCATACCCAATATGCCTACGAGGTCTGCGACGCCGTGGAGGAGGAAGCTTTTCTCGTCAACGGTTTTCCGATGTCGAACTTCGTCTACCCGTCCTGGTTCGAGCCGTTCGGGCATCCCCGTGGCACCAAATTCGACCATATGGGGTCGCTGAAGGAGCCGTTCTCGATGACCGAGGGTGGCTACGTCATCAAGAAGGTCAACGGCCGGCGGGTGATCAAGCAGTTCGGCTCAGCGGAAAAGCGCAAGCGCTTCCACGCCGAGGACCGGCGCGGCCATCGCAGCGAATTCCGCGATCCTAAGGGAGAACACTACCCGGGCCGACGCGCATTGAGGCGGCGAGGGTAGGGCCCCGACGTCTCCGGGTGCGTCCGCACCCGGAGACCTCTCCAGGCGGCGCTCAGCGCTTGGCCTTTTTGGCCTTCTTCTTAGACTTGGTGGCTTTCTTGGCGGCCTTCTTCGTGGCCTTTTTCGCGGCTTTCTTTGAAGCCTTCTTTGCTGTTTTCTTCGTGGTCTTCTTCGCAGCCTTCTTGGTTTTCTTCTTGGCTGCTTTCTTCGGCGCTACTTTCTTCGCGACCTTCTTGGCTGCTTTCTTCACCTGCTTGACGGCGGTGACTGCGGCGTCCTTGGTCGCTTCCACGGCGTTGGTGATGGTGTCCATCGCCTGCTCGGTGATCGGCTTCTCGTCGTCCATATCGTCCCCCATTGTTTGAATGGAGCGATAACGATAGCGGGATTCGAAATTGTGTCAAAGCAGCGCTCAACCTTTGCGGATCTTTGCGTAAGCGGCGAGCGCGCGCTCGCGTCCCCTGGCATGATCGACGATCGGCTGCGGATAGGTCTTGCCGGGCGTGATGCCCGCGCTCGCAAGCTCGATCGGGGTTGCCCGCCAAGGCTGGTGGATCAGCTTCACCGGCAGATCCTTCAGCTCCGGCACCCAGGCCCGAACATAGGTTCCATCCGGATCGAACTTCTCGCCCTGGAGCTGGGGATTGAACACGCGGAAATAGGGCGCAGCATCGGCGCCGCAGCCGGCGACCCACTGCCAGTTCGCGGGGTTGCTGCCCGCGTCGGCATCGACCAGCGTATCCCAGAACCAGGCTTCGCCCTCGCGCCAGTCGACCAGTAGGTGCTTGACCAGGAACGAGGCCACCACCATCCGCACCCGGTTGTGCATCACCCCGGTGTGCCAGAGCTCGCGCAGGCCGGCATCGACAATGGGATAGCCGGTGCGGCCGCGCCGCCAGGCGGCAAGCGCCTTCTGGTCCGGTGTCCAGGGGAAGCCGTCGAAGTTCGCCTGCAGGTTTTCGGTGGCGAGGTCGGGGTGATCGTGGAGCAGATGGCGGCAGAACTCGCGCCAGCCGAGCTCACTCAGGAACTTTTCGATGCCCGGTCCGAGTGCCGGGTCTTCATCCGCAGCGAACCGCGCCGCGTGCCAGACTTGCCGGGGGCTGAGTTCGCCGAACCTCAAGTGCGGCGACAGGCCTGAGGTGCCGTCGCGATCCGGGCGGTCGCGATCGCCGACATAACGGCGCGCGGTGTGCTTGAGGAAGTCGCGCAGGCGTCTGCGGGCCGAGGCCTCGCCCGGTGTCCAGCTCTCGCGCAGGCCGCCGGCCCAGTCGGGTTTGGTCGGCTCGAGCCTCCAGCTCTCCAGCCCGTCGCCCGCATTTGTCGCAGCCGGGCGAAGCTCTTTCGGAGCAGACAGGGGTTTTGGCGGATCGCCGAGCGCCAGCACGCGCCGCCAGAATGGCGTGAACACGCGCAAGCCGCGGCCCTCCTTGGTGCGGATCGCCGAGGGCGGGACAAGGAGGTCACCAGGGAAGCTCTGTGAGTCGACGCCGAGCCTTGCCAGCGCTGCCCCGAGTTGGCGCTCGATCGTCTGATGCGGCGCCTGCGCGATCCCGTTCCAGTAGACGGCGCGGGCGCCGCTCTCCTGCGCCACCTCGGGGATCACCCTGGCCACGGGTCCCCTGCGCAGGACCAGCGCTCCGCCGCGCGCGGCGATCTCGGCCGCAAGCGCCCGCAGCGACTGCGCCAGCCACCAGCGCGTTGCGGCGCCGGGTGGCCGCCCGACCCCGTCGTCCAGGACGAAGAGGCAGAGCACAGGTGCGCCGGTTTTCGCGGCGGCGTGGAGGGCGGGATGGTCGGACAGCCGAAGATCATCGCGGAACCAGACGATGATGGGCGGCGCGCTTGGCGTGGTCAGGGAGGGCCTCGTTTGCGATTTGGAAACCATTCCGGGTGGGGCGATTGGAATCGCCGTTAATGCGGCCGTAAGCCGATTGCATGAATATGCAGGAATTACGGGGGTCATTCCAATCATGTCCAATCTTCTAACGGCGAAGTTCCTGCCGCAGTTCAAGCTCGGTACCAAGGCGGTCCTCTGTGCCGTGCTGCTGATCGCCGTGAACACGGCGCTCGTGGTCGGCGCCGGCTATTGGTCGCTGACATCCGCCTTCAATGATCGCGCATTGCGCGACATCGAGGTCAATCTGCGCACGCTGGCGCTGGCCTTTACCGAGATCGTTCCGGACGCCAAGGTCACAATGAGGGATGGCGCGGTGGTGCGCGCCGAGATCCCCAAAATGCCCGACCTCAAGGACCACGCCATCGTCGATCGGGCCGTGTCCTATGTCGGCGGCAATGCGACCCTGTTCGTGTTCGACGACGCGAGCGGGCAGTTCGTGCGACGCTCGACCAACGTGAAGAAGGAAAATGGCGATCGCGCCGTCGGCACCCAGCTTGCCGCCGACCATCCCGGGCAGGCGCCGCTGCGCCGGGGCGAGGCCTATAAGGGGCCGGCCACGCTGTTCGGCAAGTCGTTCATGACCGCCTACTTCCCGGTCGCGGACGCGGCCGGCAAGGTCGTCGGCATTCTCTATGTCGGCATTCCCATGATCCAGTACGAGAGCATGCTGGCCCACGCGATCGAGAGCATGGCAGTGGCCGCCGGGCTCGCCGCATTGCTGGTTCTTGTCCTGACGATGCTGGTCGTCCGCCGCGTCACCCGGCCGCTGATCTCGGTCACGCGCTCGCTCACCGCGCTTGCCAACGGCCAGAGCGACGTTGCGATCGAATGCGAGGATCGCGCCGACGAGATCGGCGAGATCGCCCGCACGGTCGCGGTGTTCAAGAGCAATTCGCTGGAGCGGGCGCGCATGCGCAGCGAGCAGGCGGCAGCCACAGCTGCGGCGGCCGAGCAGCGCAAATCCGACCTGCGCAACTTCGTCGAGGAGTTCCGCGGCAGCGTCGGCGGCGTCCTCGACAAGGTGCTCACCTCGTCCGGCGAGTTCGAGCGCGCGGCGCGGCAACTCACCGACGTCGCACGCTCCACCGCGGATCTGTCGGCTCAGTCCGCCGGCGCTTCCGAAAATGCCTCCGAGCACGTGCGTTCGGCAGCGTCAGCCTCGGACGAGCTGTCTCAATCGATCTCCGAGATCGCCCGGCGGGTCCAGGAATCGAACGCGATTTCCGCGGAGGCGGTGCAGCAGGCCGAGGCGACCGACCAGCGCATCGCGCAGCTTTCCGAGGCGGGCGCGCGCATTGGCGACGTCGTCAAGCTGATCACCTCGATCGCCGAGCAGACCAACCTGCTGGCGCTGAACGCCACCATCGAGGCCGCGCGCGCGGGCGATGCCGGTCGCGGCTTCGCGGTGGTGGCCCAGGAGGTCAAGACGCTGGCCGGCCAGACGGCCAAGGCGACCGACGAGATTTCGAACCAGATCGAGAGCATGCAGCTCGCGACCGAGGAATCGGTCGCCGCCATCAAGGCGATCAGCCAGACCATCGAGCGCATCAGCGGGATCGCAGGCTCGATCTCGGCTGCGGTCGAGCAGCAGAAGAGCGCGACCCACAACATCGTGGCCAGCGTTCGTGCCGCGGTGTCCGGCACCGCCGATGTCGCCGTCAATGTCCGTCACGCGGCCAAGGGCGCCAGCGAGACTGGCGAGACCTCGAGCCGGATGTTCGTCTCCGCACAGGCGCTCTCAGGCGAGAGCCTGCATCTCAAGGCTGAGGTCGACAGGTTCATCGACCGCGTGCGCGCGGCGTAAGTTGTCACCGTCATTCCGGGTTCGGTCCTGCGGACCGCCCCGGAATGACCGTTCGTTGTTATTCGTTGTTATTTTGGCTGCGGCACGATGCGGATGTAGGGTTTCGGTTCCTTCCAACCCTGCGGGTAGATCGTCTTGGCCTCGTCATTGGAGACCGAGCCCGCGATGATGACGTCGTCGCCCTGCGACCAGTCGGCCGGGGTCGCGACGCGATGCTTGGCGGTGAGTTGGAGCGAGTCGATGACTCGTAGGATCTCCTGGAAGTTCCGCCCCGTCGTCATCGGGTAGACCAGCACCAGTTTGATCTTTTTGTCCGGCCCGATGACGAAGACGTTGCGGACGGTCTGGTTGTCGGCGGCGGTGCGGGTGAGGGGATCGCCCGAGATCGCGGCCGGCAACATGCCGTAGAGCTTCGAGACGTTGTAATCGGTGTCGCCGATCATCGGATAATTGGGAGCCGCGCCTTGCGTCTCCTTGATGTCCTCCGACCATTTGGCATGGCGGTCGACCGGATCGACCGACAGGCCCATCAGCTTGACGCCGCGCTTGTCGAACTCCGGCTTCAATTTGGCGAGCGCGCCGAGCTCGGTCGTGCAAACCGGCGTGAAGTCCTTGGGGTGCGAGAACAGCAGTGCCCAGCTGTTGCCGATCCAGTCGTGGAACTTGATCTTCCCTTCGGTGGTCTCGGCTTCGAAGTCGGGTGCGGTGGTGCCGATCGGAAGTGTCATGGTTCTACCTCATCGCATTGAATTTACTGGGAAATTCAGTTCTGGCCGTCATCCTCAGTATAGAGGTCTTGCAAAGCCAAGTGAACGCCCGCTGAACCGGTTCAAGTAAAATGTGAATTCCTTCCTTGAAGAGCCGATTTCCTAGCAACTTTTTGTTACAGCCGCACCTGCGGCGAAACATCTCCACCCGGGGTCACACGGTCTCGCTCGCCCCGATTAAGCCTTTTATGACTTTCATCACACTCGCCCCGGCGCTCCCAGAACCAAAGCGGTCCTGACAGCGACCAATTGGCAACCATCTCGAAAAGTCGCGATCACCGTATCGAATCGTTAACCACCCCTTTACGCCGGCATGAAAATGCTGGTCGATCAGAAGAAGTCTGGAAGTGAACTATGTCTGCCGCTGCGCCTAAGTCTGTCCAATCGCCGTCCCTGGAACCGTCCTGCCGCGATACCGCGGCCCATGCGCTGAGCATCGTGCGCGACGGCGTGATCACGGGCGAAGGCCCGACCACCAAGGGAAGGGTGCATTTCTCCCGCTCGCTCGATGCCGATGACACCGCCTGGTGCACGCGCATCCTGACCGCAACCGCCGTCAACGACCAGCCCGTCAGCCGCCCCGAGGCTGAAATGCTGTTCGAGATCAACGAGGCCGCGACCGAGCGCACCGATGGCGGCCGCTTCGACGATTTGCTCGCCAAGGCCGTTGCCCATTATGCGGCAAGCGCCTCGGGCCTGAAGGTGCCGCCGCGCAGCGTCGCCTTGTCGGCCGATACCGACATCGAGAGCTGGGCGCCGTCCTATGCCTCCAAGGTCAACAGCGAGATGCTGGAGTGGATTGCCGGCCAGATGCGCGGCAAGCGCCACAACAACCGGCGCCTGATGGCGATGGTGGCGACCTTCCTGGGCGCCACCGCGCTGCCTCTGGCGGGCCAGTTGCCGAACGTGTTCGACATCGGCATGTAACAACCGAGATACTCTCGCGTCCCGTGCGGGGCGCGAGCGAAAGCGGCGGGGTTATTCCCCGCCGTTTTTGTTTGCGGGCGTCCGGCTCGAGCCCGAGCGTGCGGCCCGGAAGCCGGCGGCGTCGTTTGGCGCGCCGCTCGAAGTCAGCCATCCAAAATCTCCGTACTGACATCGTGAGGTGCGAGGCGTGCGATGCGGATGCATCGCGTGCGGAGCCCCGAAAGATGAGCGGCTGCCGAGCCGGGGCAGCGGGGGCGTCGCCCTTCGAGGGCGCTGAAGAAGCGGCCGCCTCAGGGTGACGGTCCGAGATGATGCATGCTGCAGCTTTCGATAAACGCTTTCGACGTACAGACACACCCTCGCATCCTCGCGGCGCATCTCGCCCGAGTTTTGCTCGTCGCCTTGCCCTCGATTGAAAGAGGGCGCAGGGAAGGCCGGGAGCCGGTTGGCTCCCGTGGACCGCCATGCCAAGAGCAGACTGCGTGTGCTTCATGCATAGCGGGAAACAGGGCAACCGGAGCATCCCGGCCTTCCCTGCGCAGTGGTTGGAACGGCTTATGTCGTGCTTTCCCCGGGGAGCGTTGCACTATTGCCCCCGTCGCCTTGCGGATGACTGACGCGTGCGTCCGGTTGGACGACACACCTCACCACAAGCCTTGACGCACAGACCCCGGGCGCCAGGACCACACGATTTTGCCGTACGCTGGAATCACACCGGTCGTGTGCGCGACGCTCTCGCTCACGGTTGCCCGCCCTGCGAAGCTCTTCGCGCCGATGTGACCTGCGTCCACCGCCGCCCGGCCCGCGTTCGTGACGATCGCGATACGTCCCCCTTCCTTGGGCCGGGTTGCCGCAACACATGCGCCCTTTCCGAATTTCGGTAAAGTGGAATATTTTCGGCGGCGCGGATTGACCCAGCGCTCGCGTGTTTTGCCCGACGGGCAACGCAAGGGGTTGTGTCCGGCGTTCAATCCGGCGCGGTTTGCACCGGTGGACTTGGAGCAGGCGCCGGCGCGGGCTTTGGCGCCGTCGGACGGCGGTCGGCCCTGGCAAGATCGCGGCGCAGCGACAATGGCGCTGCGTGCAGGGCAAACGCGATCGCGATCTGCGTTCGGTTCGAGAGCCGGTATTTGCGCATGATGTTGCCGATATGCGCCCGCACCGTGTTCTCCGAGATCTTGAGCTCGTAGGCGATGTTCTTGTTCTGCAGCCCCCGCGCGATCAGCATCATCAGCTCACGCTCGCGCGGTGTCGGGGTAATCGAATCCTTCGGATCCGGGCTCATGATGGGCTCCTCCCTGGTCTTCGGGCCGAATTCGCCGCGTCCGCCATCATCTCACTCCGTTTTGAGCGCCTCGATCGGGCTGAGCTTGGATGCCTTGTGGGCGGGATAGAAACCGAAGACGATTCCGGTGGCGATCGAGAAGGCGAGGGCGAGGCCGATCGCCTGGCCGTCAATCGAGGTGACCCAACCCGCCATGCGGGCGACCGTCATCGAGAGCGTGACGCCGCCGGCGACGCCGATGGCGCCGCCGAGCAGGCAGAGCACGAGGGCCTCGCAGAGAAATTGGAGCCGGATGTCCCGCATCCGCCCGCCCAGCGCGCGGCGGATGCCGATCTCCCTCGTGCGCTCGGTGACCGACACGATCATGACATTCATGATGCTGATGCCGCCGACGAGCAGCGAGACCGAGGCGATGGCGACGAGCAGCAGCGCGACAGTGCGGATCGCGCCCTGCTGCGCTTCCATCGCGGCGGCCGGATCCTGGACCTTGAAGTCGTCCTCCTGGCCGGCGGGGATGCGGTGGCGCTGCCGCAGCAGGTTCTCGATCTCCGATCGCGCCCCCGCCATCTGTCCGTCGCCGGTCACCTTGGCGATGATATACGCAACTGAATCCCGATTGATGTTGCTGGCGCTGCCGAGGAAGCGCAGCTTGGCGGTGGCGAGCGGAACGAAAGCGACGTCGTCCTGCGCCGGTCCCTTGCGATCGAGCACGCCGACCACTTCGAGCGGCACCTTCATGATCCGGATCTGCGCGCCGATCGGGTCGTCGCCGGGCGCGAACAGCTCGCGTGCGACCGTGCTGCCGAGGATCACGACCTTGCCCGCACCTGCCTCCTCGGGGCCGGAAAAATATCGCCCGCTCGCAAGCTGCCAGTCGCGCACCATGAAATGTCCCGTCGTCGTGCCGTTGATCGTCGTGTTCCAGTTCTTGCCCTCGTGGATGACCTGCGCCGTCCCGGCGATCGAGCCGGCCGCGGCCTGGATTTCCGGAATCTGCTCGAGGATGGCCTGTACGTCACTCTCGGTCATCGTCAGCTTGCTGCCGTCCTTGAGACGCACGCCGCCCTGATAGACCGCGCCCGGGGTGATCATCAGCACGTTGGCGCCGATCGCGCGGATCTGCTCCTGCAGGCGAAGCTGCGCGCCGGCTCCGATCGCAAACACCGTCACGATGGAGGCGACGCCGATCACGATGCCTAGCATGGTGAGGAAGCTGCGCAGCGGATTGAGGCGCAAGGCGTGCAGGGCGATCTGGAAGCCCTGGAGCATGGTCATGACAGCGCACTCCGTTTCGGCAGGATCGGGACCAGGGTCTCGTCACTGACGAGCTCGCCGTCATGCAGGCGGATCGTGCGGCGGCACCGCGTCGCGATGCCGGGATCATGCGTGATCATCACGATGGTCTGACCGGTCCGGTTGAGCGCGGCGAACAGGGCCAGGATCTCGGCGCCGGTGCGGCTGTCGAGCGCGCCGGTCGGCTCGTCGGCGAGCACGATCAGCGGGGAGGCGATCAACGCGCGCGCAATCGCGACGCGCTGCTGCTCGCCGCCGGAGAGCTGCCGCGGGAAGTGATGGGCCCGGTGCAGCATGCCGACGGCCTGAAGGCTCGCTTCCGCGCGCGCCAGACGTTCCTTGCGAGCGATGCCGCAATAGACCAGCGGCAGCGCGACGTTCTCGATCGCGTTGTGGCGGGCGAGCAGATTGTAGGACTGGAACACGAAGCCGATGCTGCGGGCACGCAAGGACGACCGGCGATCTTCCGACAGAGCGGCGACGTCGGCTCCCTCCAGATAGACGGCGCCCTCGTTCGGCAGGTCGAGCAGCCCGATCATGTTCATCAATGTCGATTTGCCGGAGCCGGACGGTCCCATCACGGCGACGATCTCGCCTTGCGCGATCTCGAAACTGACATTGCGCACCGCGGTGACCGCGACCCCGTCGGTGCGATAGGTCCTGCTGACCGACTGCAGGCTGATGAGCGGCGGGGAGGCGGTCATGATCCGAACCTGATTCCGAGAAATTCAAAGCCCGCCGGCCGGATCGCCTGGCCGACGGCGACCTGGCTGCCCTCGTCGAGATCTCCGCTCTTGAGTGCGACTTGTTCGACGCCGGCCGCGCCGACCGTCACGGCAATGCGCTGGAGCGCGCCGCTTGCGGTGCGCACCCACACCCCGCTGCGCGTGCTGGCCGGGTCCGGGCGCGTGCCGGAAGGCTGGAAGCGCAGTGCGGCGAGCGGCACCTTCAGAACGTCTTCCTGGCGCTCGATCACGATCTTCACCAGCGCGGTCATTCCGGGGAGCAGCGCGCCGTCCAAATTGGAGGTCGCCAGGACCACGGTGTAGGTGACGACGTGCTGCTGGTTCTGCGGCGCCTTGCGCACCTGCCGCACCACCGCTTCGAAGCGGCGGTCCGGATAGGCGTCCACGGTGAAATGCGCGTGCTGGCCGGGAGCGATGCGGCCGATATCGGCTTCGTCGACCTGTGCGTGGATCTCCATGTCTTCCAGGCGATGCGCCACCACGAAGGTGGTGCGCGATTCCAATCCGACCGCGAGCGTCTGGCCCTCGTTGACGAACCTGCCGACGACGACGCCGTCGATCGGCGAGCGGAGCACGGTGCGGTCGAGATCGGCCTGGGCCGCGGCGAGAACGGCCGCCTTCTCCGGCACGGCCATGCGTGCCTGCTGCAGCTCTGCCTCGATCCGGCGGACGTCGGCCTGTGCCCCCTCCACCGAAAAGGAGTTGAGGGACATCAGGACCTCGGCTTCGCGCTCCTGGGCGAGGCGTGCGGTGAACTCCGTCTGCGCGTCGTCGACAGCCGTCGTTGCCACGACGTTCTGCGACTGGAGCGCCAGCTTGCGCTGCAGGGTCTTCTGCGCCGAACTCTTGACCGCCTGCGCGCTCTCGAGCTTGGCAACGAGCACGTCCCGGCTGCCCCTGGCATTTTGCAGGTCGATCCTGGCGCGATCGAGCTTGGCCCTGGCGATGTCGACCAGGGAATTGGCAACGGCGAGAGAGGCCCTGGCTTCGTCGACCTTGGCCGCAAAGCTGCGCGGATCGATCAAGGCGAGCGGCTGATCCTTGGTCACGGTGTCATTGAAATCGACATAGACCCGGGCGAGCTGCCCGGACAATTGGGAACCGACCTCAATCGTCTTCACCGGCTGCAGGGCGCCGGTGACGGTGACGGTCTGCTCGATGCTGCCGCGCTGGATGGAGGCATAGCGGAACATCGGCGCATCCGACCCGAAGGTCGGTGCTTCGCGGCGGCCGGGCACGAGCAGCCGCTTGGTCTCGTCGTAGGCGTGAGCCGCCTTGTCTGCCGCGCTCCCGGCAGCGCCGGTGATGACGGCCGGCCCCGCGGCGTAGATCGCGGCGAGACCGCATGCAGTTCCTAGCAAGGCAATCGCTGGCACAAATCGCATATCAAAACCCGCCTCGTTGAAATGATTTCGTTGTCGGCAGGAAAAAGTGGCAACTCGCTATGGTTGTAAATCATCTAAAAGTAGTATCGATCGTCAGTATGTCGCGCTTGCGGGGGCGACGGTCGGGTGCGCATCGTCATCCAGAAGTAAAGTCTGCGGGGTGAGACGTTTCGTGATTTGCCGACAATGCATATGCATCGTATCGATACGAAGCGCGCGGTATCGAACTCGATAAGCTGACTGAACGCCTCGTATGATCCGGTCGATACGGCCGGTGGCCGGCGATCACGCCGGCACGTGGGTTGTAAATGCCATGACGCAGTTGGCGATGCTGCGGCCAAGATACCGGACTGTCGTATTCGCGATAGCGCGCTTCGCCATGATGCCGCCTGTGGCGCGTCGAAATCCCCGCGATCACGAAGCCCAATGTGTGAACGCCTTCACTCGCCTCCGGCGAGCGTTGGCCCTAAGACGTCGAACCGGCGGACGGACGCCGATCGTTCGATTCCCGCGAGTTGATCCAAGCACCTTGTCTTCGCTTGCAAGAAGAATGGACGGCGTTTGCCGGTCCATCGAGCCCAAGCCGGGAGTTTGTTGAAATGAATTCAGGCCAGGCCACCGTCTATGTCGTCGACGACGAAATCCAGATTCGAAATGCGATTGGAAGCCTGTGCGAGGAGACCGGCCACCAGGTGAAGTTGTTCGCCTCGACGGACGAGTTTCTCGCGGAGGATATTTCGCCCGGACCTTCGTGCCTCGTGCTCGATGTCCGCTTTCCCGGCACGTCGCCGACCGGCCTCGAGCTTCAACGCCGGCTCGCCGAGACGGGTGTGTCGATCCCGATCGTCTTCATCAGCGGCCATTCCGACGTCCGCGTCTCGGTCGAAGCCATGAAGCGCGGTGCGGTCGAGTTTCTGCCGAAACCGTTTCGCGAGCAGGAGATCCTCGATGCCATCAGGCATGGCATCGAGCGCGATCGCAGGCGGCTGGAGCGCGAAGACAGCGTGCGTGAAGCGCGCCAGCGCGTCGACACGCTGACGGTGCGGGAGCGCGAGATCATGCTGCTGATGGCCGAAGGGCTGGTCGCCAAGCAGATCGCGGCGCGGCTTGGCGTGAGCGAGGTGACGGCGAAGGTTCATCGCGCCAGGATGATGCGAAAGCTCGAGTTGCGCACGCCGATCGAAGTGGTGCGGCTGATCGACAGCATGGGGCGCGAGGCGCAGAGGACGTGCACAGGCATGGGATAGAATCTGCTCTTGCGCTTCCATGTGCCGACATTTCGCGCAGGCGTCTAGTCCGTATCGATTAGCATGAACTGCAGTCTGTCGCGCAGGCCACGGTCGGTTCACAGTATCCCTACGATGTCGGCCTCTTCCAAGACGGCATCCGTACTCAGTCAGACAACTTGGCCAGAAAGGGATACTCCATGCGCAAATTGTTTTTTGCTTCCGTTGCATTGTTCGCCCTGTCCTCCGCGGCGCAGGCCGCCAACACCTCGACCACGGTGCAAGTCGGCGTCGCGAACGGTTCGTCCGTCACGCAGAACGGCCTCACCAACTCCACTTCGTCGACCAGCCAGCTCGGCCTCGTGAACAGTGCGAGCACGATGCAGGGCACCAGCGCGGCCTCGCTCAACAACGGCAGCACGGTGACCCAGATCGGCGTGCAGAACTCGGCGACCACCGGGCAGGTGGCGTTCGGCAACAACGGCAGCTCGATCACCCAGGACTCGTTCGGGCCTGCCGCGCTGCAGAACAACGCCGCCGGCGTCGGCCAGCTCAGCGTGTTCGGCACCAACGGCAGCACCGTCACGCAGACGGCGCACTGACCCACGCAACCGTTTGGCCGGACGCATCGAGTTGCGGTGCGTCCGGACCATTCCCGAATGCACCGCAATCCGGGCGGCCGATCAATTGCGATGGCCCGCTTATTCTCGTGGAGGAAACGACATGCGGATCACCTATTTCATTGCAACGGTTGCAGCGTTCGGTGCGCTGACGGTCGCCGATGCACAAGCCGGCAACAGCGCCAGCGTGCTGCAATTCGGAACCACCAACACTTCGTTCATTTCGCAGAGCGGGTCGACCAGCAACAGCGCCACGACGATGCAGTTCGGCGCGACCAATAGTGCGACCACCTTGCAGACGGGCTCGCTCCTGACCGTCAACAATTCGGTGATCGGGCAGGGCGGCACCACCGCGACTGCGTCCAACACGGCGCTGGCCGGCCAGGTCGGCGGCTCCAATTCGAGCCTGATCGGCCAAATCGGCGCGAACAACACGGCCGGCGTCGGACAGCTCGGTATCCTGAACGGCTCCACGATCATCCAGCAGGCTCCGTGAGCCGATCCGAAGTGACGAGGCATGTCATGAAATATCATTCGGGATGCGCGGGCGCCGTCGTGCTCGCTCTGTGCTCGATCGGTGCCGGCTCGGCCGGCGCCCAGACCGCCGACATCAAGACCATCGTCTCGGTCGGCGGGCCGCCCGTCGTGCTGAACCAGAACAGTCAGCTCAACATGGCGGGCGTGTTCATGATCGGCGGCAGCACCAGCGCGACCGTGACGCAGAACGGCACCAACAATGCCACGGGCGTTCTGCAATTCGGCGGGACCAATTCCGCAGCGATCGGGCAGGCCGGAGCGAACAATTTGGCCTTCGTCGGTCAGACCGGCCAGTCGGCGACCAGCCTGATATCCCAGCTCGGCACGATGAATGCGGGCACGGTGGCGCAGTTCGGCGCGGTCAACGCGTCGACGATCGTCCAGACCAATCCCTGATACGCAGGCGGTCTCGCCGGCGTCGACAACAAACGGGGCAGTGCGATGCGATACGGCAAGCGGGTCCTGAGACAGGTCTTCGCCCTGGCGGCATTGGTCGCCGCCATCGGCTCGGCGACGCAGGCGTGTGCCGGCTCGGTCCAGCGCAGCGTGACGAGAGGCAATGTCAGCATCGAAACGGTCGTGCAGTTCGGCGACAACGTTCAGCCCGTGACGATCGAGGAGAACAGCCGCATCAACATCGCGCGGGTGATCCAGATCGGCGGGACCGGAACGGTGGACGCGACCATCATCCAGAACGGCACGCGCAATTATGCCAATGTGATCCAGGTGGGCGGCACCACCAATGCGGTGATCGGTCAGTCCGGCGTGAGCAACACCGCCGAGATCACCCAGATCGGCAATTCCACCAACGCGCTCCTGCTCCAGATCGGAGACATGAACACGGGAGCCGTGAGGCAGTTCGGGCGTTTCAACTGGCTGGCGGTCTTTCAGTTCAGCCGATGATGGAGGTGTGAGATGAGATTGCTCCTGCTCGCCTCCGGAATAGGACTCATGGGCGTGGTTGCGGCGGCGCCGGCGGGCGCCGGCGACGGCCACACGACGGTGGTCCAGGACGAGAACGGCACGTCGGTGATCACGCAGAGTGGCGATCCGGCACAAGCCGAGGTCAAGATCGAGAAGGAACCCGGGCGCACGACGGTCTATCGCCGCAGCGGCGGCAACACCGCGATCGTGACGCAGGGTACCGGAACGGCGCAGGACATGCTCGACTGGCTGCGCAAGCAGGGCCGTTGACGCACGAAAGCCCACCGTCGCAGCCGGGGATTCCGGGCGTCTTGCCGCAGCGGTTCCGCGGTTAATCCCGTGCCTTAACCAATAATTAATTATACGTTTGCGGGTGGGCGACGGCCCGGCCTAGCGTAGCTGCGGGGAGCCGCTATCGCTTGAGCCAAACGAGTTGGTGCGTATCATGACGTATAAAATGCATGGGGCCTTGCTCGCCTCGCTCAGCGCAGCCGCGCTGCTCCTTCCCGCCAATGACGGTTTTGCCGGACCCGGCGCACAGCAGGGCCTGGCGGCTGCGCCGTCCGGCGCCATGGCGCGCGCGCCGATCGGACCGGGCGCGCGGTTTCACCGGCGCAGCAACCCCTGGGTCTACTGGCCCGGCGGCGGCGGGTACTTCAACGGCGGTGCCGCCTACAGCCAGCCGTTCGGCGAGACAGCTCATTCGTTCTCCGGCGACGTGCGCTACACCTATTCCTATGACGTTCCCTGGGACTGGACGCATCGCTTCCCGCCGAATGTCGTGCCGTCCGACCGACCCTATGTGCCGAGCTGCCCGACAGAGCAGGTGACGGTTCCCGGCCGCGGCGGCAGCGAGCACACCGTCAACATCATGCGCTGCTATTGAGCGGCGCTAGCCGAGCTCAAAGCTGGTCACGCCGAAGACGCGGTCGATGCGCAGCGGCGCGATCGGCCCCGTGTACATCCGCGCGGTCTCGAACACCGGCTTGAGGCCGAGCGCCTCCGCATGCGCGATGGCCTGGGGGTTGACGGCGGGGACATCAAGGAACACTTCGCCAATATTTGCGCTCGCAAGCAGGGCCTGGACGATCGCCTCCGCCGCCGCGCGGTCGTCGGCGACCAACGGGCCGATCTTGTGGCCGGTCCGGCACGGCCGGATCACGCCCCATGCGGCGAGCTTGCCGTCGCGCACCAGCGCGCGGCCGAGATGGCCCGGCGTGTTGATCCAGGCCCGCAGGAAGGCGCTGCGCCGGGCCGGGAAGACACTGGCGTCGTCGGCTTCCACATTTGCAAACGGGATTTTGTCGAGCGCAACGACATCGGCGGGCGGCCTGAAGGGCGCGGCGGCGATGCCGCCATAGCGGATATTGGCGTAAGCGAGCTGGAAGCCGGATTTCCTGTAATTGTCCTGCTGTGCCACGACACCGTCGAGCCCGATCACGCGCGCGCCCGCATGCGCGATCGCCGCGTTCCAGATGCGCAGGCCGTGGCCAGAGCCGCGCAGATCTGCGCGCACCATGTAGAAGCCGAGGAAGGCGAAGCGGTCGTCGTAATCGACGCAGGAGATTGTCGCCACCGGCTCGCCATCGATCTCGCCGACGAAGAAGCCTTGCGCGTCGGGAGCCGCGAAGCAGGCGGCGTCGGAGAGGCCGGGATTCCAGCCCTCGGCCGCGGCCCAGTCGATGGCGATGGAGATCTCCTCGGGGGCTAAGTTGCGGATCTGCAAATCACTCATCTCGCTTTGCTCATGAGGTGTGTCCTCTGGCCATGGACCTGCCGACAGGTCTGGCGGTAGAAGGCCTCATGATAGGCCGAGCCTGCGGCTCGCCTCAACTCGAGGGATGATCGGTCATGGCAGCAGAGAAGGTTGCGCTCGTTACCGCCGGCGGCAGCGGCATGGGGGCAGGCGCTGCGCGGCGGCTGGCCGCGGACGGGTTTCGCGTCGCGATCCTGTCGTCCTCCGGCAAGGGCGAGGCGCTGGCCGCCGAGCTCGGCGGGCTCGGCGTCACCGGCTCCAACAGGGAGAACGACGATTTGAAGCGTCTCGTCGATGGCGCCATGGCGAAGTGGGGACGGATCGACGTGCTCGTCAACAGCGCCGGGCACGGGCCGCGCGCGCCGATCACCGAGATCACCGACGAGCAGTGGCATGCCGGCCTCGACACATATCTGCTGAACGCGATCCGCCCGACGCGGCTGGTGACGCCGATCATGCAGGCGCAAAAGGGTGGCGCCATCATCAACATCTCCACCGCCTGGGCCTTCGAGCCCAGCGCGATGTTCCCGACCTCGGCGGTGTTCCGCGCAGGCCTTGCCGCCTTCACCAAGATCTTCACCGACACCCATGCGGCCGACAACATCCGCATGAACAACGTTCTGCCGGGCTGGATCGACAGCCTGCCGCAGACTGATGCGCGCCGCGACAGCGTGCCGATGAAGCGCTACGGCAAGGTCGAGGAGATTGCGGCGACGATCTCGTTCCTGGCCTCCGAGGGCGCGGCCTACATCACCGGCCAGAACATCCGCGTCGACGGCGGGCTGACGCGCTCGGTCTGAGGCAGAGTCGAATCGGGTTCAGGGATCTTGTCGTGGTGCGACGCGGTTGTGTGCTGCGCGCCGCGGGTGGCGGCTTGACGCGTGGCCCGCCGGCCACAGTTGGCATCCGTTCGCACGATCCGAAGCTCACACTACGTCACAGTCCTAGTGAACTTCGCCGCAGCCCAAGACGAGCAGCCGCGCACGCCCTATCCCCTCTCTGCGACGGTTGCCTGGTACAGGCGCGCATTCGGAACGCGAGGTCGATCGCGTGGGGCAAGGAGATTGATATGAACAAGTTTTTGCTGGCGATCGCTTCGGTTGTCCTGGGGACCGCATCCGTTCAGGCGGCCGACCTCGCGGCGCGTTACACCAAGGCGCCGGTGATGGCGCCGGCCTATAACTGGACCGGCTTCTACGTCGGCGGCAATGTCGGTGGGCAGTGGGGCAGTGCGAACCCCGCCACCACCACGCTGTTCCCGGTGGCTGCCTATTTCGCGGATTCGAGCGTGACCGCCATCGGGTCGGTCGGCGCCCAGCACATCAACAGCTCCAGCGTGACCGGCGGCTTCACCGCCGGCTACAATTGGCAGGTCAACAACGCCGTGCTCGGCCTCGAAGGCGACATCAACTATTTCGGCTTCAAGGGCAGCGCGAGCAGCACGGCCGTGTATCCCTGCTGCGCGCCCAGCACCTTCACCATCAATTCGTCGGCCTCGGCCGATTGGCTCGCCACCATTCGCGGCCGCATCGGCTTCCTCGCGACACCGAGTTGGCTGATCTACGCCACCGGCGGCGCCGCCATCGCCGAGGTGAAGGGCAATTTCAGCTTCACCGACACCTTTGCAGGCGCGACCGAGTCCGGAGCGATCCGCGACACCCGCGTCGGCTGGACGGCAGGCCTCGGCGGTGAATACGCCGTCGGCAACGGCTGGTCGTTGAAGGCCGAATATCTCTACGTCGATCTCGGTCGCAGCAGCATGACCAGCAACAATCTGAACGTCGGTGTGGCGTTGCCGGCCCAGACCTTCACCCATTCTGTCGATCTCAAGTCGAACATCGTGCGCGTCGGCGTGAACTACAAGTTCGGCGGACCGGTCGTCGCCAGATACTGAGCAGCCCGTTGCGACTCTGGTGTGAAAAGCCCCGGTTCGCCGGGGCTTTTTGTTGCGGCGTCAGCCAGCGTGCGATGCCACCAGACGCGCCAGCGCGGGCAGGATCTTGTAGCGGGCGATCTCGTGCGGATACTCGCCGCGATTGGCGAGCAGGACGATGGCGATCCGCCGCGCCGGCACCAGTCCGATATAGCCCGAGGCGTTGTTGAGGCCGCCCGGCTTGTCGACGATCGTGGCGTCAGGGAGATGCACGGTCTCCCAGGCCATGGCCTGTCCGAACTTTTCGTCGATGCGGAAGGACTCACGCTGCGTCATCCGCAGCGTCTCGCGCAAATGCGGATCAATCGCGCGGCCATCGATGCAAGCCGTTGCGAAAGTGGCAAGATCCCGGGCGGACGAGAACATCTGGCCCGTGCCGGCAAAGTCGAAATAGCTCTGCTGGCTGCCGATCGGGCCGATCGCCACGCCCTGGTCGGAATAGCCCTGGACCACGCGCTGCATCCAGGCCTCGTCCATGACAGCGCGATTGTCTGTGCCGCGTTCCGGGAGGAAGGTGGCCTCCATGGCGAGGGGACGGAGAATGCGGTGCTGGATCAGCGTGCGGATCGGCTTGCCGGTG
Source organism: Bradyrhizobium sp. NDS-1 (assembly GCF_032918005.1). Lineage (NCBI taxonomy): Bacteria > Pseudomonadati > Pseudomonadota > Alphaproteobacteria > Hyphomicrobiales > Nitrobacteraceae > Bradyrhizobium > Bradyrhizobium sp. NDS-1. The sequence goes on from NZ_CP136628.1 coordinate 3,538,652, forward strand.
CAACGTTCGAGCACGAGCTGAAGCACCACGTAGCCGGCATGGGTGTAGATGCGCTGCCGGCCGGGCGCGACGCCGGACGCCGGCGCGAAGGCGTTCAGCATGGCCATAAACTGCTCGCGCGTGTACTGCTCGTTCGGCCAGGGCGGATGGTCGGTCGGCAACAACAGACCCGAGGTATGCGTGACAAGCTGGCCGACGGTCACGTTGCGGATATAGCTGCCGTCCAGCTCGGGCATGTATTTCGGCAAGCGGTCGTCGAGCCGCAGCTCGCCGCGCAGCACGCCAAGCGCGACAAGAGCCGCCTCGAACGGCTTTCTCAAGGAGGCGAGGTTGAACAGCGTGTCCGGCGTCACCGGCCGCCGCGTGACATCGTCGGCAAGACCATAGGTGAAGAACTCGACATGGCGCCCGGCATAGAGGGCGGCGGCGAGGCCGCCCGCATGGTCCGGCGTCGCGGTCGGTGCCAGCTCGCGCGCGACGATGTCGCGCATCTGCGCGATCATGTCGGAATCCGCCGAGGCACGGCGGGGCCAGGCGAGGGCGAGCGGAACGAGCGCCGCCCGGGAGAGCGCACGCCGGGTGAGGTGCGACGAAGTGACAACGGCTGGCACGACTCTGACGCATGCAGGATGCGCCCCCAAAGCCTTCTTAGCGTGAAGAGGGCGGGCGTCCCAATTCACGATTGCGCGTTGTCGGGTTCCGCCTGGTGGGAGACGCGGCAAAATAACTTAGCCGTTCAGCTAACAATTATTGACGTCGGATCCTGGCGGCTCTATAGTTAGCTTCATGGCTAACCAATTATCCCCCCTCGATCAGGTCTTCTCCGCGCTCGCCGATCCGACGCGGCGGGCGATCGTGATGCGGCTATGTGACGGCGAGGCGTCGGTCGGCGAGCTCGCCGATCCCTTCGACATGGCGTTGCCGAGCTTCATGAAGCACATCCACGTGCTGGAGACGAGCGGGCTCATTCTGTCGGAGAAGTCCGGGCGCGTGCGCACCTGCCGGCTCAGCCCGGATGCGCTCCTCGGCGCCGAGGATTGGTTCCAGCGGCAGCGCGCGATCTGGGAGGCGCGGCTCGACCGGTTCGAAGCCTATGTGATGAAGCTCAAGAAAGAGAAGGAGAGGGCGGCCGCCAAGCGGCCGTCCCGAGCAACCAGGAAGAAAGGTTCTGAGTGATGACGAATTCTGCCAATCCCGCTCTGTCGCAATGGTCCCTCGACCGCGAGATCGTGATGTCCCGCGTGATCGACGCGCCGCGCGATCTGGTGTTCGAGGCCTGGTCCGACCCGAAGCATCTGCCGCAATGGTTCGGGCCGAAGGGTTTCAAGGTCGAGACCTTCGAGATCGACGTGCGGGTCGGCGGCGTCTGGCGCTTCAACATGATCGGCCCCGACGGCACGGTCTATCCGAACCGCATGCGCTTCCGCCGCATCGAGCGGCCGTCGCTGATGGAGATGGATCACGGCCTCGACCAGGACGATGACCCCGGCATGTTCCGCTTCACCGTCACCTTTGCCGAGCAGAGCAATGGCAAGACCGTGCTGATGATGCGTCAGCTGGCCTCGAGCTCCGAGCAGCGCGACGGCATGATCGGCTTCGGCGCCGTCGAATACGGCTACCAGACGCTGGACAAGCTTGCAGCCTATGTGGCGGGCATGAAGCGTTGAGGACAAAGCGGTCCCGGCTGAGGACAAGCCGGGACCGCATTCGCGCGCCTCACTCCCTGGCCTCGTCTGTCACGATGTCGCCGAGTTTCTGCCAGCGCTGGCCGTCGAACTGCACCATCTGGAACTGCTTGTTGACGCGATAATCGGTCGGCGACGTCGAGACCGAGATGCCCGGCAGCGTCAGGTCGAGTTCGACGTTCCTGAGGTTGGCCGCCTGCCGCATCACGTTGTCGCGGGTGAGGTCGTCGCCGCATTGCTTCAGCACCTGAATGAGCAACTGCGCGGTGATGTAACCGTAGACGTTCAGGTTCGAATCCTTGTCGCCCTCGGGATAGTACTTGGCCATGAAGGCGAGGTAGCGCTTCATGCCGGGATCGTCCTTCCATTCGGGATCGGCGGCATCCTTGACGTAACCGACGCTGACGACGCCCTTGGAATTGTCCAGGCCCGCCGGCTTCAGCACGGCGCTGAGCGAGGAGGCGTTGATGTCGATGATGTGCAGCGGCTTCCAGCCGATCTCCGCGACCTTCTTGATCGCCTGGGCCGCCTGTTTAGGGGTCGTGGCGCTGAACAGCACGTCGGCGCCGGCATCCCTGAGCCGCAGGATCTGCGAGTCGATCGTCGGTTCGGTGATCTCGTAGGACGTCTCGGCCACGACCATATTCGCGGCCTTCTCGCCGAGGCCGGCCTTGAGGCCGGCGAGATAATCCTTGCCGAGGTCGTCGTTCTGGTAGAGCACGCCAATTTTCGCGTTGGGGCGGTTCTTCAGCAGGTACTGCGCGTAGATGCGGCCCTCCACGAGGTATGAGGGATTGAAGCCCATGGTCCAGGGAAAGTTCTTGGGATCGGTGAAGCGCGCCGCTCCGGTCGCGGCAAACAGCTGCGGGATCTTCTTGGCGTTGAGATATTTCTGAACGGCGACGTTCGGCGCGGTGCCGATGATCTGGAAAGTCAGCAGCACCTCGTCGCTTTCGACCAGCCTGCGGGTCTGCTCCACGGTTTTCGGCGGCGAGTAGGCATCGTCATACTGGATCAATTCGACCTTGCGGCCGTTCACCCCGCCCTGATCGTTGATCATCTTCATATAGGCGGCCTGAGTCTTGCCAATCACGGCGTAGGCCGAGGCCGGGCCGCTGAGCGGCACGGTCTGACCGACTTTGATCGCGGTGTCGGAAGCGCCGGGATCGTATTTCTTCTGCGCCTGCGCCGCGGCGCTCGACAGCCCGAGAAGCAGGGCGAAGGCCGCGATGTGTTTGAGAATGACGCTTGTCATGTCCGGTCCCTCCCGATTGCTATTCGCCCTTGAGACCGGCGTCGCGGATCAGCTTGGCCCATTTCTGCGTCTCGGCGTCGATGAACCGGCCGAACTCGGTCGCATTGCCGGCGCGCACTTCGAGGCCCTGAGCGGTCAGCTTGTCCTTGATCGCAGGTTCTGCCAGCGCGCGCAGAACTTCGGCCTGGAGCTTGTCGACGATCGCGCGCGGCGTCGTCGAGGGCGCCATGAAGCCGTACCAGCCGGCAGCAGCAACGTTGGGAAAGCCCTGCTCGCGCAAGGTTGGCGCCTGCGGATAGAGTGCGCTGCGCTCGGGCGAGGCGACGCCGAGCACGATGAACTTGCCGCTCTGGATATAGGGCAGGGCAGTCGGCAGCGCCGTCAGCGTGGCATCGACGCGGCCGGCGAGCAGCTCGGTGTAGGAGGCGGCATCGCCGCGGAAGGGGATGTTGAGACCCTTGACACCGGCGTCGCGAAACAGGAGCTCGCCGGCAAGGTGCGGCTGTGAGCCGGCGCCGGGCGAGGCGAAGGTCAGCCCATCGGGTTTTGACTTGCCATAGGCGATCAGCTCGGGAAGCGTCTTGAACGGAGCGTCGGCGCTGATGATGAGAAACAGCGGCGCGACCACGACCATGGCCACCGGCTGCAGATCCTTGCGGTCATAGGTCAGCTTGCCGAACAGCGCCTCGGCGGTGGCGTAGGGAGCCGCGACGTAGAGAATGGTGTAGCCGTCGCCCGGCGCATGCGCGACCATGTCATTGGCGATGCGGGTGCCGGCACCCGGCTTGTTCTCGACGATGAATTGCTGACGCAGGCTGCGGCCGAACTCTTCGGCGAGCAGGCGCAGCGAGATGTCGTTGGAGCCGCCGGGCCCGTAGGGCGAGATCAGCCGCACCATCCGCGAGGGCCAGGCATCCTCGGCCCGTGCCGTCAGGCCGGGGCCGGCGACCAGGCTGCCTGCGATGGTGCCCAGCAGGGCTCGGCGTGTGAGCGATGTCACTGTCTTCTTCCTCCCCTTTTTATTGTTGGTGTTCTTGTTGGTCTTGCCGCGACGTTCAGATCACCTTTCGCTGGGTGAGCCGTTCGATCTCGTCCTCCGAAAGGCCGAGCCAGTCGCAATAGACTTCGCGATTGTCCTGCCCGATGTCGCCGGCTGCGTGACGCATTCGCGTGGGATCGACGGTGAAGCGCGGAACGACGTTGGTCATGGCGACCGTGCCGAAATCGCGGTCAGGGACGCGCGTGATGACTTCGCGCGCCTTCATTTGCGGGTCGTCCGCGATCTGGTCGATCGAATAGATCGGGGCGAGCGTTCCCTGCGCGGCGTTGAATCTCGCGAGCACCTCGTCGAGGGGATGCGCGGCACACCAGCCGGCGAAGATGTCGTTGAGCTCGGCGGCATGTTTGACGCGCCGGTCGTTGGTGGCGAAGCGCGGATCGTCGATCAGGTCGGGCCGCTCGATCGCCCGGCAGTTCGCCGCAAAGAGGGCGTTGGTCGAACCCGCCAGCGTCACCCAGTGATCGTCGCTGGTGCGAAACACGGCGGCCGGCGCCGAATAGCCGTTGGCGTTGCCGATCCGGCTGCGGATGGCGCCGAGCTGATCGTGCTCGATGGCGAGGACGTCGAGCAGGCGGAAGGTGGCTTCGGTCAGCGAAAGATCGATCTCCTCGCCGGGCGCATCGGGGTCGTGCGCCCGTTTCCAGAGCGCCGCGAGCACGCCGACGGCACCGAACAGACCGCCGATCGAGTCCCCGATCGGGTATCCCGGATGGGTCGGCTCGCCGTCGCTCTCCCCCGTGATATAGGTGAGCCCGCCCATGGCCTCGAAGATGCGGGCAAAGCCAGGCCGCTCGCGATAAGGGCCATCCTGCCCGAAGGCGGTGGCGCGCAGGATCACGAGGCGCGGCTGGATCGACCACAGCACCTCCTTCGACAGGCCCCATCGATCGAGCGTCCCCGGACGGAAATTCTCGATCAGCACGTCGAAGCGGGAAACGAGCTGCTTGAACAGCGCAAGACCGTCCGGTGTGCGCAGATCGAGCGTGGCAAACTTCTTGTTGCGGTTGGCCGCCTTCCACCACAGCGGCTTGCCGTCCTTGAACGGCGGAAACGCCCGCACGCCGTCGCCATGCCCGGGCATTTCGATCTTGAGCACCTCGGCGCCGTAGTCGGCCAGCAGGGTTGCGGCAAAGGGCGCTGCGATGATCGTCGCGATGTCGAGAACCTTCAGTCCCTCGAGCGGTCCAGCCATGTCACGTCCCGGCGCTTGTGATTTTCTTGGTTTTGCGGGGCGGCGTGAGCTCTGCCTGCCCGACGATGGCGCGGATGCTGTCGGCGAGCGCCGCGATGCGCGGTCCGATCTCGCCCTCGAGCTGCCCCGGCTGCAACCGGAACGCGGGGATGCCGCAATTGATCGAGAACGACTGCTTCGATTCGCCGGCGTGAAACAACGGCGCGGCGACGGCATGGATCGAGGCCATGTATTCGCCCCAGCAGGTGCAGAAGCCGCGGCTTTTGCATTGCGTGATCCCGGCGCGATACTTGTCACGAAAAGCAGACCACAGCTCGGCGTCTTCCGAGGCGATGTTCCGTTCGAGCCGCTCCGCATCGGCCGACGGCAGGGTCGCCGCCGCGGCGCGTCCCATCGCGGTCATCACCACGGGAATCGGCATGCCGATGTCGGGCGCGTGCGGCCCGACATCACCGGAGCGCGCGGTCTCGACATAGATCATCGAGGTGGCGTCGAGCAGACCGATCGAAACCGTGCCGCGGACGCTGAGCGCGAGCTCCTGCATCATCGGCCGCGCCATTTGGCGGAATTGCATCCCGGCAAGCAGGGGATGCGCGATCCGCAGCGCCCGCGCACCGACGCGGTACTTGGCGCGTTCGGCGTCGTAGCGGAGGTAGCCGAGTTCGGCCAGCGTGTGGGTCAGCCGCGCGACCGTCGGCCGCGGAATTCCGGTGAGCGTCGACAGCTCCATGTTGCCCAGCAGCGTGCTGCCGGCCCTGAACGCCTCGAGCACGACGAGCCCCTTCGCCAGCGTCGTCGCGAAGGCGGCGTCGTCGACACTCTCCGCCAGCACTGCGGCGGCGGAGGAGAGCGGATGTCGAGGTTTGGCGGAATCTGTCCGAGGCATTCCTAACTATCGGACGAACGAATTTGGGATGTCCAATTAATTCGCCGTTGCGGCAAAAAATGTCCGCTATGTGGACGGTACGGTTGCGCCGGGGTTTCGCTGAAGCGCGCGCTCGACCCACCAAACACACAGATTTTTGTCGTGATTGCATGCCCTCCTGTGACAGGATTATTACGTCGGCATGTCAGATCGATAATTCTTGGAGCAGTTCATGTTGCAGTGGCAGCAGCGGTCGAATCCCCTCGCGTGGTGGTGGGGATCCCTCACGCTTGTGAGCGGCGCCAACATCCTCGTCTGGTTCATGCTGTACCGCGAGTTCTACCCCACGCCTTCGGGCAGCCTCGGTGGCGGCTCGGACATCGGGCTAATGTTCCTGTTGTGCGCCGGTTATGTGTTCGGCTGCGCGTTTCGCTCGGTCCTGCCGCGCGCCGACGTGCAGCGCATCTGCCTGTTCGACACCTGGCTGTCGAGCGTCGTCGTCGGCCGAACGGTCGCGACCGTGGCCGAGCTCTGCTTCGTCGCGCAATGGGCCATCATCCTGCATCAGCTCGGCAAGATGACCGGTGCGGAGACCGCGGTGAACATCGCGCTCGTGATCGTGCCGATCATCATCATCGCGGAGTGCTTCTCCTGGTATGCAGTGGTGACGACCAACTTCCTCTACAACGCGATCGAGAACTCGCTCTGGGCGGTGACCTTCTTCCTGGCCGGCATCGCGCTGTGCCGCCTGATGCCGGAATTCCAGGGCCCCGTGCGCTGGGCGCTGATGTCCGGCATCGTCGGCATTGCCTGCTTCCTGGCCTTCCTCATCACCGTCGACGTGCCGATGTATTTCAGCCGCTGGCGGGCAGGGCACGCCGAGGGCAACAGGTTTCTCGGCTTCCTCGAAGGCCTGCACGATGTCTCGACGCGCTGGGTGGTGACCCACGACATCGCGCATTGGAAGGGCGAGCTGACCTGGATGTTCCTGTATTTCAGCGCCGCGGTGTGGTCGAGCCTCGCGCTCTGCGCGCTCTACGCGATGGAAGGCTATCTGGCGCGCTATCTGGCCTGAGGGCTGGAGCACCATTCCGATGGAATTGGAGCAGTGCTCGGGATTCACGGTTTGACGCGCGTTCCTGGCGCGAAATTGCGGGCACTTCGCTTGAATCCGCTCTACTTGCCCACCAGGCTGCACTTGCTGCGGTCGAGCGGACGGAAGGCCTGATCGGGCGGGATGGTCGCGACCAGCTTGACGAAATCCCACGGCCCCCGGGACTCCTGGGGCGTCTTGACCTGAACCAAATAGAGATCGTGCACCATGCGCTGGTCTTCGCGGATGCGGCCGTTGGGCGTGTACGCATCCGACACGGGGGTCGCCTTCATCTTGGCCATTACGGTCGCGCTGTCGTCGGAATCTGTGTCCTTGATCGCCTGCAGATAGTGGCGCACGGCGGAATAGACGCCGGCCTGGATCTGCGACGGCATCGCCTTCCGCCGCGCATAGAAGGCGTCGGAGAACTTCCGGGCTGCCGGCGAGACGTCCTCGAAGAACGAGGTGAGGATGAGGTCGCCCCTGGTTGCCTTCAGCCCGACCGCTTCAATGTCGACGTTCTGAAACGACATCGGCACGATCTTGATACCCTGATCAGCGAGACCGAATTCCTCGGCCTGCTTGATCGCGGTGGCGTTGTCGCCGGCCACGTTGATGGCGAGGATCTTCGCGCCCGAGGACTGGGCCTGCAGCAGGAACGAGCTGAAATCGGGCGTGCCGAGCTGCGCCTTGACGCCGCCGGCGACCTTGCCGCCGAGTTCGCCGATGCGGGCTCGTGCCGTCGCCTCAATCGAATGGCCGAAGGCGTAGTCGCCGGTGATGAAGAACCATGGCTCCTTGCTGGTCTGCATGATGCCGGAGACCACGGCGGTCGCGGTGGAATAGGCGTCCTGGGTCCATTGCACGCTGGTCGGCGCGCAGGCCTCGTCGGTGAGCTGATTGGCGCCGGCGCCGGAGACGAGGAAGATTTTTCCGTTGCCGCGGACGAGCTCCTGCACCGCGAGGGCGGCGCCGGAGCTGCCGCCGTCGGCGATTGCCTGGACGCCGTCGCTGAACCATTTGCGGGCCAGCGATGCCGCAAGATCCGGCTTGTTCTGGTGATCGGCCTGCAGGATCTCGATCGGCTTACCGTTGATCTTGCCGCCAAACTCCTCCGCGGCCATCCGCGCCGCCTCGACCGAGCCCGGCCCCATGGCGGTGGCGAACACGCCGTTCATGTCGGTGAGCACGCCGATGCGGATCAAGTCGCTCTTGATCTCGGCGCGCGCAGGCGGTCCTGCGAGCGCCAGCGTGACCAGCAGGATGGTGGCGGACGTCGTGCGGATGTTGGCCATGGCGTTTCCCGGTTTTGTCATTTTGATTGTGCGAAGACGTGGTCAGGCCGGTTCGGCGATGACCGTGTTGCGCAAGGTTCCGATGCCGGAGATCTCGACCTCGACGGTGTCGCCCGGGCGCATCCACAGTGGCGGAGTGCGCTTGGCGCCGACCCCGCCCGGCGTGCCCGTCACGACGACGTCGCCGGGGACCAGCGGGCAGATCGTGGAGATGTAGGCGATCAACTCGGGGATGGCGGTGATCAGGAGGTCGGTCGTGGTGTCCTGCACGACGGCGCCGTTCAGGCGCGTCTGCAAGGCGAGCTTTGACGGATCTGGAATTTCGTCCGTCGTCACCAGCCACGGGCCGAAGCTCCCGCTTTCGGCAAAGGTCTTGCCGGACAGGAACTGGCTGGTGTGCCGCTGCCAGTCGCGGATGCTGCCTTCATTGTAGCAGGAATAGCCGGCGATGTGGTCGAGCGCGCGGCTCGCCGGGATGTGCCGGCCTTGCTTGCCGATGACCAGCGCGAGCTCGCCCTCATAGTCGAAATCGTCGCTTACCCTGGGCTTCACGATCGGCTGGAGATGGCCGACCTGGCTGCAGGGAAAGCGCACGAACAGCGCCGGCTTCTCGGTGACGGTGCGGCCGGTTTCAGCCACGTGGTCCCGATAGTTGAGGCCGACGCAGATGATCTTGCCGGGATCGGGAATCACGGGGGCGAAGACGATCTTGTCGAGCGGATGATCGGGCGCAGTGGATGCGGCCAGCTTCGCCGCTTCGGCGAGGCGACCGGCTTCGAGCAATTGCCGCAGCGTCGTGCAGGGCGCCATGCGCGCGCCGAGATCGACGACGCCGTTGTCCTTGACGGCGCCGAAAGAGGCGCGGCCGTCGGCGATGAAAGAAAGCAGCTTCATGAGATATATCCCTGAGAATTGTTCGGTCAGGCCGCGGACGGCACCTGGGTTGGAGGCATGATGGCGGCGATGAGCTGGTCGAGTTCGGTCCCGTTACGGGCAGTGCCGCGCACGTAGCGGTCGGGGCGAACCAGCGCGGCGGTGATGCCGTGCTTGCGCAGCCAGTCGCCGATGGCTTCCGCGTCATCGTTGGTCAGGATCTTGATCCCTGCCCGTGAAAGAGCGAGAGGCGACGAGAGCATGGCCGCACTCTCGACGAGGAGCGCGTGGCTGTAGCCGACCCGGTCGTCGCTGCGGCCGCCGTCCGTCAACGCGAATTGCGGCGCGAGTTGTCCGGCCAGGGGCGACGTGCCGAGCGCGAGCCCGGGGCCCAGCAGGGGCTTCTTCACCTCGAGCTTGACCGGCGCGTTCTCTCTGGCCTCGCCGGCGGCAAGGCCCGCTTCGATCGCCTTGGTGTTGATGACGCCGCCGAGACGGATGGCGAGCTCGATGAATTCGCGCACATGCGGCTGACGTTCACTCTGGTACGTGTCGAGCAGATCGGGCGGGGCGCCGCCCCGGATGATGGCGCCGAGCTTCCAGGAGAGATTCGCGGCATCGCGGATGCCCGCGCACATGCCCTGGCCCAGGAAGGGCGGAGTCTGGTGTGCGGAGTCGCCCGCGAGCAGCAATCGTCCATTCCGCCATTGCTGTGCGATCACCGAATGAAACGTGTAGACCGCGGCGCGTTCGAGCTCGGCATCGTCGGGCGTGATCCAGCGCGACAGCAGCTCCCAGACCTTTGCCGGTTGCGCGATCTCCTGGGAATCCTCGTCCGGGAGAACCGTGATCTCCCAGCGCCGCCGCGTCCCGGTGCCGCGCACATAGGTCGCCGGCCGGCTGGAATCGCAATGCTGGAGACTGTAGTCGCCGAGATCGTCGCGCGCGCGCTTGAGCAGGACGTCGATCACCAGCCAGCGTTCGTGGAAGCCGAGATCGTCCATGCCGGAACCGATGAACCGGCGGACCAGCGAGCGGGCGCCGTCGCAGCCGACGACATAGCCGGCGCGAACCTCGCGGAGCTTGCCGTTGGAGAGGTCTTCGTAGCGGACGCGCACGCCATTCTCGTCCTGGTCGAGCGCGAAGACGTCGCACCGGTTCTGCAATGAGACGTGGGGAAAGCGGGCGAGGCCGCCGATCAGGACGTCCTCCAGATCCGGCTGGTGGAAGCGGTAGCTGAGATGCCAGCCCATTGGCGTCAAAGTCTGCGGACGCGACCAGTCCAGCAGCATCTTGCCGTTGGCATCGAGAAAGAGCATGCCTGGGCTGAGGATGACGAGCGGCGAGATCGCGTCGGCGAGGCCGATTGTCTGGAATACGCGCATGCATTCGTCGTCGAAATGCACCGCCCGTGGCAAATGATAGGTCCGCGCCTCGCGCTCCAGCACCAGCGTGCGAAGGCCGCACAGGCCGAGCAGGTTGGCGAGCGTGGCGCCGACCGGGCCGCGGCCGACGATCACGACATCAAACTCCTCGGGGGCGGATTTATCTTGCATGGGGGTATCTCTTCCCCAAGCCAGGCCGTCCGTTCAACGCCGTCGCGCCAAGTGTCCGCCCAGCGGACGGATCGGCCTAGACCTCGACGGGAATGGCTGCGGCCGTCTCCTGAAGCTGCACTGCAAACTGCGCAATCGCCTCGTCGATCCCCAGGGCCGAGCGAATCCAGATGATGGAGATGCAGCCGAACACGGCATCGTTGCGCACGATGGGCACGGCGATCGAAGCCGTTTTCGGATTGTATTCGCCCTCGCTGCGAACCGCGTAGCCCCGGGCTTGCGTCTCGGCGATCATGCGGTCGAGGCGGGCTTCGTCGAGAAAGGGGCGGTCGTCGGCCTCGTCGATGCGGCGCAGGTGATTGAGGATCAGTTCGCGCTCATGGGCGGGGCAGGCGGCGAGATAGGCGCGGCCGGCGGAGGTGCGCAGCATCGGCAGGCGCTTGCCGATCATGCTGCGGTCGATCGAGAGCGGGCTCCGCGCGTGGGTGGTCTCTTGGACGATCATCGCCGCGTTCTCGTAGGTCGAGAGATCGACCGGCCAGACCAGGGTCTTGCTGAGCTCGGCGAGATAGGGCGCCGTCGCCTGGCAGATCACGACGCCGGGATCGTAGCCGTCGCCGAGGCTCAGCGCGCGCCGGGTGACGCGAAAACGGTCGTCGCTTGCGCTGCGGGCGATGTAGCCGAGTTCTTCCAGGGTTTCGAGCAGGCGGTAGACGGTGGGACGTGGCAGGTCGAGCGCGCGGGCGACGTCGCCGGCGCGGATGCCGCCGGAGCGGTTGACCTCTCGCAGCACATCAAGCCCGCGCTTGAAGGCGCGGACGCCTTCCGATTGACGCGGCGCTCCCGTCCCCGTCCGCTCCTTGGACACTTCGCATTTCCTCCCTTGTGGCGCACGGTCCAGCGATTATCGTTGCGAACGCGAAGCGATTGCGGAACGCACCGTAGGATCGTGCGCAGTCGGTATCAAGTTCGCCGTATTGCGGCATACGCGATGCCTTCGGGAGGACTTCAATGGAAATCACCGCGCTCGGCTATATCGGGATCAATTCATCGCAGCTCGACCAATGGGGCCGGATGGCGACGGGACTGCTCGGCATGCAGCAGGTCGATCGCGGGGGCAAGATGCGCGCGTTCCGGATGGACGATCGCAAGCAGCGGCTGATCGTGGACGGCAGCAGCGACGCCGGTCTTGCGGTGATGGGCTGGGAGGTTCCGTCAAGCGCAGAGCTCGACCGCCTGGCCGCGCGGCTGGAAGGCCACGGCGTGAAGGTGACGCCTGGATCACGTGCGCTCGCCGACGAGCGGCATGTGACCGGGCTGATTTCGTTCGCCGATCCAGCGGGCAATCGGCTCGAGGCGTTCTGCGAGCCTGAGATTGCGGCCGAGCCCTTCAAGCCGGGCCGGCCTATCTCGGGCTTCCGCACCGGTGCGCTGGGCATGGGGCATGTCGTGCTCAATGTGGAGGATGTCGAGCCGCTCTTGCCGTTCTACCGCGACGTGCTCGGCTTCCACGTCTCGGATTTCGGACTGAAGCCCTACGGGCTGTACTTTTTTCACGTCAACGGCCGCCACCACAGCTTCGCGATGGTCGGCTCGGGGCGGAAGGCGCTGCATCATTTCATGGTCGAGCTCGGTAGCCTCGACGATGTCGGTCAAGGCTACGACCTCGCGCAGCTGGACGAGGGCCGTATCGCCTACACGCTGGGCCGGCACACCAACGACCACATGACCTCGTTCTACGTGAACACGCCCTCCGGCTTCTTCATCGAATATGGCTGGGGCGCGCGCGTGATTGATCCCGAGACCTGGCAACCGCACGAGACGTTCGACGGCCCGTCGCTGTGGGGTCACGAGCGATTGCACATGCCGGAAGAGCAGCGCAAGCGCCTGCGCGACATGCGGCTGGATGCGGCCGCGCGCGGCGTCCGCGTAGCCGATCCGCGCGTGCCGCCGCTCAACTGCGCGTGGCTGGACCAGGTGGTTGCGCGCGAGTGATACGCTGGCGGGAGAACGCTCACGCCTCGCCGAGATCGAGCTCGGTCAGCAGTCCCTGGCGCAGCGCGAGGCGGACCAGCTCGATGTCGGAGCCGACGCCGAGCTTGTCCTTGATCAGGGAATGCAGGTTCGCCACCGTCTTCGGGCTGACATGCAGCGTCTCGGCGATTTCGTCGGTCGTCTTCTCCGCGAGCAACAGGCGCAGCACCTCGAACTCGCGTGCGGTAAGGACGTCGGCGGCCGAGCTTTCGCCGCCGAGCCGGCTCAGCGCCAGCTCGTGGTCGATGTCGGGACTGATCGCGATCTTGCCGGCGAGCACGTCCATCACCGCGCGCACCAGCGTTTCGGGCGGGCTGGTCTTGGTGACGTAACCCCTGGCGCCGGCGCGGATCGCCTGCACGGCGAAGCCCGCGTTCTGGTGCATGGTGAAGATGAGGATCCTTGCGCCCTTGTCCCACTGCCTGATCCGCCTGACGGCCTCGATGCCGCCGATGCCGGGCATGCTGAGGTCCATGATGACGAGATCGGGCGCCTCGGATTTGTACAGACGGTAGGCTTCCGCGCCGTCGGCCGCTTCCGCGATGACGCGCAGGCCCGGCTGCTTCTGGAGCACGGAGCGATAGCCTTCGCGGACAACGGAATGGTCGTCGACCAGCAGGATGGATGCATCGGCCGCGCTCATGCCGCATGCTCCAGCGCCTGCCGGTCGGCGGCGGCGAGCGGAATGGCGACGCGCAGCGCCGAGCCGCCGTTGGGGCCAACTTCGAAGTTCATCCGGCCGCGCAGGGCGGCAACACGCTCGCGCATGCCGAGCAGGCCCATGCCGGATTTGACTGCCGCATCACTTGGCCGGCCGTCGTCGTCGATGGCCAGCGCGATCTCGTCTGCGGCCATCGTCAGATGCAGGCCGACCTTGGTGGCGCCGGCATGCTTGGCGGCGTTGGTAAGCGCCTCCTGCACGATGCGGTAGAGGTTGGCGCTGATCGCGGCGGGCAGGGTCTCGAACGCGCCGTCGAAATCGATCGTGAAGCGCGTCTCGCCGCGGCTGCGTCCGTTCCAACCCGCGACGAGACCTTCCAGACTCGCGACGAGGCCAAGTTCCTCGACGTCGGGCGGGCGGAGCCGGAACAGCGCGCCACGCAGCGTCTCCATCATGCCGGTCGCAGTCCGCGCGATCCCGTCGCATTCGCCGAGCAAAGCGGGGCAATCCTGCGCGGCGGTCTGGCGGGCGGACGAGGCCAGCGCGCGGATGGCGGCCAGCGACTGACCAAACTCGTCGTGTAGCTCGCGGGCGAGATGGCGGCGCTCGTCGTCCTGCAGCGCGATCAGCTTCCGCGTCAGCTCGCTGCGTTCGGCAAGCGCGTTGTCGAGGCTTTCGGCGAGATGGTTGAAGCCGTCGCGGATCGCGGAGAGTTCGGCGAGATCGAACGGCGGCAGCCGCGCCGTGAGGTCGTTGGCCGCGATCCGCTCGAGGCCGGTACAGATCAGGCGGGTCGGGCGCAGCGCGCGCGCCAGCGCGGCGTAGACCAGCAAGCACAGCAGCGGCAGCGCGATCGCAAACGCAATCATCAGGCGGCCGGCCTCGTGCCACGCCTCCGCCGTTTGCACGGCCGGATCGACCGACACCACGGTCTCGCCGAGCTTGGCTCCGCGCACGATCACGGGCCGTGCCGCTTCGCGGCCGGGATCGAACAGGCTGCGATAGAAGGCCGCGAAGGCCTGTGGCGGCGGGCTGGCCGGAGCAGGCGCACCGCTGCAGAACCGCTGCAGCATCTCGCCGCTCGCGCCGCGGAATGCCAGGCAGAGGCCGGGCGTCATCACATAGGCGGCGACGGGGTCGAGGTTGGGAAAGTCGCGCGGTCCCGCCACCCACTGCATCTTGCCCTGTTGCAGCTCCAGCGACTTCGCCACGATCGCGGCGATGCCGTCGATGCGCGCGTGCACCGCGCGGTCGGCGGCGATCAGGAAATAGGCGGAGATCGCGGCGAAGCAGGCGGCCGTGATGGCGGCCACGCGCAGCGTCAGACGGACCTTGAGATCGAATCTCGGGCGTTTCCACATCGAGGGCACCTGGTGCGAAGCGGGCTCGTTGCCCGGCATTAAACGGCAGAACGCGGGCGGCGGGAAGCATTCCTGCCTTACCGCAATGCAAACTCGTGAAATTTTCCCGGCATTCGTCGGGACAGCGACGGCTGCATGGCCTCGAGCGACCCGTTCAGATTTGCAGCGCCGCTCACCCCATGAGGCCCATTCATGCACCGCTCCGGCCTGTTTCTCTCTGCTTTTCTCGTCTTTGTCCTGGCTCACGCGCCCGTCCACGCCGGGGCCGCCATTGGCGTTGCCATGGATGATTTCAGCTATACCGATACGTCGGGCGAGCCGACCAACCAGACCGCCGCTCACGATCGGCGGCTGGCAGCGTTCATGGCCGCGCTCAGACGGGACATCGGCGATGGCGGGCGCTATCGGCTGGTGCCGTCCACCCAGGACGGCGCGGCATTCAAGATCATCGGCGGGATCCAGAAGACGAGCACGCTGGTGCAATGGGCAAAGGTCGCCGTGATCGACGTCGGCGCCAAGAAGCTCGTGATGGACAAGCTGTACTCCTTCCGCGGCGACAGTGACGAAGCATGGGAGCGCGCCGAGATGTTCCTGTCCCGCGAGATCATGGGTGCGCTCGGCGCACAAGCGCCGGTCGCGCTTGCCGTGTTCGATTTCGAGCTCGAGGACATGACCGCCGCTTCGGGAGGCACCTTGGCCGCTTCAGACGCCTCGTACCTGGCCGAGGCGACGACCGGCGTGCGCGACGTCCTCGGCCAGTCCGGCCGCTACCGTATTGTCGACGTCGGCAGCGCGAGCAGCGAGGCGGCGAAGGCGGGCGCTTTGCACGACTGCGGCGGTTGCGAGGCGGCGATTGCGCAAAAGCTGGGGGCCGATCAATCGTTGATCGGCGTGGTGCGGCGGGTCAGCCGTACCGAATACACGCTCGGGTTCCTGGTGCGCGACGCCGGCACCGGCGCGGTGCTGGCGCGTGGCGACAGCGGTCTGCGCCTGGGCGCCGACTATTCGTGGAAGCGGGGCGCCGTGCGGCTGGTCAGTGATCGGCTGATCGAGAGCCAGCAAGCCGCCGAAAAAGCCAAAGAGCGATGAGATTCATCGCTCTTTAGATCTCTTGTTCGAGCATGATCCTTTCGGAAAACCGCTGTACACTTCCGGATCATGCTCAGAAGGTAAGCTGCACCTTCATCGATTGCGAGCGGTCGCTGGCGAGCTCGAAGGCGGCGACCGCATTCTCGAACGGCATGGTCGCCGTGATCAGCGGCTTGACGTCGATCAGGCCTTCGCCCATCAGCCGCACCGCGAGCTCGAACTCGGGATCGAAGCGGAAGGTGCCGTGGAGCTGCAGTTCCTTGGCGACGATGGAGTTGATCGGAAGCGTCATCTCACCGCCGAGGCCGAGCTGCACCAGCGTCGCGCCCGGCCGCAAGACGTCGAGTGCGGTGCGGAGTGCAGCCTGATTGCCGGAAGCTTCGAACAGCGTGTCGAACACGCCCTTGCCGGCACGCCAGGGATCGAGCGCCGTGGGATTCGCTGCGACGTTGATGGCGCGACTGGCACCGAGCTTCTTGGCGACCGCGAGCGGCGCCTCGGCGACATCCGTCACCACGATCTCGGCGGCGCCACCGAAACGTGAGACCAGGATCATCAGCGCGCCGATCGGGCCGCAGCCGGTGATCAGCACGCGCTTGCCGAGCAGGGGACCGGCCTGCTTGCCGGCATGTAGGCACACCGCCAGCGGTTCGGCGACCGCGGCTTCCGCCAGCGAGAGCTTGTCCGCGATCGGCACGGCCTGACTGGCATCCACCGTGATGAATTCACGGAAACCGCCTTGCACGTGGGGGAAGCGCATCGCGCTGCCGAGAAAGCGCATGTCGAGGCACTGGTTGCGCATGCCTTCCTGACAATGCAGGCACCGGCCGCACGGCTTGCTCGGATTGACCGCAACGCGTGTGCCTGCCGCCACGCCGGTGACGCCGTCACCGACGGCGGCCACCACGCCGGCGATCTCATGGCCTAGCGCCATCGGCTGCTGGATGCGCACGACGCCGAACCCGCCGTGATGGTAGTAGTGCAGGTCGGAGCCGCAGATGCCGCCGTTCGAGATCTTGACCCGGACTTCGCCCGGGCCAGGCGTGGCATCCGGATAGTTGTCGATCCGCAGGTCTTTCGGGGCGTGAATGACGACGGCGCGCATGGTCTCGTTCCCTGTTTCGCGGGTTACATCGCGGCGATCATGCCGCCATCGACATAGATGATCTGGCCGTTGACGTAGGTGGAGGCGTCCGAGGCGAGGAAAATCGCGGCGCCCACCAGCTCGTCCGGCTTGCCCCAGCGCTTCGACGGGATACGGCCCATCAGCCAGGTGTTGAAATCGGTGTTGTTGACCAGCGCCTCGTTCATGTCGGTCAGCATGTAGCCGGGGCCTATCGCGTTGGCCTGGATGCCGTGCTGGGCCCATTCCACCGCCATCGAGCGGGTCAGGTTCTTGATGCCGCCCTTGGCCGCGGTGTAAGGCGCGATGGTCGGGCGGGCGAGTTCGCTGCCGAGCGAGCCGATGTTGATGATCTTGCCGTGCTTGCGCGGGATCATGCGCTTGGCTGCCTCGCGGCCGATCACGAAGGCGCTGGTGAGGTTGGTCTCGATCACCTTGCGCCATTCGTCGGTGGTGAACTCCACCAGCGGCTTGCGGTGCTGGATGCCGGCATTGTTGACGACGATGTCGACGGCAATCCCTTGTCTGTCGAAATCGTTGAAGGCGGCGACGATCGCGGGCTCGTCGGTGACGTTGAAGGCGGCGCCTTCGGCCTGATGCCCGGCGGCACGAAACTCGGCGACCGCCTGCTCGACTCGCTTGGGGTCGACGCCGTTGACGATGATCCTGGCCCCGGCCTTCGCCATGCCCTCGGCAATGGCGCGGCCGAGCCCGCGGGAGGAGCCGGTCACGAGCGCGGTGCGGCCGGAGAGGTCGAAGAGGGACGTGCTCATCTCGAGAATCCTTAAACGTTGGAGCGGCGCACGCTCAGATCGGAGCGGTCGAATACGGCGGGCAGAAGGTCGACGCCGAGGCCGGGGCCCTCCATCGGGAAGACGTAGCCGTCCTTGATCACGGGCATCGTGGTGACGAGCTCGTTGTACCAGCCATTGTAGAAGGCGCGCACCGATTCCTGGATCAGCGTGTTCGGCTGGCTGAACGACATGTGGATGGCGGCGATGAAGCCGATCGGTCCGATGCAATCGTGCGGCGCGAAGGGACGGTGATAGGTCTCGGCCATCGCCGCGATCTTGCGTCCCTCGGTGAGGCCACCGGTCCAGCACAGGTCGGCCATCACCACATGCATGGCGTCGCGGTCGAGCATGTCCTTGTAAGGAAAGCGCGAGCCCAGCGTCTCGCTGGCGCAGACCCAGACATCGGTCGAGCGGGCGTATTCGGCCAGCGCCTGCGGCGAGTTCATCCGGATCGGATCCTCGTACCAGGTCGGCTTGTAGGGCTCGAGGGCGCGCGCGATCTGCTTGGCCGTCGGCAGATTCCACAGCGAATGGAGCTCGACCATGATCTCCATCTTGTCGCCGACGGCTTTGCGGATCTTCTCGAACGGCTCGATCGCCTGCTTCATCTGGGCCGCCGTGATGTAGAGGCCCTTGTTCTCCTGCGCGGCCGGATCGAACGGCCAGATCTTCATCGCGGAGATGCCGCTCTCTAGCAGGTTTTCGGCAAGCGCATCGGCGCGGTTCATGAAGCCGTCGAGATCCTCGTAAGGCCCCTTGTTAGCACCCAGATTCCAGTTCGCGACCGGGCTGATATTGGTGGAGCGGACATATTGCGTGCCGGCGCAAGTGTTGTAGATGCGCTGCTTGTCGCGGCAGAGGCCGCCGAGCATCTGGTGCACCGGCTGGCCGCAGACCTTGCCGAACAGGTCCCATAGCGCGATGTCGATCGCAGAGGCCGCGCGATATTCGACGCCGGTGGACGACTGCGCCATCGGCAGGTTCAGCATGTCGCGGTGGATCGCTTCGATGTGCAGGGGATTGCGGCCGAGCAGCCGGCCGGCAAAGGTGTCGTGGATCTGCGCTTCGACCGCGCCCGCGCCATAGAAGGTCTCGCCAAGCCCGATCACGCCCGTGTCGGTATGGACGCGCACCCAGATGACGTTGGAGAACTCCTCTGTGCGCAGGGTCTCGATCGACATGATCTTCACGGCAACAATCCTCCCGTCGGGTCTATAGCGCCCGCCTTGTTTGTCATTTCTGCGCCGCATTGCCGGCGAGAGCCGAGACCGTCTTACCGTTGCTTGTAATATATCACAACATGTTTTAAGGATATCACAAATCGCGCCGCCCCGCGAGGCGACGGGCTGACGGGAGGACGACATGGCACGGCGCAAGCGTACGCTCGAGGTGGTGAGAAACGACGACGGCGAGGGCAGGCCCTCCCGGCGCAACCGCCTCAACTTCTTCGAGCTGGCCTATCAGAAGATCGAGGAGCTCCTGGTCCATTGCGAGCTCAAGCCCGGTCAGTTCATGACCATGCTGGAACTGCAGGAGATGACCGGCTTCGGCCGCACGCCGGTGCACCACGCCGTCAATCGTCTCTCCGCCGACACGCTCATCATCATCCGTCCGCGCCACGGTCTGCACATCGCGCCGATCGATCTGGCACGCGAACGCATGCTGCTGGCCTTGCGCCGCGACATGGAGCGTTTCGTGATCCGCCTCGCGGCCGATCGCGCCAGCCTCTCGCATCGCAATCAGGCGCTTCACATCGAGCGCCTCCTGCGCGAGCGTCGCGCCAACCTGACGCTCGACGAATTCAACAGCATCGATCGCCGCATCGACGCGCTGGTGCTGGAGGCGGCCGGGGAGCCGTTCCTGGTGCACACGCTGCGACCGCTGCACACGCTGTACCGGCGCATCGGCTACATCCACCACCGTTTCATGCCGGGGCAGGCCGACCTGTCGGGCACGATCGATCGTCATGTCGCGATTCTCAACGCGGTGGCCAACCGCCGCGTCGAGGAAGCCGTGCAGGCGAGCGATGCCCTGATCGACTACATGGGCGAGATGTTCACGGGCATGGAGGTGGGGATCGACCCGCGCCTGCTCGATTGCAGCATCGAGCCGCTGCTCGGGGCGTAAGAGTTCCAAGGAGAAGACCAGACATGTCAACGATGGCGATGCCACAACCGACCGCGAGCGAAGCCGCGGTCCGCTACCTCATCACGAACTACAGCCCCAAGGGCAACAAGGTCGGCTGGCTGATGATGGCCTCGATCCTGGTCGAAGCCTGGGATCTGTATTCGATCGCCTTCGTGCTGATCTTCATCAAGGAGCAGTACAATCCCGATCCGCTGATGCTCGGTCTGGCCGCGGCCGGCACGCAAGGAGGCGCGCTCATCGGCGCGCTGCTCGGCGGCTGGCTGTCCGACAAGATCGGCCGCCGCGTCATGTTCCTGGTGACGATGGTGATGTTCATCGTGCTGGCGCTGGCGCAGGCCTTCGTGCCGGATGTGTTCTGGCTGGTCGTGATCCGCTTCCTGCTCGGCATTCCGCTCGGCTCGGACATTTCGACCGGCTACACCTACATCATGGAATCCATGGCCAAGGGCGAGCGCGAGGTCATGGGCAACCGCTGGCAGTTCATGTTCGCCGTCGGCGAAGTCCTCACCATCGGCGTCATCGTGATCTTCCTGCTGATCGACATGCAGCACGAGATGCTGTGGCGCGTGACGCTCGGTCTCGGAGCGCTGCCGGCGCTGATCATCCTTCTCATGCGCCACGACGTGCCTGAGACGGCCGTCTGGCTGGTGCAGAAGGGACGCTACCGCGAGGCCAAGCAGGTCGCGCGCGAGATGTTCAACGACAATCTCGACATGCTGCCGGACCGGGACGTCGAGGTGCCGAAGGTCTCGACCCGCGCCTTCCTCGCCGACCTCAGGAAGGATCCGATCCGCTGGCGCGCCACGGTGTACGGCTGGATCGCCTGCTTTGCGCAAGCCAGCGAATTCTCAACCTTTGCGTTCTATCTGCCGGTGCTGTTCGTGATGGTCGGCGTGTCGAGCGTGCTCGGCATCAATCTGGTGACGATGGCGCTGTTCTCCTTTGCTGCCCTGTCGGGCTGGGTCGGTCCGCTGCTGACGCCGAAGATCGGCCACCGCGGTATCTCGATCGCGGGGTTCGGAATCGTGCTGGCCGCGCTGCTGGTCGCGGCCTTTGCGCTCTACACCGACAACACGATCCTGCTGCCCTTCGCGGCCGCCGCCATGTTGTGGGGCCATTATTGGGACGCGTCGAACTGCATGACCATCCCGACCATGGTCGCCAAGCCGCAATATCGCGGCACCGCCAGCGGCTTCGCCTACATGTTCGTGAAGCTGCCGTCCTTCCTGGCGATCTTTCTGTTCCCGACGGTGTTCGCCGCGATCGGGCAGGCGAATGCAACGCTGATGGTCGCGATCTTCCCCCTGATCGGATTGCTCGCTGCAATCTTCATCCTGCCGGAAGTCTACGGCTACGAGAACGACTGACGACGTAGGGCCCGGTCGCGGCGGCATGCCGCGATCGGGTCCCCCGACGGGGCTTACGGGCTCAGGAAGACGGGATCAATCCCGACGCCATGGCCGAGCAGGCCGATCGCCTGGAGCTGGGCGCTGTGCAGGTCGATCTCGACGATCGCGAACAGGGTCAGCAGGACCACGGCCGTGACCAGGAGCAGCGGGTGGGACCTTTCCACCTCGCCCCGGCTCGGCGCAGTGAAGCTCTGAAACGCGCGACGCAGGGAAAAGCTCTGCGGCAATGCCTTTGACCGGATCTGCATGATGGACCTCCTTGCCGCGCCCTGTGAGGCCGCGCGACAAGTTGAAGGTTAGCTCCGGCGGTAGCGGCGGCATTGATACGCCGCAAACGGCGTGCGTTTATCGGATCGCAGCCGCCAGCGCCGCGATGAGGGCGGGCGGCGTCACCAGCAGGCCGAGCTTGAGGAACGGCCAGGCGCCGACCTCGATCTTTTCCCGGCGGAGCGCGACCAGCCAGAGGATGGTGGCGAGCGATCCTGTCACTGACAGGTTGGGGCCGAGATCGACGCCGATCAGGATGGCGCTGACGACCGGGCCAGGCAAATGATCGCTGGCGGCAACCGAGCCGGCGACGAGGCCGACGGGAAGGTTGTTGGCGATGTTCGTGGCGATGGCGGTGGCGATGCCCACACTCCAGGCTGCCTGCGGGACCGATTGAGCCACCGCCTGATGCAGCAATGCGCTGAGCTGCGCGATCACGCCGGTCCTGATCAGTGCTTCCACCATGACAAAGAGCCCGCCGACCAGCGGCAGCACGCTCCAGGACACGCCGCGCAGCACGGGCCATGGCGATTGCCGGCTGAGCAGCAGCACGATCGCGGCCGTCACGCCGCCGCAGATGAAGGTCGGCAGGCCCAGCTGCTTGTCCAGCGCCGACGCCGTGACCAGCACGATTCCGATCGCGACGATGCCGATGGCCGTCAGCTTGCCGCCGCGGCCGAGCTTGGGATGCGGCACGCTGCGCGCAATCGTCTCCTCCTTCAGCGCGCGGTGCTGGGTCAGGCGCAGCACGATGTAGGTCAGCAGGATGGAGGCGGCCGAGGGCAGGGCGAACAGGCGCAGCCATTCGGTGAGCTCGGGCATGCGCGCGCCGAACACGACGAGATTGGCGGGATTGGAGATCGGCAGCACGAAGCTCGCGGCATTGGCGATGAAGGCGCAGACGAACAAATAAGGCAGCGGCTTTGCGCCGGCCGCGCGCGTCGCGGCATAGACGGCCGGCGTCAGAACGATCGCGGTGGCGTCGTTGGAGAGCAGCACGGTCACGAGCGTGCCGACGAGATAGATCAGCAGGAACAGCCGCTGCGGCGAGCCGTCAGCATATTCCACCGCGAGCGCGGCGAGATAGTCGAACAGGCCCTCGAGCCGCGCCAGCTCTGCAATCAGCATCATGCCGATCAGGAAGAGGTAGACGTCGAGGCCTTTTTCGATGCCGGTGAGCGCGTCCCGCCATGGCAGCAGGCCTGATAGCACCAGGGCGCCCGCACCGATCACGGCCCAGACCGCCTCCGGCAGGCGAAAGGGGCGGATGATGACGCACGCGGTCGCGACGACGATGATACTCCAGGCCCAGATGGCGTCAGACGGCACGGTCAGTTCTCGAAACGGGTTGGGTTCATTCGGCAGCGATAGCCGATGCCGACGCCGCTGTCTTCCCCTGTGGGCGAGGGGCGCCATGTCGTGTCTCGGGCAGCGCGAGAATGCAAATGACGGCACCGATCGCAGCGACGGCCCCGAGGCTGATGAACGCCGCGCTGTAGCCTGCAGCGACCACCACGACGCCTCCCAGCGTCGTCGACATTGCGGCACCGATGCTCTGGGCCGTGATGACCGCGCCTTGCGCGACGTTGAAGCGTCCAGTGTTGCGCATGAGGTCGGCGACGATCACCGGGAAGATTGCGCCGAAGATGCCCGCGCCGACGCCGTCTAGCAACTGCACGCCGACCAGCCAGAACGGATTGTCCGAGAGCGTGTAGAGGGCGGCGCGAACAGGCAGGATCAGCAGCGCGGCGAGAAAGAAGCGCTTGTGGCCCCAGCGGTCGGCCTTCGCGCCGACCAACATCGCGAACGGCACCATCACCAATTGCGCGGCGACGATGCAGGCCGACATCAGGCTGGTGCCCATGTTCTTGTCCTGGAGCGCCAGCTTTTGCCCGACCAGCGGCAACATGGCCGCGTTGGCGAGATGGAAGAGCAGTACGCAGATTGCAAAGACGAGCAGGGGGCGGCAGGTCAGAAGCACGGTGATGCCCGACGGCGCGTCCCGCCGCGCATCGGCGTCTGCATCATTCATCCCACGGGCCAAATCATGATCGATGGCGCGGGCAGGGATCGCGAGGATACTGAGGAGGCTCGCGATCGCCATCGCGCCAAGGAGGAAGAAGACGACAGTCGGGCCCACCCAATAGGCGGAGACCCCCGCCAGCGCGGCCGCGACCGCATTGCCGGCGTGGTTGAAGGTCTCGTTGCGGCCGATCCGCCGGGTGAAGGCGGCATGGCCGAAGATGCCGAGCGAAACGGCTGCGATCGCGGGCGGAAACATCACGGCAGCGGCCTGCGCAATCCCTTGCGAGATCGCGACGGGGAGGAAGCTCGGAAACAACGGCAGCGACAGCGAGGCCAGCGTCACCATGATCGCAGCAATCACCATCACCAGCCGCTTCGCCCGGGTCGCATCGACCAGGGCGCCGGCCGGCGTCTGCGCCACGATGCCGGCAACGGTTGCGATCGACATCACGAGGCCGATCCGCGCCTCGTCCCAGTGCTGCTCGGTCAGAAGATAGACCGCGAGATAGGGCCCGAGCCCATCGCGGACGTCGGCGAGGAAGAAATTGGCTGCATCCAGCGCGCGGCCGGCCTGTCTTGCCTGATCGGGATTCTCGCTGGCCATCGGTCTCTCGATCGTCGTTGTGCAAACCAGCGTGCCAATCAATCCGCAGTCGTCCCGGACAAGCGGAAGCGCAGATCCGGGACCCATAACCGTTTGGCGAAGATTGGTGGCTAGCAGTTGGCTCGGTCACGCTTCCTGTGGATATGGATCCCGGATCGGCGCGCGCTCGAGGCGCGCTTGTCCAGGACGACGGTGGAGCTCACATTCACCGCGCCACCGAGAGCTTCTCCGTGATCGCCTTACGCAGAATCCGCGAGAGCGATTCCACCGAATATGGCTTCTGAATCAGCTCAAACCCGCGATGGGCGTTCTCGGCGAGCACGTTGCTGTAGCCGCTTGTGAGCACCACGGGCAGGCCCGGATAGCGCTCGCGAATGACGCCGGCGAGCTCGACGCCGTTCATGCCGGGCATGATGACGTCGGAGAAGACGAGGTCGACGGAGAATTCGTTCTCGCCCAGGATCGTCAGAGCAGCGTTGGCGTTGGCGACGCGCCGGACGACGTAGCCGAGATCTTCCAGAAGCTCGGTCGAGAACTGGCCGACATCGTCATTGTCCTCAACCACGAGCACGCGGTAGCCGCGCCCCGTGATCGCAGCCTCGTGGGTGAGCGCCGCGGTTTCCTTCTCGGCGGCGGGACTCTGCGCCTGGGGCAAATACATGGTGAAGGTCGCGCCGTGGCCTTGTGTGCTCGTCACCGCGATGTCGCCCTCGGACTGCTTCGCGAATCCGAAGGCCTGGCTGAGGCCGAGACCGGTACCCTTGCCGACCTCCTTGGTGGTGAAGAACGGCTCGAAGATGGAGTCGAGATGGTCCGGCGCGATGCCGCTGCCGGTGTCGGCGACGGAGATTGCGACATAGTCGCCGCCCCGCGCCGATTGTGCGCGCAGGCTCGGAATGCCCTGAACCTTGCGCACGGCGATGGTGAGGCGGCCTTCGCCGTCCATGGCGTCGCGGGCGTTGATGGCGAGGTTGATCAGCGCGGTCTCGAACTGGGCGATGTCGGCGACGGTGAAGCAGTCGGCATCGTCGATCTCGACGACGATCTCGATGCGGCCGCCGACCAGCGGCCGCACCAGTTGCGCGACGCCCTCGACCTGGCTGCCGACGTTGAAGATCTGGGGTTTCAG
Organism: Bradyrhizobium sp. NDS-1; assembly: GCF_032918005.1. NCBI lineage: Bacteria > Pseudomonadati > Pseudomonadota > Alphaproteobacteria > Hyphomicrobiales > Nitrobacteraceae > Bradyrhizobium > Bradyrhizobium sp. NDS-1. The sequence goes on from NZ_CP136628.1 coordinate 3,564,170, forward strand.
CGGCTGCCGGCGCGCGAACGCCAGAAGCTGCGCGGTCAGCTTGGAGGCGCGCTCGACCGTCTCGGAGATGGCATCGACATAGCGGCGGCGGCGCTCTTCCGGCAGCTCCCGCCGGCGCAGGAAATCGGTGGCCGAGCGGATGATGGTGAGGAGATTGTTGAAATCGTGTGCGACGCCGCCGGTGAGCTGGCCGATCGCCTCCATCTTCTGCGATTGCCGCAACGCCTCCTCGCCGCGGCGGCGCTCGGTGATGTCGACGGCCTCGGGCACGGCGCCTGTGATGTTGCCGTGACGGTCGAGCACGGGGCGCATGCCGAAGTCGAAATCGCGCTCGCCGACGGGAAGGCGTAGCCGCATCTCGAGCCGCACCGCTTCGCCCTTGAGCACGGTGTGGAAGGCGTCCTGCACTTGCGCGCTCATGCCCTCCGTCGCGCTGAACCAGGGCGTCTCCCACAACGGCTTGCCGATCACATCTGAAGAGCTCGCATCGATGCCGTCGAGTGCGGTCTTGTTGGCGTAGAGAAGCTCGCCCCTGAGATTGACCAGACCCTGATACTGGTTGCTGGTTTCCAGGATCGCGCGCAGCCGCGCCTCGTTGGATTCGAGCTCGGCGGTGCGTTGTGCGATGCGCTCTTCCAGCGTCTCGTTGAGCTGCCGGAGCTCGATCTCGGCCTGCTTGGCGACGGTGATGTCGTGGGCAACACCGATGAAGCCGATATGCTTGCCGGTCGGGTCCCAGCGTGGCTGCGATTCCGAGCGCAACCAGCGCCATTCGCCGCTGGCGTTCTTGTACCGCGCTTCGAGCACGAAGGGCTTGAGTGACGCTTCGCCCTGGACGGATTGCTGGAGCACGTGCGGCAGGTCGTCCGGATGCAGCACCTTGCGCCAGTCGAAATCGATGGCCTGATCATAGGGCAGGCCGACGAAATCGACATAGGCCTGGTTGGCGAAGGACCGCTTGCGATCGAGCTTGGTCACCCAGATCGGTACCGGCGCGCTGTCGGCGATCAACCGAAAGCGTTCCTCGCTCTCGCGCAGGGTCTCGCGCGCGAGCATCTGGTCGGTGATGTCGATATGGGCGCCCACGAGGCGGATGGCGCGGCCATCCTTGTCGCGCTCGATCTTGGCGACGACCCGGATCCAGCGGGTCTCGCCGTCATTGGGGCGGATGATGCGGTATGCGGCGGTGTAGTCTTCGCTCGTGCCGGCGAGCGCCTCCAAGAAATGCTTGACGGTTGCTTCGCGATCCTCGGGATGGAGCCGATTGACCCAATCCTCGTGCGATTCGTCGGCGGCCTCGGGCGGCAGGCCATGAATCATGAGATATTCGGGCGAGCGGCGGTTCTTGAACCCTTCGCGGAAGTCGACCTCGACGCCGCCGACCTTGCCAATGCGCTGGATGCGTGCGAGCTCGGCCTCGCGCTCCTGAAGCGCACGATAGGCGTTGTCGCGCTCGCGCGCGACGTCTTCGAGATGCTGGCGCAGCCTTTCGGCGGCGATGGTTTCGGGCAAGGGATCGTTCAAGGCATCGGCCGTTGTCATGCGGTTGCGCACGTGCCGAATGGATATTCACACAGACGGAGCGTGATGACCATTGTTTAGAGGAAATAGACTGTCTGGAAAGGCTGGCGGCGAGCCCGGCATGCGGGAAAGTGTGGTAGGCAACGCCGGTTTTGGCATTTTGTTCCTGAAATTGGAACGATGCAGCTGCGGATGCGTCTTCGCGAGGCGCCACACCTCTCGTCGTTCAAATCACCTTTCCGAAGAGGCTAAATCTTGAAGCTCTTTGTCTGCCAGGCCTGCGGCAACGTCCTCTATTTCGAGAACCGTGTCTGCGAACGCTGCGGCCATCAGGTCGCGTTCCTGCCGGAGAGGGAGACGATGTCGGCGATCGAGCCCGACGGAGAGGCCTGGAGGACGCTGGCAGACAAGGGCGAAAGCCGGATGCTGTGCCGCAATGCCGCGTACGATTCCTGCAACTGGCTGACGGATCCAGGCGAGGGCAACGGCTATTGCCGCGCCTGCCGCCACAACGGCATCGTACCGGATTTGTCCGACCCCGCCCAACTCGCCGGCTGGCGCGAGCTGGAGGTGGCGAAACACCGTCTGTTCTATTCCCTGATCCGCTGGAAGCTGCCGCTCCAGACCCGGCAAGACGACCCCGAGCATGGACTGATCTTCAATTTCCTCGCTGACGATCCCAACAGCGGAGAGAAGATCTTGACCGGCCACGACAACGGCCTGATCACGATCGCGCTCACCGAGGCCAATACCATCGAGCGGGAGCGGCGCAGGCTCGAGATGGGTGAGCCGTACCGTACGCTGCTCGGGCATTTCCGCCACGAGGTCGGGCACTATTTCTGGGACGTCCTGGTGCGGGGCGGCGGCAAGCTCGATGAATGCCGCGCGGTATTCGGTGACGATTCCGCCGATTACGGCCAGGCCCTGCAGCGCCACTATGCCGAAGGCCCGCCGCCGGACTGGCAGCAGAGTTACGTCTCGGCCTATGCCACGACCCATCCCTGGGAAGACTTCGCCGAGACCTGGGCGCACTATATCCACATCGTGGATGCTCTGGAGATGGCGGGCGAGTTCGGCATGGAGGTGCGCCCCAGGGTGGACCGCGACGGGGAGTTGACGGCGCGCATCCGTTTCAACCCCTACGAGGCAAGGGACGTCGACGCGCTGCTGAGCGCATGGCTACCCTTCACGTTCGCCATGAACAGCGTCAACCGTGCCATGGGCCTGCGCGACCTCTATCCCTTCATCCTGTCGCCCGCGGTGGTCGGCAAGCTCGGCTTCGTTCACGGCCTGGTCCGGGACGTGGCCAAGGAGCCCAAGGGCGCCGCAGGGGGGCTCTAAGGGCTTGCGAGCCCATTCGGTCTTGCGCTGGTACGCCAGAAGCGGGCCGGATTTAGACCGTTGCCTCCGGCCGATTTTGATGTACCACGGGAGCCACACGGCCCGTCCCAATAGGCCCCAACGGCCGGGGAAGGGTCCCGCCCAAGGTCGAGACTCAAGAAAAGCATGTTCAAACGCATCCTGATCGCCAATCGCGGCGAAATCGCCTGCCGGGTCATCAAGACCGCTCGCAAGATGGGAATACAGACGGTTGCGGTCTATTCCGAGGCCGATCGCGACGCCCTCCATGTCGAGATGGCCGACGAGGCCGTGCTGATCGGCCCGCCTGCGGCGGCCGAGAGCTATCTGGTGATCGAGAAGATCGTGGAAGCCTGTCGCAAGACGGGCGCCGAGGCCGTGCATCCCGGCTATGGCTTCCTGTCAGAGCGTGAGGCGTTTCCGCGCGCCCTGGAAGCCGCCGGCATCGTCTTCATCGGCCCGAACCCGGGCGCGATTGCGGCGATGGGCGACAAGATCGAGTCGAAGAAGGCGGCCGCCAAGGCCAAGGTCTCGACCGTGCCCGGCTATCTCGGAGTCATCGAGGACGACAAGCACGCGGTCAGGATCGCCGACGAGATCGGCTACCCCGTGATGATCAAGGCCTCCGCCGGCGGCGGCGGCAAGGGCATGCGCATCGCGCATTCGACGGCCGAGGTCGCCGAGGGCTTCAATCTCGCCAAGGCCGAGGCCAAGGCCTCGTTCGGCGACGACCGCGTCTTCGTCGAGAAGTTCATCGTTGATCCCCGCCACATCGAGATCCAGGTGCTGGGCGACAAGCACGGCAACGTCATTTATCTCGGTGAGCGCGAATGCTCGATCCAGCGCCGCAACCAGAAGGTCATCGAGGAGGCGCCGTCGCCGCTGCTCGACGAGGCCACCCGCCGCAAGATGGGCGAGCAGGCGGTCGCACTGGCGAAAGCCGTGAATTACGACTCGGCCGGCACCGTCGAGTTCGTCGCCGGGCAGGACAAGAGCTTCTATTTCTTGGAGATGAACACGCGCCTCCAGGTCGAGCATCCCGTCACCGAGCTCGTCACCGGCGTCGACCTCGTCGAGCAGATGATCCGCGTTGCCGCCGGCGAGAAGCTCGCGCTGGCGCAGAAGGACGTCACGCTGACAGGCTGGGCGGTGGAGTCGCGCCTCTATGCCGAAGATCCGTTCCGCAACTTCCTGCCCTCGATCGGGCGGCTCGTGAAATATCGTCCGCCGGCGGAAGCCAGCCAGGACGGCATCACCATCCGCAACGACACCGGCGTGCAGGAGGGCGGCGAAATCTCGATCCATTACGATCCGATGATCGCCAAGCTCGTCACCCATGCGCCGTCGCGCGCCGCCGCCATCGAGGCGCAGGCCACCGCGCTGGATTCTTTCTATGTCGATGGCATCCGCCACAACATTCCGTTCCTGTCGGCGCTGATGCACCATCCGCGCTGGCGTGAGGGCCGGCTCTCGACCGGCTTCATCGCCGAGGAGTTTCCCAAGGGCTTTGCGGTGCGCGTGCCGGAAGGCGAGGTCGCGCGGCGGATCGCCGCGGTCGGCGCCGCCATCGATCACGTGTTAGGGGAACGCAAGCGCCAGATCTCGGGCCAGATGGGCGGCCGCATCGTGCAGCGCGAGCGGCGCCGCGCGGTCTGGCTCGACCGCCAAGAGATACAGCTCGAGGTCGGCCGCGAGGGTGAGGCGATCGCGGTGCGTTTCGTCGATGCCGCCGGCAAGGTCGGCAATGTGCATCTGTTGCAGTCGCCGTGGAAGCCGGGTGATGCGGTCTGGCAGGGCACCATCGACGGCCATTTCGTCGCGGTGCAGGCGCGGCCGATTCCCAACGGCATTCGTCTGGCGCATCAGGGCGTCGAAGTGCCGGTCTATGTCTGGACCGAAGCGGAAGCCGCGTCCGCGCGCCTGATGCCGGTGACGACGGCCTCCGACAGCGGCAAGAAGCTGCTCTGTCCGATGCCCGGCCTCGTGGTCTCGATCGCTGTGACCGAGGGACAGGAGGTCAAGGCCGGCGAGACGCTCGCGGTGGTCGAAGCCATGAAGATGCAGAACGTGCTTCGCGCCGAGCAGGACGGCACCGTGAAGAAAGTCCACGCCAGCGCCGGCGCGACGCTTGCGGTGGACGCGCTGATCCTGGAGTTTGCGTAGGAGCCCCTTCGCGACGAAGCAATCCAGTCTGTCTCCGCGGATGCATTCCTGGATTGCTTCGCTTCGCTCGCAATGACGGAGTATGCTGCGGCCTCCGTGACCTAATCGAGACAGCGCCATGGCCTTTCGTTCCCGCCGCGAAAAACTGCGCTCCGTCCTGTCGGGCGCGACCTGCGTCCATCCCGGCTCGGTTTACGACGCCATCTCGATCCGCATCGCCGAGGACCTCGGCTTTCCGCTCGGCATGTTCGGCGGTTCGGTGGCCTCGCTCGCGGTGCTCGGCGACCCCGACATCACCCTGATCACGCTCACCGAGCTCGCCGAGCAGATGCGGCGGATGTCGCGGGCCTCGGCGCTGCCGGTGCTGGTCGATGCCGATCACGGCTATGGCAATGCGCTCAATGTGCGCCGTACCGTGCAGGAACTGGAGGCGGCGGGCGCCGCCGGCCTCACCATCGAGGACACGCTGCTGCCGGCCGCTTTTGGCGAGGCGAAGACGCAGCTGATCTCGCTCGAGGAAGGCGTCGGCAAGATGAAGGCCGCGCTCGACGGTCGTAGTGATGGCTCGCTGGTCATCATGGGCCGCACGGGTGCTGCTGCGATCAGTTCGATCGAAGATGCGATCCGCCGCGCCAGGGCATACGAAGCCGCCGGTGTGGATGCGCTGTTCTTCACCGGAATCAAGTCGCGCGCCGAACTCGAGGCGGTTGCCGCTGCGACGCACCTGCCGATCGTGCTCGGCGGGGCGCCGGAAGAGCTGAACGCGCTCGATTATCTCGCCGGTCAGCGCGTACGCATCGCGCTCCAGGGGCACGCGCCGATCGCAGCCGCGACGCAGGCCGTGTATGAGACTCTGAAGGCGCTCCGCGAAGGCGCGCCGCCGAAAAGCCTCAGAGGGATCGCATCGTCGGAGCTGACGGCCCGCGTCATGCGCGAGACCGACATCAAGGCGCGCAGCGCCGAGGTTCTCGGATTGAAAAAATGAGCCGGGCGATTCTCCAGGTCATGATCCGCGGGCGCGTGCAGGGCGTCGGCTATCGTGCCTGGGTCGAGTATCAGGCGACAACGAGCGGCCTCGAAGGCTGGGTCCGCAACCGCCGCGACGGCAGCGTGGAAGCGCTGTTCGCCGGCACGCCGCAGCACGTCGCCGACATGGTCGCGCTGTGCCGCCACGGCCCGCCATCCTCGCGCGTCGACAGCGTCACCAGCGAGACCGCGAGCGTGGATGAGCTGAATTTGCGCCGGGCAGGGGAGAAGTTCTCGGTGCTGCCGACGCTGTGAGAGCCATGGTTCTCGCCGCGCCGAAGGTCCGCTCCCTCGCCTCGTTCTTACGGGGACAGGTTGAGAGACTTCACCGCGGCAGCTTGGCGATCGCTTCGCTGAGCTCGTGAATCTCGTACGGCTTGCGCAGGATCGGGAAATCCCCGCGCACGCCGGCGGCGACCTCGCTGTAGCCGGTGGCGAGCAGGATCGGCAGGCCGGGGCGGATCTGGCGGAGATGATGGGCGAGGGTGAGGCCGTCCATCTTGCCGGGCATGACGATGTCCGAGAACACGAAGTCGACGCCGTTGTTCTCGATCTCGCGCAAGGCGGCTTCGGCATCGGCGACCCGGCGCACCTGGTAGCCGAGCTGCTCCAGCAGGCCGATGCTGACGACGGCGACGTCCGGATTGTCCTCCACCAGCAACACGGTACCGCTGCCCTGAAACGCGGGCTCCGCCGTCGTGTCGGACGATGGCGTGTCTTCTCCGCGGGGCAGGAGGATGGTGAAGGTCGTGCCCTTGCCGAGCTCGCTTGCGACGCTCACCGTGCCGCCGGCCTGGTGCGCGAAGCCGTGCACCTGAGACAGGCCGAGGCCCGTGCCCTTTCCGATCGGCTTGGTCGTGAAGAACGGCTCGAAGATCTTGTCGAGAACGTCGGAGGGAATGCCGAGCCCGGTATCGGTGACGTCGATCGCGACGAAATCGCCCGCGAGAGGCGCCTCGTCCAGCACGACCTTGCGTGCGCCGATCGTCACGGTGCCGCCGTCGGGCATCGCGTCGCGGGCATTGATGACGAGGTTGAGCAGCGCTGTCTCGAGTTCGGACGCGTCGGCCTTGATGGGCCAGACGTCGCGGTCGATGTCGAAGACCAGGCGTACGGAGCTGCCGACACCGGCATCGAGCACGTCGCGAATTGCCGCGATGCGGTCGGCGAAATCGATCGCCTGCGGATTGACGCTCTGCCGCCGCGCGAAGGTGAGGAGTTGGTTGGTCAGCGCCGCCCCGCGCTTGGTGGCGGTTTCGATGGCCGAGATCGCGCGCTGCACCTTGGCCCCGTCGTCGGCTCCTCGCTTCAGCATATGGAGGCTGCCGCTGATGATCATCAGAAGGTTGTTGAAGTCGTGGGCGACCCCACCGGTGAGTTGTCCGAGCGCGTCGAACTTCTGGGACTCGGCGAGCTGCTTCTGCATCGCCTCGAGCTTGATCTGGGTATTGCGGCGTTCGGTGATGTCCCGCGTGATCTTGGCGAATCCGACCAGTGCGCCGTCCTCGTAGATCGGATCGATCACGACGCTCGCCCAGAAGAACGTGCCGTCCTTGCGGACGCGCCAGCCTTCCTCCTCGTAGCGGCCCTTGTCCCTGGCGATGCCGAGCGCACGGGCCGGCTTGCCGTTGGCGCGGTCGGTTTCGGTGTAGAAGCGGGAGAAATGCTGGCCGAGGATCTCTTCGGGTGAATAGCCCTTGATGCGTTCGCCGCCGATGTTCCAGCTGGTGATGATCCCCTTGGGATCGAGCATGTAGAGGGCGTAGTCCGCGACTCCCTCAACCAACAGCCGGAAACTGCGTTCGCTCTCGAACAAGTCTCTCTGTTGACTGACTTTTTCGACCATTCCGGGACCCCGCCTCGACTGGAGCAAACGCCGCGGGCGCCGGATGGTTCCCTGAGCCTGGGACATTTTTAAGCAGATTTCCCCGCCTCGTATGCCGATGGCGTTGCTCTTGACAGCGGATCGCTATTATCAGATATTTCTGTCATGACAGAAATAACCGGAAAGAAGAAACTCCCCGCCGCCGTTGAGCGCTTCATCCTGCATTGGGGCGACATGGGGGACGAGTGGGGCGTCAATCGCTCGGTCAGCCAGATCCACGGGCTGCTCTACCTCTCCGAAGCACCGATGACCGCCGAGGACATCGCCGACACGCTCGGCATGGCGCGCTCCAATGTCTCCAACTCGCTGAAGGAGCTGCTCGCCTGGAACCTGATCCGGCGCGTGCCGATCCTGGGCGACCGCCGCGACCACTACGAGGCCGAGACCGACATCTGGGAGGTCGCCGCCAGAATTGCGGCGCGGCGCAAGGAGCGGGAGCTCGATCCGGCGATCGCGGCGCTCAGGGCATGCGTGTCCGACGCCACCGACGATCCCACCATCAATCCGGTCGCCAGCAAGCGGCTGAAGGAGATGCTCGCCTTCACCGAGCTCGCCGACCACTGGTTCATGCAGATGCTGAAGGTGCCTCAGCCGCGGCTGGTCGCCTTGATGCGGCTTGGCGAGAAGATCGTGAGCCTGCTGCCGCCGGGCAAGACCAAATAGTCTCGAGGAGGGTACGATGACGTCGGCAAGATTATCAGGCTGCAACGCATCGACCTCCGCTCACATCAAGCTGCTCGACGATCGCCGCTTCCGCGCATTGCTGTCGGACCAGGATTGGGGCCGACTGCCGCTCGCGACCTGGCGGCGCTTCTCCAAACGCGTCGCCGACGGCGACAGTGTCGTCTATGTCGGAATCGTCGACGAGATTTCCTTCAGCGACATCGGCTGGTGGCTCGCACAGGCGGCACGCATGATCGGCGGGCCGCTGCCAACCGGGCGTGACACCGGCGTGCCCATGATCGTGACCGTTACCGAGGATGCCGCAACTGGCGGTCAGACGTGGACGCGCATCTGCGCGCGCAAGCGTGGATTTCCGCAAGTGATCCATTCCGCCAAGCGTTTTGCCGGTCCGACCGGACTCGAAGAATATGTCGGATTCGGCGTTTCGATGGCGCTCCGCATCGCGGTCGAGGACCAGGCGCTGACCTTTCGCAGCGCCGGGTATGGGCTCCAGCTCGGACGCCTGTGGATCCCGCTGCCGCAATGGCTCACGCCGGGCGATCTCACCGTGACGCACCGCGACCTCGGCGAGGGCGCGTTCCGCTTCACCCTCGACGTCATTCATCCGCGTTACGGCGCACTGATCCACCAGTCCGCCACCTTCCGGGAGGCCGTGTCATGACACCGCTGTTGTGGACCCTCATCGCCATCCAGATCGTGATGGGTGTGTTCGACACCTTCTATCACCACGAATTCACCGAGCGCCTGGCCTGGCGGGTGTCGCAGCGCTTCGAGCTGAAGCTGCACGGCATCCGCAACATGCTCTATGCGCTGCTGTTCCTCGTGCTCGGCTGGCTCGAAGTCTATGGCGTTCTGGCGCTCTTGATCGTCGCGGTGCTCATTGCCGAGATCGTCATCACGCTGATGGATTTCGTCGAGGAGGATTTGAGCCGAAAACTGCCGCCGAGCGAGCGGATCAATCACACGCTGCTCGCCATCAACTATGGCGCCATTCTCGTGCTGTTGCTGCCGGTGCTGATCGACTGGGCGATGCAGCCGTTCGGCGTGATGGTCGTTTATCAAGGACTGCTGAGTATCGCCGCGACCGCCTGCGCGGTCGGCGCGGCGTTGTGCGGCGTCAGGGATTTTGCGGCGATGCGCCGATTGGGTCGCATGAAGAGTGTTCCGGCAGCGGCCCTCGTCGAAAAGATTCCCGGCCGCAAGACCGTGCTGATCACGGGCGCCACCGGATTCATCGGCAGCCGGCTGGCGGCAGGCCTCGGCGGGGCCGGGCACGACGTCATCGCGTTGGTCCGCAACCCCGCCAGGGCCGAGATGCTGCCGCCGCCGGTCACGCTGATCACGAGCCTCGATCAGCTTTCTGCGGACACGAAGATCGACGCCATCGTCAATCTTGCGGGCGAGCCGATCGGCAACGGCCTGTGGACCGAGGCCAAGCGCGCCAGGATCATCGACTCCCGCGTCGACATGACCGGCGAAATCGTCAAGCTGATCGCGCGGCTCGAGCGCAAGCCCGAGGTGCTGGTCAGCGGCTCTGCGATCGGCTGGTACGGCCTGTGGGCCGACCAGGTGCTGACGGAATCGGCGAAGTCGCACGCCTGCTTCAGCCACGAGCTGTGCGCGGCCTGGGAGGCAGCGGCGCGGCCGGCGGAGGAGTTCGGTGTGCGCGTGGTCTGTTTGCGTATCGGCCTCGTGCTCGGCACGGAAGGCGGCTTCATCACGCGCATGCTGACGCCCTTCGAGTTCGGCCTTGGCGGCCCGCTCGGCACCGGACGGCAGTGGATGTCCTGGATCGAGCGCGACGATCTCATTCGCCTGATCGCCTATGTGATGGCCACGCCCGATCTCGCCGGCCCCGTCAACGCCACCGCACCGATCCCGGTGACCAACGCCAAGTTTACCGAAGAGCTCGGCCGCCGGCTGCACCGGCCTGCGGTGTTCCGCATTCCCGGCGGCCTCTTGCGCCGGATCGGCGGCGGCTTCGCCGACGAGCTCCTGCTCGGCGGCCAGCGCGTGCTGCCGAACAAGGCGCTGAGCCGCGGCTTTGTCTTCCGGCACGAGACGCTGCGCAGTGCATTCGAGGCGATTTTGTAAGATTTCAGGTGGCGGCCGCGCTCCGAAACGTCGCCGCCACCGCGCGCAGCGCCGCTCGCTTGGCGGGATCGCTGACCTTCGAATGCAGCATCACCTTCGAGCTGCCAAGTTTCGGCAGCCTGTGCGCAGGCCCGATGTCGACCAGCCCGGGAGGCGCGATCCGCCGTGCCAGCGGCGCGATCGCAAGTCCGGCAAGTGCGGCGGCAACCACTGCCGTGACGCCGCCGCCGACGAAGCGCTCGCGCCAGGCGATGTTGGCCTTGTCGAGCATACGCACCGCGATGGCGCGGACGCCGCAGGGCGGGGCGAGCGTCGCAAGCGGCAGCGGCTCACCTTTCGGCAGGGTGAGGCGACGTGCGGCGAACCAGCCGAACTCATCCTCGGTCAGCATCTCGCCGCCGCGGCGGCTGCCTTCCTGGCGGACGATCACCGCATCGAGCTGACCTGCGTCATAGGCATCCTGCATCTCCCGCGAGAAGCCGATGGTGACGGCGAGGGTGAGGTTCGCCGACATCGCTTGCAGCCGTTCGAGCAGCGGCACGAGCTCGGGGCCGGCCGCGTGATCGGAGATGCCGAGCGAGAGCGACTGCACGGCCGGTGCCTCGCCCGACAGCGCGCGGTCGTGCGCGGCGATCAGCGCACGGGCGCGTTCGAGGAAGCCGGCGCCGTCGGCGGTGAGCCGGACCGCGCGGGGTGAGCGCTCGACGAGACGTTTTCCCAGCAACGTCTCCAGCCGTTGCAGCTTGAGACTGACCGCCGCCTGCGTCGTGCCCAGGGCTTCGGCGGCACGGGTAAAACTCTGGAGATCGGCAACCAGCAGGAAAGCCCTGATTGTGGCGATGTCGAGCGTCGGTGTCATTACGGATTCTTATCACTGATATCAACAGAGATAAGATACCAAAATGACGAGCGGAGGTCTAGCTTCCTACCAACGCCGCGCCAACCGGCGCAGCATCTTAAGGAGAACGACAATGCCCCTGATCACCGTGTCCTACACCACGTCCCGCGAGTCGCCCTCCCTGAAGGCCGACATCGCGAGCGCCGTGTCCGAGCTCACCGCAAGGATCCTGCACAAGGACCCCAAGGTAACGGCCATCATCGTCAAGCCGGTGGGCGCCGATGACTGGTTCGCCGGCGGCAGGTCGCTGGCCGAGCAGAAGCTTGCAAGCTACTGGATCGACATTCACGTCAGCGAAGGCACCAACACCAAGGACGAGAAGGCGGCCTATCTCGCCGCCATGTTCAGGCGCATGGCCGAGATTTTGGGCCCGCTGCATCCCGAGACCTACCTGCATGTCGACGAGGTCAAGGGCGACGCCTACGGCTTTGGCGGCCTGACCCAGGAGCGCCGCTACATCGCCGGCAAGCTCGAAGTGCCGCTGCAGGCGGCGTAAATCTGCAGGCCGCGGGTATGGTCTCGCCCGCGGCCTTCCGTCAGCTCGCCGCGCCGAACCGGACTTCCGAATTGTTCAGGAAGCACGTCTTGTCGAACAGCTTCAGGTCCAGCGGATTCGGCAGCCTGACGTCGCTGAGATCGGGGCAGGGCTTGACCTGGGGATCATAGGATCGGTCGATCTGCGAGATGAAGACGACGATCAGTCCTTGGTCGCGCGCGAAGGATTTCAGCGCGCGTACCTGAACGGTGAGGTCGGGGTTTTCCCGCCTCTGGTCGAGCAGCTGCAGATAGTCGATCACCACGACCGTGCCGCGGGGCGCCGTCGCCATCTGCTTGACGACGTAATCGGCGCTGATGGCGTCGGAGCAGTCGACCTCCAAGAGTGTGTCGAATTGCGCCGGCTTCACGCCGATCGCGCGCAAGCGATCCAGAACATCCTTCTCGGTGTACTCGAGTGAGAAGAACGCGGCCCGATGGCCCGGCTTCATCGCCTCCACCGCAAGTTCGAGGCTCATCAGCGTCTTGCCCTGGCCGGGCCGCGCGCCGACCAGCACCAGATCGCCAGGCATGAATTGCGGGAACAGCCTGTTCGCGGGCGTCAGCGCGGCGGCTTTCGCTGCGAGCATGCTCCAGGCGGAAAACCCTTCCGTCCTGGCGACGCGGTCGAGTGCGTCGTGCAGTGGAATGCGTTCCTCGCGGGACAGGCGCCTCGCGCGTCGCTTCAGATGATAGATCGGCGCAGAGAGTCTCATCGTCCAAACCTCCCGTTGCGAGCTGAAACGCAATCCCTCCTTATGCCCAGCGCTCGAACAGTCGGCCCGTGATCTCATCGCCCGGCATGAGGTCTGCTTTCCCGGCGGAGGGGGGAGGCGTGGGCGGCGCCGGAATCGAGCATAGCCGATTCCGTGAAGAACGCGGAGGCGTCAGGCGGCCACTTCCGGCAGCAGCGCGCGGGTCGGCCCGAACAATTCCTCGAACGCCTGCCGGAGCGCGACGTCGACATCGGCCATGGTCACGAGCTGGCCGAGGTCGACCAGCGAGGTGACGCCGTAGCGGGCGTCAGTGACGCCGCACGGCACGATGCCTGCGAAATGCGACAGCTCCGGCTCGACATTGATGGCGATGCCGTGGAACGAGACCCAGCGCTTCAGCCGGACGCCGATCGCCGCGATCTTGTCCTCGTAACCTTCGCCCTTGTCGGGCCGCTTGACCCAGACGCCGACGCGGTCCTCGCGCCGTTCGCCGCGGACGTTGAAGGCGGCGAGCGTGCGCAGAATCAGCTCCTCCAGGCTCGCGACATAGGCCCGGACGTCCGGCCGGCGGCGCTTGAGGTCCAGCATGACATAGGCCACGCGCTGGCCGGGCCCGTGATAGGTGAGCTGGCCGCCGCGTCCCGTGGTGAAGATCGGGAAGCGGGGATCGCGCAGGTCGGCTTCCTTGCCCGAGGTGCCGGAGGTGTAGAGCGGAGGGTGTTCGAGCAGCCAGACCAGCTCCGCGGCCTCGCCCGCCGCGATGGCGGCGACCCGTGCCTCCATGGCGGCCACCGCCTCGGGATAGGGCACCGGTGCGTCCGAGATTCGCCACTCGACAGGCTCGCCGCCGGCGGCGGAAAACGGCGTCAAATCGAGCTCTTGGCGGGGGTTTTGCGGCGAATTAACCATTGGCTAACCATAACGTGGTGATCATCTCGGGAGCAAATGCCAGTCTCAAGTTGCGGCGGTCCTGACAGTGCCCACTCTCGATAAAGTCACCGTGGATCTCATGGTCGTCCTCGGAACGACCACCATGCCGATTCATCAAGTATTACGTCTTTCCCGCGGCGCCATCATCGAGCTGGACGCAACCGAGGCCGACGAGGTCAAGGTTTTGGCCAATAATCTGCCGGTCGCCTCCGGCGTCGTGCTGGTCGACCGCAACCGCATCGCGGTCGAGGTCAAGCAGATGTTGCCGCGCTCACCGGGCACGCGGTAGCGGCCCGGGCACCCGGTAGGGGCCGGGGCACCCGGTAGCGGCCCGGGCACACGGGCAGGGCCGATTCGGGGAAGTCGCCCGAACTTTCGTGCAAAGCTTGTGGAATTCAGGGCCTTTGCAGGCTTGTACCCCTCTGATGGATTTGTTAGATCGGCGCCGTTGATCCGGCCGGCCCTCAAGCCTCAAGCCGGCATCCCCAAAAGCGCTCGTGGCGGAACTGGTAGACGCGCTGCCTTGAGGTGGCAGTGAGTAAAATCGTGGGGGTTCGAGTCCCTCCGAGCGCACCATCATCACCTTACCGTTGTTTTGATTGGGCTTTTGCAGCCGCCCTGCGCGGTTGACGGGCGTTTTGCGCGCACATCCATCACCGCAACCTGTCGGCAGCCGCAATTTCGTCAGTCGTTGTCGACCGCGGATTTTTGCGACCGAGTGTGGCCCGAGGGCGGCGCTTGGGTCTCTCGCCCGGGACCCTCATCCGCCAGCCCGGCGGCGGCGACGATCGGCGGGAAGATGCTGTCGTAGATCGCGCGCGCCTCGCGGATCAGGCGCTCCCGTTCGCGCTCGGATTTCGAAACGAAACGAATGACGTTGTCCATGCGCGCTCCCGCCTAGGCGGCTTCGTCCGCGCGACGCCAGATCGGAAACGGGTCGGCGAGCTTCGCCCATTCGGCGACGTTCATGGCGGGTTTCCCCGGCACGAGGCATGCGTCCAGCCGAGCACGAAGCGAAGGCTCGTCCATGCCGGTGCCGATGAACACGATCTCCTGGCGGCGATCGCCATAGATGTCGCTCCAGTTCTCGCGCAGCCGCTTCCGCCAGAACGGATCGTCCGGCCATCGCTCCGCCGGCACGCTCGCCCACCACGCACCAAGAGCCTGGGTGCGCGTGATCGAACCGGCCTGACTGATTTCACCAAGCCAATGCGGGCGCGTCGCCAGCCAGAAATGTCCCTTGGCGCGAATGACGCCGGGCCAGGGCTCCTTGATGAACTTGTCGAACCTGGCTGGATCGAAGGGCCGGCGCGCGCGATAGACGAAGTTCTTCACGCCGTATTCTTCGGTCTCCGGCACATGATCTGCGGAGCCGTAAAGCTCCTTGTACCAGAGCGGATGTTGCTGTGCCCTTTCGAAGTCGAACCGGCCGGTGTCGAGAATGCGATCGAAAGCCACCCGGCCGTGGTTGGCTTCGACGAGGTCCGCTTCCGGATTGAGTGCACGGATGATTCGCCGTGCCGCCTCGCGCTGCTCGGGCGAGGCGTCGTCGACCTTGTTAAGAACGATCACATCGGCGAACTCGATCTGCTCGACGAGCAGATCGACCAGCGTGCGTCGGTCGTTCTCCAGCGCTTCGCCGCGTTGCTCAAGAAAATCGGTCGACGAATAGTCCTTGAGCAGGTTCACGGCATCGACCACTGTGACCATAGTGTCGAGGCGTGCCACGTCGGAGAGGCTTTCGCCGCCCTCGGTGCGGAAATCGAATGTCGCCGCGACCGGCAGCGGCTCGGAAATGCCGGTCGATTCGATCAGCAGATAGTCGAACCGGCCGTGTTCGGCGAGTGCGCGGACCTCCCTCAACAGATCGTCGCGCAGCGTGCAGCAGATGCAGCCGTTGGTCATCTCGACGAGCTTCTCATCGGTCCGGGATAGATTCGCACCGCCATCGCGAACCAAATCCGCATCGATGTTCACCTCGCTCATGTCGTTGACGATCACCGCCACCTTGAGGCCGTGCCGGTTGTTCAGGACATGGTTCAGCAAAGTGGTCTTTCCAGCCCCGAGGAAGCCGGACAAGACGGTGACGGGGAGTTTCTGCATGGAGATCGAAGAGCCTTTTCAAGGGGATACGGCGACGGCGCGTGGGATCGGGCATTTGAACCAGCAATGTAATGTTATAACATTACATTACGTGCACGAGCCTTCGTCAAGCCGTTTTGCGGCTCAGCTGGAATTCATACGGGCATTCAGGTGATTGATCTCGGCGCGGAGCAGTCGCGCGAAGGACACCTTGCGGTGTTGACGATGGCATGAACTGAACATCGAGCAGGTTGCTCGTCACTGCGGCAGGGACACCAGCAGCCAGACGCCCGGCGCGTGAGCGATCAACAAAGCCGGCTGAGAGAGTTCTCTGCGATGTGAGAGGAGGGCCGAGATGAGCGGATGGTGCTGAGGCTCGCGCGCAAGAGCGTCACGCCCGATCCTTGGTCCACCTGCTGAAGCGCTTCCGGGATGCTGTAGATCTCGTGCCGCCGACAATATCGACACGATCCTGGAATCTGGGTGCCTCAGAGACGTACGCCGGTTGTGGCAAACGCTTGCGCGACCGGCTCCTGGACTCGATTCAAGATCACCATCCCCGCAATCGCGATGACCAAGGCCGCGAGGCAGCCAAGAGAAAACGCTTTCATCCGCAGCCTCCATCGAAGATGCATCAAAGTACTTATACGACACGGCTTCCCGCGAGCAAGCTCGTTGATCGCATCAAGCCGCGAACGCTCCTACGGGCTCTTGAAGATGGGATCGGCGGAAAATGCATCGCCCATCAGGCCGAGGGACTGAAGCGTGGAGCGATTCCGGTCGACCTCCAGGATCGCGAGAAGAAGCGCAAGCACGACGGCAATGAGGATCAGCACGGGCGAGGTGTCTCGGGGAGCCGGCTCCTGCGACCCGTCAAGCCCGCGCAAAGCGCGAAGTCGCGCCAGCATCTGCAAAAATGGCCGCGTTCGCCCCTGCACGCCGTCCTCCTTGACGTCACCAGACCAGCGGGAGCGTAGTGCCCGGCTCCCCGAGCACTCAAGCAGCATCTGCAAGGCCAGTCTGTTGCTGCGCACATTCCGGAACGGAAGTGGTGTCAGCTCGTTTGGTACGTGCATCGGAGGATCCGACGTGAAATTGCTTACGACCATTTTGTGCTTTGCAGCACTCTGCCTCTTCGAAAGCGCCTCCGCCCAGACCGCGCAACCCAACTCGCCTGCCGCGCAAACCCCTCCGGAGGATAAGGGGCAACGCCAGCCGCAAGGCTGGACGGGCCCCATCAACACCGGTTCGGGGGGCGCGCCCGCCGAAAGCCCCCAGGGGCAAAGTCCGCCGGGAATGCAGCCCGCGCCTGAGGGATCATCCAAGGTCACGACGGCACCAGCGAAGTAGATCGGATATTCATCTCCGCCTGCCGTTCTGGCAATCTCGGGGGCATCAACGTGACCACGGCCGGTGAGGGGCAATGAGGTTACCTTTCTGCGCGGGTGGCGCCGCAGTCCTGTGGGCCATCGTCGCAGTATCGCCCGTGCACGCCGACATGGCGGGACATGGCGGCGCCGTACGGGCGCTTGCTGTTTCCCTCGATGGGAATGAGCTGTTGTCCGGCGGCTTCGACACAGCGGCCATTCGTTGGTCGCTGGAGACGGACGCGGCGGAGCAGGTGCTGCGGTATCATGCCGATGCCGTCAATGCGGTCGCCTTCCTGAAGGACGGCCGCATGGTCACGGCAGGTGCCGATGCACGCATTGCGGTGTGGACGGTCGGTCGGCAGCAGCCGGACCGGGTGCTCGAGGGACATGAAGGGCCGATCGTCGCGCTGGCGGCTTCTCCCGAGGGGACGCTTCTCGCATCCGCTTCATGGGATCGCACGGTGCGGCTGTGGTCGCTGTCGGACGGCACCTCGCGCGTGCTCGCAGGGCATTCGCAGAACGTCAACGGTGTCGCATTCACGCCGGACGGCAAGTTGTTGATCAGCGTCGGGTATGATCTGACGATGCGCATCTGGCGTTTGCCAGGCGGTCAGCCCGAAATCGTGACCTTGCCGGCGGCGCTCAATGCCGTGGCCGTGGCGCCGGATGGAGAGATCGTTACAGGCGCGGTCGATGGCATGGTGCGCATGCTGACCACGGACGGCAAGATCAGCGGCGAGGTCGCGGCCGGCACGACACCGGTGGTGGCCGTGACGATCTCGGCGGACGGTGCCCTGGTTGCCGCGGCCGGCATCGGCGGCACGGTCGCCATCATCGACCGCAAGTCGCGCAGCCTGCTGCGAACGCTGATCGAGCCTCGGCTTCCGGTTTGGTCGGTCGCTTTCCTGCCAGATCGCGAGACGCTGATCACGGGTGGTGCGGACGGCAAGCTCCGGCGCTGGAATGCGCGTACGGGCAACCCGATCGGCTCAGGCCAACCAGGCAAAGTGGCTGATCCGCTGGCGACCTATGCCGGCGATCACGGTGCGGAGGTATTTCGTGCGTGCGTTGCCTGTCACACGCTGTCGGACAAGGAGGTTCAGCGTGCCGGTCCGACGCTTGCGGGACTCTATGGCCGCAAGATCGCATCGCTCCCGGGCTACCGCTTCTCCGAAGCACTGAAGACGATGGACATCATCTGGACGCCGGAGACGGTCGCAAAGTTGTTCGAAGTCGGACCGAACACTTACACGCCGGGGACGAAAATGCCGGAGCAGCGCATCGGTTCGGCCGAGGATCGCCGCGCATTGACCGACTTCCTTGGCCGCGCCACGTCGCGGTAACCGCCTCTCAGATCGAGTCCCAATTGTCCATCGGGAGATCCCTCATCTCCGGATGCTGCTTGAGGATCTGAATGACGTCGATGACGGGATGCTCCTTCAGCGCTTCCGCAACGCAGTGATTGACGTATTTCCGGCGCGACAGCCACGCGATTTTCTTGCCCTTGGCTTCGGCCTTGCAGGCGACAATGGCCTGTTTCACCGCGGTCTTTTGCGCCTTGGTCAGGGGAGGGGCGGCGGCTTCGGCTGATCCGCCGGCAACGGCAATCGAGATCATGCACGTCGACAGAGCTGCGATGAAACGAGACATGGTGATGCTTCCTTGGTTTCCGACCCTGCGAGATTATCCGTTGTTGTCCTTGCCCTCGCGCTGGCGCAAATAGTCGTCCGTGGTGCGCGGTGGCGTTCGTTCGGGAACGCCCTTGAACGGATCGAATTGCTGTTCGCTCATGACGATGACGCGGCAGTCGGCACACATCCTGAGTGCCGCGACGCGCTTGTCGCCCGCCGGATACATCCAGTGCCGGCCTTCGAGCTTGGCGGCGATGCGGTCGATCGTGCTCTTGACGCCGAAGGCCGTGCCGCAGCGGACGCAGTGAGCGGGCTCTTCTTCCTTGATGATCACGGCGGAAGCGCGCGCCGCACGGAAATCGATCTGCGGCTTGAGGCTGATGACCTTCTCCGGACAGGTGCTCTGGCACAGGCCGCATTGCACGCAGGCATCCTCGACGAATTTCAGCACGGGACGGTCGGGATCGTCGCGCAGCGCGCCGGTCGGGCAGGCCGAGACGCAAGAGAGGCACAGGGTGCAGCCGCCGGTATCGACACTGATCGCGCCGACCGGCGCTCCCGGCGGCAACGCGATCACGTCCACGGGTGTCGGCGCCAGGCGGTGCAGCTCGCTCAGTCCGAATCGCAAGAGGTCGCGCCGCTTGCCGACAGTCTTGAAGGTCGCGGGCGTCGCGACGGCGGCGAGCGTGCCGATCTCTGTCAGATGTCCGCTGAGCACATCAGGATCATCCGTTTCGATCGTGGCGAGGCGACGGCCGGCAAATCCGAGACCGCTGAGGATGGCCTCGGCCATGCCGATCGTCTGCAACAATCCCGTCAAATCGTGCCGCGGCTTGGCACGCAGCAAGAACCGCACCGCCGATACGCCATAAGCAAACGCGCCGACGACCGCCTCCAGTCCGAGCTGCGTGAGCTCGTTGAGGGCAAAGGGAAGCACGTTCGCCGGCAGGCCGTCGCCATGTCGCGCCAGGGCATCGATCAACGGCGTGCCGTGCGGGTTGTCATGAAGGAGCAGCACGGCATTCGTGCCGCCGGCCTCGTGGTAGGCGAGCAGCATGGCGCGAATGCGATGGAGCTGCGTATCGGCCGGCGGCTGCGTGTAGGCAGCCGCGCCGGTCGGGCACGCGGCGGCGCATTGGCCGCAGCCCGCGCAGATGTTCGGATCGATCGCGACATGATTGCCGGCGGGCGTGATCGCGCCGGTCGGGCAGAGGTCGAGGCAGCGATGGCATCCCGTGCGCTTCGAGCGCGAATGAGCGCAGAGACTGGGCGTCACGTCGACATATTTCGGCTTGTCGAAGCTGCCGACGAGGTCGCGCGCGGTCAGCACGGTGCGCAGTATCGCCGTCGGATCGTTCGGATCCGCGCGAAGATAGCCGTCGCGCAGCTCGTGGGCAGGAAATAGCGGCATCCCGCCGGAGAGATCGAGCACGATATCGCAGCGCGAGGTGACCCCGCTCCGCGCCGCGTCCAATACGAAGCGGTCACGCGAGGAGGGGCGGGGACGCGCATAATCGTCGATCGCAAGCTCGAAGGCGCCGAAATGTCCCTTCGCGGAGCGGATCGTTCCCTTCACGATCGGGAAGACCGTGGCTGTTGGCGGCACTATCCCGTCGAGCTGCTTCAACATCACCGTGACGTCGAGGTGATCGGCAAGCAGGCGGCCGGCCTCGATCGCGGCCTCATCGCGCCCGTAGATCAGGACCACACCTTCGCTCGACAAGGTGACGAGCGGATAGTCCGGGATCGGGATGGACGCGGACGCGAGCAGGGCAGCCATTTTTGCTCCGGCTCGGGCGCTGTCGTGCGACCATCCCGCCGTCTCGCGAATGTTGACGAAGCTGATCGGCTCGGGGCGTTCGCCGGCCTCATCCGCGAATTGTGTCGCCTGTTGCGTGCAGGCGACCGTCAGTGCGCCGCCGGCGACGGCTGCCGCGCGGAAGTGATCGAGCTCGGTACCGCAGAGATGGCGGAAACCTCTGATCTCGCTGTTGGAACATCCGCGCTTGATCGCGGCCACGTCGAGACGCATCGTGTCTTCGCACGAGCAGATCAGGACGGTCTTCGAGGGCTGCTCCAGGTTAACCCCTCCGCCATTTGGACGACGACGACGGACTCGCGCCGCCCTTTCGTCTCGTATAAACATTATCCATCGGGAAGAAAAGGAAAGCGGAGAACGGTCTGTCCTCGACCTTAGTCAGCCACGTTTCCCTGGCGGAACCGATTCACCTGCCGCCGCCGTTCACATTGGTGCGGCTGCGCGAGAGTGGCGACGCTTTTGCCCACGCATGCCGCATTGCACCGGAGAGTGGCGCCGGGACGCTCGTCTATGTCGGCCGCTTCGACCTGGCGGAGTTCGCGGTGGTGCTCGAGCCGGCCGAGCCGCTGCGCAGCGCGCGGCGCGCAATCTACGCCGGCATGGTCGCGCTCACTGATGCCTTGCGCGCCTACGCGCCGCCGAGCAAGCCCATCACGATCGGTTGGCCGGACGCGGTCAGGATCGACGGAGGCTTGATTGGCGGCGGGCGCTTGGGTTGGCCTGTCGCGGCCAATGAGGAGGCGGCGCCGCCATGGCTGGTGTTCGGCGCGATGATCCGGACGGTCGCCATGAACGACGAGGAGCCGGGTGTCCATCCGCTTGCCTCGGCGCTCGACCAGGAGGGCTTTGGCGAAACTGGTGCGGCGCAGATCACCGAGAGTTTTGCCCGGCACCTGATGCTGGCGTTCGACGGCTGGCGGGCCGATGGCTTTGACGGCGTCGCGCGCGAATATCTGTCCCGCATGCCGCGCGAACGGCAGACCGTCCAGCGCATCGACGATGACGGTGATCTCCTCACGCGCCGGATCGGGGCGGGCACGATTGAACGTCGCAACCTCGTGCCGGCGCTCGCGATCCCGTCCTGGTTCGATCCGGCGCTCGGAGGTCCGCGGCGATGAAGCTCCTGCGGACCATCGCGCTCGATCCTTCCGATACATTCGTGTTCGACGCGGCGGCGGAGCCGGGCGAATGGGCCGTCTCCGGTGCCTTCCGCTTCTGGGATTGCGATGCGGCGACGCTCGAGGGCAAGGCGCGCGCGGCGTTTCGCGGCGGTTTCCTCGGGGTCCAATCCTGGGGCTGGTCGACGCTGGCGCAGATCGTTCCGGCGACCGAGGACGATTATCGCAGCCTGGTCGATCTCCTGGCCAGGCAACTCGTCGATCGCTTCGGTGCGCCGGACGTGGCGACCGCGAAGGCGGCGGCAGAAGAGGAGGTGGCGTTCTCCCAGTCGCTTTGCAGCCATCCGATCAGCTCGCTTATTGCAGTGCACCGCGCGGTGAGCGAGGGCGAGGTCCGCGAGTCTTTCCGCCGGCTGCAACTTCGCGAGGGGCAGGGACACGGCAAGGCCTTCTCGTTCATGGAAATGGAGGATGAGGTCGAGCCTGACAGCAGTCTCAGGCTTGTGGATCTGGGCCGGGGACCAACTGTCAGATGAACGATTTCTGGATCGCCTGCGGCCATCATCTGCTCGATCGCGACGAGGGTGGCGGACTTCGTGTCACCGATGAATTCCTCAAGGCCTATTTTGCCCGCCCCGAATTGATGCCGCCGGAGGATGCGTGCCCGGTCGAACGCCGGTTGCACCGCGAGCTGCTCGCCGATCCGCGTCAGGCGGTCGGCGCCGACGAGATTGCCGCGCTTGTCGACCCCGATGCCCGGGAGAACTGGCAGTTCGTGCTGGGGTTTCGCGATCTGTTGTTGCGGCATCCGACGCTCGAAGCCGCTTATCTCGCGTCGGTACGATCCGGCGGGGGTAACCTTCCGCCGCTCTTCGTCAACCAGCTCCTGCACGTCATTCTGCGTAACGCGCTCGACGGCTGCGACGATCCGTTCGTGCTGCGCGCGGCCGAGCTGTTCTTCCGGATTCAGCGGGTCCTGCCGCATGAACAGGCCGTGCTGCTCGGCGACGAGGAGGTCGTGGGCGGCCGGAGCCCGACCCCGGTGCTGTCCCTGATGTCGATGCTGGGAGCCACCACCGATGCGGTGGTCGACGTGCTGAGCGAAGAGAATGCCGACGCCTATTGGCAGCGCAGCGACCAGTTCGACATGGCTCTCGACCTCACGGCCGGCGGACGCGGACCGGTTGCGCTGGCACAGGTGATGACGCGCTGGATATCTCATCTGCTCGGCATCGACGTCATGATTGAGCCGCTGCGCGCGCTGAAGGACGAAAAGCTCACCTGGTATGTCGGGCTCGACGCCGACGCCACCAGGCTCGGGGACCGCCTCTGGCACGGCGAGGAGCTCGACCAGCGCAGCGCCGACCGGGTGCTCGCACTGTTCCGGCTGACCTTTGCGGACTCGAGCCGCGCGCTCGACGATGTCAGGGGCGAGCCGGTCTACTTGATCTTGTCGATGACGGCGGACCAGAAGGTTCGGTTGAAACCGCAGAATCTGCTGACCGGACTACCGGTGAAGGGCCCGGAGATGGCGACATGAGCCCTGCGGCGCGGCCCTTATTGTCGATTGCCATCGGTGTCGTGGTCGAGCGGCGCAAGGCCGATTCGCCTTGGGTCGATTTCGTCTGGCGCGCGATTGCTGTTTTGCCGGACGAGCCGGACACGCGACCCTGGACCTTGCTGCGCGAGCAGGAGGGCTCGACCCTGTTCTACGCCGGGCGTGGGACCGTAGATCTCTATCCATCCGAGACGGCGCGCTATCGCGACAATCTGGCTTCCGGTCATCCGAGCATATGGACCGTGCTGTCGCCTTCGGAGGGCGTGTGGCCCTATGCGGTCGCCGCGGTGACCGCCGATCCCGCGGAGGGCGAGGGCTTTACCGAAGCCGCCGACAATCTCGTCGAAGCGGTGCCGATGCCCGAGGTGCTGCGCGAGGCAATTGAAAGCTTCGTGGCCGAACACCATGTCGAGCGGGAATTCGTCAAACGCAAGCGGCGCCGCGCCGACCCGGAGGCGCTGGCGCGGCGCGAACATGAGGGCGGACAGGAATGAGCGAGGAGGAGTTCCTTGCACGTTGGTCCCGCCGCAAGCGCGATTCGCGAGCGGAGCCGGCTAAGCCTGCTGCGGCGCAGCCCGCGCCGCCTTCCGCGGTCAATGACGACGAGAGCGAGCTCGATCTCTCGAGCCTGCCGTCGATCGACGAGATCGATGCTGCGACCGACATCACCGCGTTCTTGCGCAAGGGAATCCCGCAGGACCTGGGTCGTGCGGCTCTTCGCCGCGCTTGGGCCGCCGATCCTGCCATTCGCGACTTCGTCGGTCTCGCGGAGAACGCCTGGGACTTCAACGATCCGACCGCGATGCCCGGGTTTGGGCCATTGGATTGTTCCTCGGAGGAACTGGCCGCACTCGTCGACCGGATCGTCGGCGGCGTGCGTGAGGCGGCGCAGTCTCTCCCCGAAGCGTCAATCGAAACGGCGAATTCTTCGGCGCAATTTCATCAAGCCGATGCGATAGCTCCATCCGACGTCGCGAAGTTGCCGGATGAGACGAAGCGGCCGCCAGTCCCTGTTGCAGTGCAGCCAACGGCGGCAGAGAGATTCGCGGATCTCGCTGAGCCTGTCAGGCCGCGAACGCATGGTGGTGCACTGCCGCGCTGAGCGAATAGACCAAAGACTATAGGGCCAGGCTATGAGCAGGCGATTGACGGTCCGCGGAACCACGATTACGCTTCGCCTAGTGCTTTGTAAAAAATAACAATATTCAGCAGACGGGACTCTTGGATGGGAGGTCCACGTGCGTGATGACGGGCTTGAACGCGCGATCGATGCCGCAGGCGGCATCGCTCAGCTTGCGCGCAAAATAGGCATCAGCCAGCCCTCCGTCTCGACTTGGTCCCGCGTGCCCGCACAACGGGTGATTGCAGTCGAAAACGCCACCGGTGTTTCTCGCAACGACCTGCGCCCCGATCTCTACGAACAGGCCATGCCCGCAGAACCCCTCGATCCCGTCGATGCCGCGCGCGGACGGGAATATGCATTGTTGGCGACGTTGCTGTCCGCGCCGCCGTCGAAACGATTGCTGGAACAGCTCGCTGCATTGGCCGGTGACGCAACGCCGCTCGGGCGTGCGCATGCCGCGCTCGCCGACGCCGCCGCAAGCGCAGCCCCAAGTCAAGTCGAGCGGGAATATTTCGATCTGTTCGTCGGGCTCGGTCGCGGCGAATTGCTTCCCTACGCGTCCTACTATCTCACGGGATTCCTCAACGAACGGCCGCTGTCGCGCCTGCGCGCAGACATGGCTGCGCTCGGCATCGAGCGGATCGTCAACAATTCCGAGCCCGAGGATCATGCCGCGATCCTGTGCGAGATCATGTCGGGCCTTGCCGACGGCTGCCTGGATGCTTCGCCCGAGGCTCAGCGCGCCTTCTTCGACAAGCACCTGTCGCCCTGGATGGGGCGGCTATTCGCAGACATGGAGAGCGCCGACAATGCGCGCTTCTATCGCGCCGTCGGTGCGCTCGGCCGCACCTTCATCGAGATCGAGACGGAAGCATTCACATTCGCCAATTGATCGACGCGCGTCGGTCCGGGAGAGATGCGATGAGTGACGAGACGAAAGCAAAGGTGGGACGCCGCGACTTCCTTCGCCAGGTCGGCATCGGCACGGTCGGCGCCGGCGCGACGCTTGCGACACCGCTGGTTGGCTCGGCGCAGGCGGACAGCGAGAACAACGATGAGAAGCGCAAGGCGCGCTACAAGGAATCCGATCACGTGAAGACGTTCTACCGCGTCAACCGTTATCCGGCCTGAGAGGAGGCTGCTCGTGCTTATCAAGCGAACACATCAGCGTTCCGATCGCCGCGGCTCCGTCGCCGAATCCCTTGCCGGCCAGGGCGAGGGACTTGATCGCCGTGCCTTCCTGCGCAGGTCCGGCCTCGCCGGCGGTGCTCTCGCCGCGCTGGGCGCCATGCCGGTCGGCAGCGTTCGGAAGGCCGAAGCGGCCACGGCCGGCCCGCTCGCGGCCGGCGCGGTCGTCAAGAAGAGCATCTGCACGCATTGCGCGGTGGGCTGCACCGTCACGGCCGAAGTGCTCAACGGAGTCTGGATCGGGCAGGAGCCGAGCTGGGATTCCCCGATCAACCGCGGCTCGCATTGCGCCAAGGGCGCCTCGGTGCGCGAGCTCGTGCACAGCGATCGCCGTCTGCGCTTTCCGATGAAGCTCGTGAACGGGCAATGGACGCGCGTGTCCTGGGACACGGCGGTGAACGAGATCGGCGACAAGCTGCTCCAGGTCCGCGAGAAGTCGGGCAGCGATTCCGTGTACTGGCTCGGCTCGGCCAAGATGACCAACGAGGGCTCCTACCTGTTCCGCAAGCTCGGCGCGTTCTGGGGCACCAACAACACCGACCATCAGGCCCGCATCTGCCACTCCACCACCGTCACCGGCGTCGCCAACACCTGGGGCTATGGCGCGATGACGAACAGCATCAACGACATGCGCAACTCCAAGACAATGCTGTTCATCGGCAGCAACGCCGCGGAAGCGCATCCCGTCAGCATGCAGCACCTGCTTGAAGGCAAAGAGCTCAACAAGGCGAACTTCATCGTCTTCGATCCGCGCCTGACCCGCACCGCGGCGCATGCCACCGAGTATGTCCGCATCCGTCCCGGCACCGACATTCCCGTGCTCTACGGCATGATGTGGCACATCCTGAAGAACGGCTGGGAGGACAAGGAGTTCATCGCCCAGCGCGTCTACGGGTTCGACGATCTGCGCAAGGAAGTCGAGAAGTGGAATCCGCAGGAGGTCGAGCGCGTCACCGGCGTGCCCGCAGCCCAGCTCGAACGTGTCGCCAAGGTGTTTGCAACGGTCAAGCCCGCGACCATCATCTGGTGCATGGGCCAGACCCAGCACACGGTCGGCACCGCCAATGTGCGGGCGAGCTGCATTGCCCTGCTGATGACCGGCAATGTCGGCAAGTCGGGCGCCGGCGCCAACATCCTGCGCGGCCATGACAACGTGCAGGGCGCGACGGATGTCGGTCTCGATATCGTGACTCTGCCATTCTATTACGGCCTCGCGGAAGGCGCCTGGAAGCATTGGTCGCGGGTCTGGGAGGTCGATTACGATTATCTGGTCTCCCGCTTCGACGAGAAGAAGCAGATGGAGACGCCAGGCATCCCGCTGACACGCTGGTTCGATGCCGCGCTGCTGCCGAAGGCCGATGTCGCGCAGAAGGACAACGTCAAGGCCGTCTTCGTGCAGGGCCATGCCAGCAACAGCATCACCCGCATTCCGGAATCGATGAAGGGTCTGAAGGCGCTGGACCTGCTGGTGATCGCGGATCCGCATCCGACGACCTGGGCGTCCTTGGCGGTGGAGGCGGGACGCAAGGATGGCGTCTACATCCTGCCTGTGGCAACGCAGTTCGAATGCGCAGGATCGCGCGTCGCCTCCAACCGCTCGATGCAGTGGGGCGAGCAGATCGTCAAGCCGATCTTCGAATCCAAGGATGATCTCGAGATCATCTATCTGCTGGCGAAGAAGTTCGGCTTCGCCGACAAGATGTTCAAGAACATCAAGGTCGAGAACAATCTTCCCGTCGCCGAGGACGTGCTGCGCGAGATCAACCGCGGAAGCTGGTCGACCGGCTATTGCGGACAGTCGCCCGAGCGCATCAAGGCGCACATGAAGAACCAGAACAAGTTCGATCTGGTGACGATGCGCGCGCCCAAGGACGATCCGGAAGTCGGCGGCGACTATTACGGCCTGCCGTGGCCGTGCTGGGGCTCGCCCGAGGTGAAGCACCCGGGATCGCCGCTGCTCTACAACAACAATCTGCACGTGATGGACGGCGGCGGCGCGTTCCGGCCCCGCTTCGGCATCGAACGCGAGGAAAAGCTGCCGGACGGGACGACGCGGAAAGTGAGCCTGCTTGCCGACAAGTCCTTTTCCAAGGGCTCGGAGATCGAGGACGGCTATCCCGAGTTCACGCTCGCCAGCCTGAAGAAGCTCGGTTGGGACAAGGATCTCACCGAGGCCGAAATGGCGACAATCCAGAGGGTCAACCCGGCCAATCCGGACGCGGTGTCCTGGGCGACGGACCTCTCGGGCGGCATCCAGCGCATCGCGCTGAAGCATGGCTGCGTGCCGTTCGGCAACGGCAAGGCGCGCATGAATGCGTTCGGTCTGCCGGATCCGATCCCGGTGCACCGCGAACCGATCTACACGCCGCGTGTCGATCTGGTGGAAAAGTATCCGACACTGCCCGACGCCCGGCAGTTCCGTCTGCCCAATATCGGCTTCTCCGTTCAGAAGGCGGCAGTCGAGAAGGGGATCGCAAAGCAGTTTCCACTCATCCTCTCTTCGGGACGGCTGGTGGAGTACGAGGGCGGCGGCGAGGAGACGCGCACCAACCCATGGCTCGCCGAGTTGCAGCAGGACATGTTCATCGAGATCAGTCCGGCCGATGCCGCCGACCGCGGCATCAAGGACGGCGGCTGGGTCTGGGTGAGCGGCGCCGAGAACAACTCGCGGGCGAGGATGAAGGCGCTCGTGACCGAACGCGTCGGCAAGGGCGTCGCCTGGATGCCGTTCCATTTCGGCGGCTGGCTCGGCGGCGCCGATTTGCGCAAGAACTATCCCGCCGGCACCGACCCGATCGTGCTGGGCGAGAGCGCCAACACGATCACGAGTTACGGCTACGATCCTGCAACCGGCATGCAGGAGCCGAAGGTCACGCTTTGTCAGATCGTCGCAGCTTGAGGAGCAACGAACATGGCTCGAATGAAGTTTCTCTGCGACGCTGATCGCTGCATCGAATGCAATGCCTGCGTCACCGCCTGCAAGAACGAGCATGAGGTGCCCTGGGGCATCAACCGGCGCCGCGTCGTCACCATCAACGACGGCAAGCCGGGCGAGCGCTCGATCTCGATGGCTTGCATGCATTGCACCGACGCGCCTTGCGCGGCGGTGTGCCCGGTGAACTGCTTCTACACCACCGCGGATGCCGTGGTGCTGCACTCCAAGGATCTTTGCATCGGTTGCGGCTATTGCTTCTACGCCTGTCCGTTCGGCGCGCCGCAATACCCGAAGGTCGGAAATTTCGGCTCGCGCGGCAAGATGGACAAATGCACCTATTGCGCCGGCGGTCCGGAAGCCGATGGCAGCAAGGAGGAGTACGAGAAATACGGCGCGAACCGGCTGGCCGAAGGCAAGCTGCCGCTGTGTGCCGAAATGTGCTCGACCAAATCGTTGCTTGCGGGCGACGGCGAGATCATCGCCCAGATCTACAAGGAGCGCGTCATGAAGCGCGGCTATGGCTCGGGCGCATGGGGCTGGAAGACCGCCTATCGCGAGTCGATCGAATCTTGAGCTAGGCAGCTAAGGGCGCGCAAGGCCGGGGAGGACGTGATGGCGTCATTTGGAAGGTTCATTCGCCTGGCTTTTGGCGTTTGCACGCTGCTTTCCTTGGTGATAGCGGCGCCCGCGAGTGCCCAACAGGTCAATCCGACGGCAAGCTCGGTCAAGGAGCAGCAGCTCCTCCAGGAGCTGAACCGGATCCAGGGGCGCGTCAGCATTCCGGATCAGCGGTCCGGCGTTCTCGAGCAGCCGCAGGGACGGGAATGGCGGGAGTTCCGCATGGTGATGCTGCCCTGGATCGGCGGCATTGCCATCGTGGGAATGATCGCCCTGATCATGATCTTCTATTTCACACGCGGCATGGTTCGACTGGAAAGCGGTCGCTCGGGCCGCACCATCGTGCGCTTCAACGGCTTCGAGCGCTTCGTGCACTGGATGACGGCGACATGCTTCATCATCCTGGCGATCTCCGGCCTGAACGTTTCTTTTGGCCGGCAGCTGCTTTTGCCGCTGATCGGCTTCGAGGCTTTCTCGGAGTGGTCGCAATGGGGAAAATACGCCCACAACTATCTGAGCTTCCCGTTCACCCTCGGTGTCATCCTGATCTTCCTGATGTGGATCGGTGGCAATATCCCGAGCAAGGTGGATATCGAATGGGCCAAACGCGGCGGCGGACTGATCGGGCATGATCATCCGCCGGCCCGCCGCTTCAATGGCGGTCAGAAGATGATCTACTGGATCGTCGTGATCGGCGGCGGGCTCGTTGCGGCGAGCGGCTACGCGCTGATGTTCCCATTCTACGGCACGGGGATCGAGGGCATGCAAATGGCCCAGATCGTTCACTCGATCGTGGCGGTCTTGTTCGTCGCGGCCATGATCGGGCACATCTATATCGGCACCATCGGGATGGAGGGTGCGTTCGAGGCCATGGGCTCGGGCGAAGTCGACGTCAACTGGGCGCGCGAGCACCATAGCCTCTGGCTCGACGAGCAGAAGGCGCGAACGGGACCGAACGACGGACGGCCGCAGCCCGCAACGGAGGCGGCGGAGTAACGCGCGCAGCCTGAAGCGGGTAGCCGGCTTTATTGCGCCGGCTCTTTGCCGAACAAGACGGAACGGTCCTGGATGTCCTGTTCGGGGAGCAGGGCCGTTCGACCTGTCTGCATGCTTTGGATGGATGCCATGCCGCTCTGACCGGAACGGAACAGGGCATGCGAATTCAGCACGGTGCTGGCCGCACCGGCCAGAACGAGGGCTGCAATGAGCGGGAGCACGAGGCGTTTCATGCGCGTCTCCGTCTGCCATGTCCACCCGTCACGACTGATAGACGTACATTGTCCGGCCCGATGTGAGCCACTTCACAGGCAGCGGTTCCAATTGCATCGTCTTCCCAGCGGGACGGGATGAAGCGACGCAACTGACCAGCGTCGTGCGAACACACTCGCAAGCGTGCGGCGCGCGCCATGCGAGAGCTGGCTCATGAGGCCTTGGTATTAGCGGGCCGCACGCCGCGATCGTATCGATCAGATCCGCCGGACCTGTGTCGTGCTCGGAACCAAAGCCCTGCCATTGGCATTCAGTCGCTGAAATCGCCGCGTCGATGTCGACTGACGTCGCGCGGCGATGCGCTTGACGGTGGAGAACGATGAGGGACAGCGCTTCGGAAATCGCCGACATCAGGCAGGCCGTTCACCTCTGCATCGACATGCAGAACATTTTCGCCCCCGGCGGTCTGTGGGCGACACCTTGGATGGAGCGGGTTCTGCCGGCGATCGTCTCGATCGTTTCGCGCCACCAGGCCAGAACCGTCTTCACGCGTTTCATCACGCCGCAGGATCCGGAAGATCGTCCCGGTCAGTGGCAGAGCTATTTTCGTCGCTGGCATCAGGCGACCCGCAGGCATCTTCCGCCATCCGCGCTCGAGCTCGTGCCGGCGCTGAACAAGTTCGTTCCGCCGGCCGCCATCATCGACAAGCCGGCCTATTCCGCCTTCAGCAATCCCGCGCTGGCGAGCCTGCTGGCCGACAAGAATGTCGGCACGGTCGTGATATCGGGCGCGGAGACGGACGTCTGCGTGCTCTCGACGGTCCTGAGCGCCGTCGATCTCGGCTTCAGGATCGTCATCGTCGAGGACGCGCTGTGCAGCTCGTCCGACGTCGGGCATGACGCGCTCATGACGATGTACCGCACGCGCTTTCACGGCCAGGTCGACCTGATGACCGCGGAGGAGCTGTCGGAGTTCTGGCGCGAGTAGGGATGGACATCGCCCCAGGTCGAAAGGTGCGTCGCGGCCGATTCACATAGCCTAATGCGCGGCCGCCCCTAAACCGCCAAACTGTACGGGCTGGAAACAGGAAGGGGGCTGGACGGCGATGGATCGCATCGAACAGGCCTTTATCGCGACCGCGATCACGGGATTTCTGGTGATGATGGTGGCGTTCGCCTGGATGATGATGAGCTGACGCGGGAAGGCTTGACGTCTTGCGCGTCGCGCTACCTTACGCCGCGGTCCTGCTCTGCCTGGCGGTGACGGCCTGGCTCGCCTTCGCGCTTGTGTTTTGATCGTCGATCGGCTGCGAGCCCCAGCTGCGACCCCTTGGACCAGTGCTCTCCGGAATTCCGGCTGACCCGGCGCGCTTTCTCGCGGCGTTCCTGCTCCAGCGCGTCGCGCAGGCGCATGGCACTCACCAGATGGTCACGGCGGTGCTGCGTCGCCCGTCGCGGATTGACTGCGGACGAGGCTCGCAAGGTTCTGCACCATGGCCACGATGTCGATCGGCTTCTCCCAGAGCGGCACGTCCTGGAATTCCGGCTCGATGCTGATCCTGTCGTAGCCCGTGGTGAACACGAACGGCACCCGGCGTGCCCTGAGCTCGCGGGCAATCGGAAAGATCGGCTCGGAGCGGATGTTCACGTCGAGAACCGCGGCATCGAGCGCGCCGCCATCGTGCAGCATCTCGACAGCATCCTCGATGTGGCCGACGGGACCGGCGATCTCCGCGCCGAGCGTTCGCAGCGCGTTGCCGATGTCATCGGCGAGAAAATATTCGTCCTCGACCACGAGGATGCGGCGACCATTCAGTGGCACGCGTTGACGAAGCGATTTGGGCGATACCGGCATGATCCCTCCAGCGCTCCCTCCCTCCCAATTAGGAACATAAGGGCCAGAGGGCGCCTTGGTGAAACGATGCAACCGGAGGCGGGTTCCATGAGCCACCGCGACATCATCGTGATCGGGGGCTCCGCCGGAGCCACCCAGCCCTTGAAGCAGATCCTGAGCCGTCTGCCCGCGGACCTTCCGGCCGCCGTCTTCGTCGTCCTGCACATTCCCGCGCATGGCATCGGCATCCTCTCGACGGTTGCCAGCAGCGCCGGCCCGCTTCCGGTCCGGCAGGCCGAGAACGGCATGAAGATCGAGCCGGGCCGGGTCTATCTGGGCGCGCCGGACCATCATCTCCTGCTTGCGGAGGATCACATTTTCCTGGGGCGCGGGCCGCGCGAGAACGTGGTCCGCCCGGCCATCGACGCTCTGTTCCGTTCGGCCGCCCTCTATCACGGTCCCCGCGTGATCGGGGTGCTCCTGAGTGGTTTGTTGTCCGACGGCGCGGCCGGGCTCAACGCCATCAAGCGCTGCGGCGGGATGACCGTGGTCCAGGACCCCGCGGACGCCGTTTCCGACGAGATGCCGCGGCGCGCGATGGAAGCGACCACCGTCGATCTCTGCGTCCCCGGTGCCGGTATGGGCGACGTCCTGTCCGAGCTGGTCCGGGAGCAGGCCGGAGCCGCTTTGCCGATTCCGCCCGAGATCAGGCTCGAGGTCGAGATCGCGGCCGGGGACCGGATCGGCAGCGACAAGCTGGTCTCCATGGCTGAACCCGTTGCGCTGACTTGCCCGGCTTGTGGCGGCGTCATGTCCGAGGTCAAGGAATTGCGCCCGCTGCGCTTCCGTTGCCAGGTCGGTCACGCCTATGCGGCCGACGCGCTTGCCAAGGAGCAGGAGGGGCGCGTGGACGAAGCCCTGCGCGTGGCGCTGCGCATCATCGAGGAACGCGCCGAGCTGGTGCAGCGCATGGCCTCCGATGGTCGGCGGAGCGGGAGGCCCGCGGTCGCCGAGATGTACGAGGCGCGTGCGTCCGAGTATCGCGAATATGCCGACATGATCCGGCGCGTCGTGCTACAAGCGCTCGATCCGCCCCTGCACAAGCGGGAGGCTTAGAGCGCCTCATGGCCATCTCTCTTGCCGAATGGACCGCCCAGCTCAATGCCGAGCAGACTCTCCTGGTGAAAGCCGACAAGGACATCCAGGAAGGCTGGCAGCGCATCCGAAATCAGGAAGACCGGGTGCGCGAACTCATGGCAGGCGGTCACGATACGCGCCAGGCCGAACGGCTGGTCGACCTGCTCAAGCAGACCCTGGTCGAATGGGAGCGCCACCGCATCCTGATCGAGCAGCGTGTCAGGTATCTGCATGAAGCGGTCGAGGCGGGCTAGCCAGCGCGGGCCCCGCTGAATCCGGCACCGGGCTGGACATGGCGGCATATGCTGCTGCTTGGCCTTCGGGCCCCTGTCGCCGGATCGAAACAGGTCCGGCACATTTTTGTCTTTGATCTGTTGGGATAATATCGATTTCTGCTATTTGCAGGGGCCGGGCGGCCGTTGTTCCCGGTCAGCAAAAGAGAGCCACCAGGGTCATGAATGAAGTCGGCGACCAGCCGGTCGATGGAGCGCGCCAGATCAAGGTCCCGCTGATCATTGGCGTCGGCGCTTCCCCCGGTTCTCTGGACAGTATCGAGCGCTTCTTCGCCAAGCTGACCGTCGGCATCGATCAGGCCATCGTGCTGGTGCTTCAGCACCACGAGGCCTTCGATGAGCCGCGGCTGCGCGAGGTCGTGCGAAATTCCAACGGCGGCAAGGTCGCCGAGATTGCCGATGGCGATGCGGTCGAGGGCGGCACGATCTATCTGTGCCCGTCCGCGATGATCACCACCATCCGCGACGGTCGATTTGCGATCCGCAAGGCCGAGCAGGCGCCCGGCGAACGCGCCACGATCGACAGCTTCCTGGTATCGCTCGCGAAGGAGCGCGCCGAGCAATCGATCGGCGTCCTGCTTGCCGGCACCGGCGGTGACGGCACGCTCGGCACTGCGACGCTGAAGGATCACGGTGGTCTCGCCATTGCCGAAAGGGTCCCGGGTCATGAAGATGCCGACCATCTCATCAACGGCAATACCCCCGTTTCCATCGCGGACTACGTGTTGGCGCCCGAGCAGATCCCGGAGCACATCCAGGTCTATGCCCGGCATCTGCGGCGCCTGGAGGAGAAGCAGGGGTTTGACGAGGTTCTGGCCGCGGCCGCAACCTCGCTGTCGCGCATCGCGGATATCCTGCGCAACACGACCGGCAACGACTTTCACGGCTACAAGCAGAATACCTTCCTGCGCCGGGTGCAGCGGCGCATGCAGGTGGTCCAGATCGACGACATTCCCGCCTATGTCGATTTCCTGCGAAACGACAAGGACGAAGCGCAGCATCTTCTCAACGACCTCCTGATCGGTGTCACCGAGTTCTTCCGCGACAAGCGCGAGTTCGAGGTGCTCGAGACCCAGATCGTCCCGAAGATGTTCGAGGGCAAGGGCGCGGGCCAGCAGGTCCGCGTCTGGGTGCTCGGCTGCGCCACCGGCGAGGAGGCCTATTCCATCGGCATTCTCCTGCGCGAGCACATGGCGCGGATGGATTCGGCGCCGCAGGTCCAGATCTTCGCCACCGACATCGACGGACGGGCGCTGGCGACCGCGCGCGTTGGCCGCTACCGCACCAATATCGAGGCCGACATGACCAGCGAGCGCCTGGCGCGCTGGTTCGTCCGCGAGGGCGACACCTATTGCGTGGTCAAGGAGCTGCGCGAGATGTGCATCTTCTCGCAGCACAACGTCATCAAGGATGCGCCGTTTTCCAAGCTCGACCTGGTCTCCTGCCGCAATCTGCTGATCTATCTCAATGCCGAATTGCAGAACCGTGTGATCCCGCTGTTCCATTTCGCGCTGCTGCCCGACCGCTACCTGTTTCTCGGCAATTCCGAGAACGTCACCCGGCATCCCCAGCTGTTCGAGCCGGTCGAGCGCCGCGCCCGCATCTTCAGGAAGCTTGAGACCGGCGCGCGGCTGCCGCCGGAATTTCCGATCTCGACCGGGGCGGGCAGGGCGCCGGTCGAAGTATCGCCGGTTCGCTCCCTCAGCCCCGACGTCGGGCTGGAGCGCCGCGCACAGCGCATCGCGGAGCGCTATGCGCCGGCCTATGTCATCATCGATGACAATTTCCACATCCTGCACTTCTCGGGACGCACCGGCCGCTACATCGAGCCGACGGCGGGCGCGGCCACGCTCGACTTGCTCCAGCTGGTGCACCGCGATCTCCGGCTCGAATTGCGCACCGCCCTCAGCCGCGCGGCGGAGACCAACGAGCTGGCCCATGCAGGCCAAGTGCAGCTCGGTGTGAACGGTCATCGCGTCCTCGTCGACATCACGGTGGAGCCGATCCAGGAAGGGGCTAGCGGCCGCCGCAACTTCGTCGTGCTGTTCAAGGACGGTCCCATCCGCGCAATCGAGGCTGACCAGCACAATCCAAATCTGCTGGTGCGCACCGAGCACGTCGAGCGCCTCGAAGGCGAGCTGCGCACCATGCGCGAGCGTCTCCAGGCGACCATCGAGGAGCTCGAGAGCTCCAACGAAGAGCTGAAATCCTCCAACGAGGAATACCAGTCGCTCAACGAGGAATACCAGTCGCTCAACGAGGAACTTCAGTCGGCCAACGAGGAGCTCGAGACCTCGCGCGAAGAGCTGCAGTCGGTCAACGAGGAATTGACGACGGTCAACGGCGAGCTGGCGCACCGTGTCCAGGAACTGACGCGCGCCACCAGCGATCTCAAGAACTTCCTCGAGAGCACGCAGATCGCAACTGTGTTCCTCGACAACGATTTGCGCGTGATGAACTTCACGCCTGCGATCACGCAGATCCTGCATCTCGTCGAGACCGATGCGGGCCGGCCCATCGCCCACATCAAGGCCCGCATCCCCATCGAGGAGCTCTATGAGGACGTCCGCCGCGTGCTGCGCACGCTTGCCAGCGTCGAACGCGAGCTGAGCGCGCCGGACAGCGGCACGCGCTACATCGTGCGTATTCTGCCTTACCGCAGCATCGACAATTTCATTGCCGGGGTCGTCATTACCTTCATAGACGTCACCGCCATTACCCGCGCCGAGGAGCGCCAGCGCCTGCTGCTGGCCGAGCTCCAGCATCGTGTCCGCAACACGCTCGGTGTGGTGCGCTCGATCGCCCGCCGCTCCGCCGAGACAAGTTCCACCGTCCAGGAATACGCCTCGCATCTCGATGGCCGGATCAACGCATTCGCCCGTACCCAGGCGATGGTGACGCGCGATCCCGAAGGCGGCATCGACCTCGAATACCTCGTGGTCGAGGAGCTTCTGGCTTACAATGCCCATGAGGGTGAGCAGATGCGGGTCTCCGGCCCCAAGGTCCGCTTCCAGGCCAAGGCCGCGGAGACGTTTGCGCTCGCGATCCACGAGCTTGCGACCAACGCACTGAAATATGGCGCCCTGAGCCAGCCGAGCGGACGCATGGAGATCACCTGGCGCCTCGACGAGAGCAGGGAGCCTGCCGAGCTCGTGTTCGAATGGCGCGAGCGCGGCGGGCCGCAGGTCAAGCCGCCGCCGCGCAAGGGTTTCGGTACCGAGCTTCTGGAGCGCACGCTAGCATTCGAGTTCAAGGGGCGCACCGCATTGACATTCGACCCAGCGGGGTTGGAATGCTCGATCACAATTCCCCTCAGCAAGCGCATGTTCCACACACCGGTGGTGGCTGGCTGATGCCGTTGTCGACGCCCGATCGCAATGTGATGGAGCCGGCCATTCGCCGGCTGAGCACGCTGAGGCCATTGACGGCGGAGGCCCGTGCTTCACTCGAATATGCGATGCTCGAAGGGCTGCAACGCGTCGGCGCGGGCGAAGACCTCCTCTCGGAGGGTGATCCTGTCGACAGCGTCCGCATCGTGCTGTCAGGCTGGCTCTGCCGCTACAAAACGCTGGAGGACGGCCGGCGCCAGATCGTCAATTTCATTTTTCCGGGCGAGACTTGCGACGCCCATGCGTTACTGCTCTCGGTGATGGACCATTCCATTGCGACGCTGACGCCGGCGGTCTACGCCGAAATCAAGCGCGCGCGTTTCGAGAGCCTGGTGGCCGGCGACCGCTCGCTCGCCGAAGCGTTCTGGTGCGAGACGGCGGTCAACAACGCGATCCAGCGCGAATGGGCCGTCAATCTCGGCCGGCGCGTGGCGGTGGAGCGCGTGGCCCATCTGTTCTGCGAAATCTTCGAGCGGCTTCGTCCCGTCGGCATGGTCGACGGCAATTCCTGCGTCATGCCGGCGACGCAAATGGATCTCGCCGATGCGACGGGACTGTCGGTGGTCCATCTCAACCGCACCGTCCAGGAGCTGCGGGCGTCGGGCCTGATCGTGCTGCGCGATCGGACGCTGACCATCAGCGATCTCGACGCGCTCAAGGACGCGGCGTTGTACTCGCCGAGCTATCTGCAGCTCTATCGCCGCGGGTAAACCGCGACATGCCCCGGGCGGCCGGTCTCGGCCGAGGATCGATCATTCGACGATCGTGATCTCTTGAAGCGTCTTGACCCTGGGGACCCGCTCCTTGGGGAAGGGCTCGTAGCTCTTGCGGCCGAGAAACGTGTCTGGCGGAGACATCGCGAGCACATCCAACGCCTTGCGGATCGCCTTGCGCGCACGCGCGACGCGCTCTGCGTCAGAGAGCAATGGAACGTGAATGGTCGTTTGCATGGCCGCGCTCCCTGTTGTGCAGGCGGGAGCGCAAGCGGTCTCTCAGTCATCGACGTCTAGGGCAGAGCCTCAGCCGATGATGAGCGAATGATACTCCGATCGCAGCGATTTGGCCATGGAAACCGCAGGCCCTGGTCCATGCTGCTCAAGGCTTTTCGGTCCGTCCTGGCTCGGCCGCCCCAAGCTCCATGCATTCGGCTCGTTTGCGATACTCCTCCGCCATTTCCAGCAGAGCAGTTCGCGTTGCGGAGGAGGAACTGAGAGCGGCCTGATGCTCGCAGCTCTTCTGAAGCTGGCGATAATTGTCCATTTGCGCCAATCCAGGCTGGGCCACGACGTACTCAGTTTAGCAAAAGACGTCATCGGCTGACTTAACTCATGTTACGTTCTTGGCTCAGTTACGCCGTGAAGCGTTCCCGTCCGGGACGGCGCCACGAAACCGTTCCGCGTCTGGAAGGTTGTAGAGGCATCGCTTGCGCGATGATCTCAATCGGTAAGAACGCAACGGAGCGCTCCGACCCAACGATCAGGGAGAACGCCCATGTTGATGCGGCGTCGAGAGAGGCAAATGGATCCGCTGGAGATACGGCTTGCCGCCGAAGCGGAGCGACTGCGCGAACAGGCCGAGTTGCTTCCGCCCGGCGCAACGCGCGACGAGATGTTGCGCAGGGCGCGTCAAGCGGAAACCGGTTCTCAGATGAGCGAGTGGCTGCGGTCGCCGGGCCTGCAGCCACCGGAGTAGCGTCCGCCGAACGCGGCGGTGCTAACGCCGCTTCGCCGTTTTGCTGCGCCGGGTGTAAGGCGAGCGGTTGACCGGCCGCAGCGAAATCCCCTCGCGCTGCGCCTTGCTGCGAATGGCCGCGACCGGGCGCTGCAGCTTGATGCTCATGACGCCGGTCGGCGTGTTGCCTTTCGCGAGCTGCTTCAGCTTGCTCACATCAGCGGGCGTCCACGGTTGCCGCGAACGGCGTTTGTACGCGGGATTGGCCTTGCGCGGTCCCTTGCGGCCGATGGGTGAGCCAGGCCGCTTCCGTGCTGCTTTTGCCATGCTGGTCCTCCTTCAAGTCCTTAAGAACATACGAATCAGCATTTCGGTTCCGCAGCAGTGAGGCGCCGATGCGCGCATCACGCGCCGGTCGCGATCGCAAAATCGCGCGGCGTTAACTTATTGAAATGCTGGAACCGCTCGGTGCGGCGGAAGCTGCCAACCTTGCCGGCGGGGCCGCTCCCGCCGGGACCATTTCCACCCTCCGAAATCCGCTGTGAAAGTCCAATGACCGCAAAACGCAACCGCAGGAAACAGACCCAATCGCTCCAGGAGCGGTTGGCGGCATTCGCCGAAAAGGCTCGCGAGCACGCAAGCAGCCTGCCACCCGGCAAGGAGCGCGAGATGCTGCTTCGGCGTGCGAAACAGAACGAGATGACCTCGAACCTCACCGACTGGCTGAGCGCCCCGGTCTATCCGAGGCGAGGCGGTGACCATGCGTAGCTTCAAGCATTACCGCGCGTTCGAGATCGAGCCGGACGGGCGCGTGTTCGGATGCATCAACCTCGTCTGCGACGACGACGAGCAGGCCAAGCGCGAAGCCGCCGCGCTCGTGCGGGTCCATCACATCGAGCTGTGGCGACTGGATCGGCGGATCGCGCGATTCGATGTGCCGGCGGAAGCGGCTCGCCAGTAGGCGTTGAGGAACCGCGTGCAGCGTCCCGGGTTGGTCGGATACCGACTTCGCCGGGAGCCAGCATGACGGACGCCGAAATTCGCAAGGGGATGCCGCCCGTCAAGCTGTCGCGCGGAGAGTTCGAGCGGCGTTACAACAGCCAGTTCGTCGATCCCGCCTTTGCGCCGCTGCAACGCGAACGCGACGCCATCGTCGGCGCTGCCTGGGACGCCTACAGCCATTCGCGCAAGGCGCCGCTGACGCGAAAGGCGGGCGCGGGCTTCTCCGATCCCGACTACGATCTCGCCATCGACTGGCTCGATGCGCGCGCAAAGATCCTGGAAGCGCAGCGGCGGCATGACGATGCGGAGGAGACGCCGCGCATCCTCGTCATCAACGGCTCGGCCCGCAGCGAGCACACCTGTCCCGGCGAGATGTCCAAG
This sequence comes from Bradyrhizobium sp. NDS-1, assembly GCF_032918005.1. Taxonomy (NCBI): domain Bacteria; kingdom Pseudomonadati; phylum Pseudomonadota; class Alphaproteobacteria; order Hyphomicrobiales; family Nitrobacteraceae; genus Bradyrhizobium; species Bradyrhizobium sp. NDS-1. Next base: position 3,604,338 of record NZ_CP136628.1, read on the forward strand.
ACCTGGCGCCTGGTCAAGCTGGCCGAGCCTGTCTTCACGGAGATGGGGTTCGCCGTCGACGTCCTCGATCTGTCGCGCCTCGCCTCCGAATTCGGCAAGACCATCTATCCCTGCAAATCCTGCGTCGCAACCGCGATGCCGCTCTGCCACTGGCCATGCAGCTGCTATCCCAACCATTCGCTGGGGCAGACCCACGACTGGATGAACGAGATCTATCCGCTGTGGGTCGCCGCTCACGGCATCCTGATCGTGACGCCGGTGAACTGGTACCACGTGCCTTCGGGGCTCAAGGCGATGATGGATCGCATGGTCTGCGCCGACGGCGGCAATCCCGATCCGACCTCGACGCACGGCAAGAAGGCTGCTGAAGCCAAGGCGATGGAGCTGAAGGGCTGGCCCTATCCGCGCCATCTCGCCGGCCGTCATTTCGGCGTCGTCGTCCACGGCGATGCCGTCGGTGCCGAGGGCGTGCGCCGCGCCTTGTCGGACTGGCTGACCGACATGCAGCTGGTCTCGGCGGGGCGCTTCGCCGAGATCGACGGTTATGTCGGCTACATGGAGCCGTACGCCACCTCGCATGGTGCGCTCGATGAAGACAGGAAATTCCAGCAGGAGGTGCAGAACGCGGCGCGCGCGCTGGGCAATGCCGTCCGGCTGGCGAGAAGCGGGCGCCTCCAGGAGCCCGGCGCCGGACTTGCTGACCCGAACCCGAAATGACCGGTGCGCGGCTTGATTGCCTGGTCATCGGCGGCGGCCCTGCCGGGCTTATGGCCGCGATCTATCTGGCGCGCTTCCGCCGCAGCGTCTGTGTCGTTGACGCGGGGGCGAGCCGGGCCGCGCTGATCCCGCGCAGCCACAACGTTCCCGGCTTCGTCCACGGGCTGTCAGGGGCGGATCTGATCGCCCGCATGTCGGCGCAGCTCGACGACCTCGCCGTCGCGCACGTGGAAGCCGAGGTCACCGCGTTGCGGCGGCACGATCTTGGTTTCGAGGCGAGCTGGAACGGCGAGGAGCATGCCGCCGCCACCGTCATTCTCGCCAGCGGCATCGTCGACACCCATCCGCCGTTCCGGGAGTGGCGCGCTGCCGTCGCGGACGGGCTGTTGCGCTATTGTCCTGTCTGCGACGCCTTCGAGGCGGCCGGCCAACGCATCGGCGTCATAGGCCCACTTCACCGCGCGGCCAGCAAGGCGCTGTTCCTGCGCGGCTACTCGCGCGACGTGACGCTGCTCGCGATCGGCCGGGATGACGAACGGAGCGCACCATCGGAGCTGACCGAGGCGGGCGTCGAAATCCTGTTCGCGCCCGATTTGCATCTACGGCGGAGGGGCGGGGGCATCGAGGCCGTCTTCGGCGATGGCCGGACGCTGCAATTCGACACCGTCTATCCGGCGATGGGCGCCGAGGTGCGTTCGCAACTCGCGCTGTCGCTGGGGGCCGAGCATGTCGGAGAAGGCTTTCTGAAAGTCGACGACCATCAACGCACCTCGGTCAGCGGACTCTACGGGATCGGCGACGTCGTCACCGACCTGCACCAGATCTCGGTCGCGTTCGGCCACGCGGCGGTCGCCGCGTGCGCGATCCACCACAGCCTGCCGCGGCGCTTGGCGTGACGGGGAACGAAGCGCGCGGCTTCGCCTTGGTTGAGCGGGACGCGTGACGTCGGCGCGTAGCGCCGGCCTGAAGGAGCAAGCCCATGCTGGAAGAGAAGCTCAAGGAGGCCATCATCGGCGAGTTGCAGCGGCAAGCCGCCAACCGGCCGCAAGCGCTGAAGGTTCAAGGCGCGGACGATGCGAAGGGCTCGGAGGAGCTGATCGTCAATGGCAGGATCGACCTCGGCGCGTTGGCGATGGTGGTTGCGGGATCAGTCGCCGGCGGGCCTTAGCCATATTCCTCGCCGATGCCGTATTCCCGGTAGATCTCCAGCGGGTCGAGATCGGGAAACAGGCGGCATTTGGCCTGGGCGAGGTGCAGGCTCACCGCCGCGGGCTCCTTGCCGTTCGAGAGCATCTTGCGGATGTCGTCCATATGCGCGTTCGGCCGGTGCTTCGGTTCGAGCTGCTCCAGTGCGACCAGGGCGGTCGCGAGGGCCTCGGTCAGAACCCAGTCGTCGTGGCCGGTGATTCCCTTCTTCGGCATCGGCAGACCCCAGCTGTGGCGGCAGGGCGCAGTCTATCGCGACTTCCGCCGAAAAAGCCATTGCTGCCCCAGCGGCGAGAAAAGGGGCGAGGGCGCACTCCGCCTTTGCATTATGGCCGCGTGTGGCTAAAAGGCGGCGACTTGCGGGACGATGGTATCTTTGTCGAAACAAAGTTGGCGTAGACGGGGCGCCACGCATCCAGGTCGGCCGTTCCGGTCTGGGTCCCCGATCCGAATTTCGCAACACCATTGAGTTGCGCCCCTCAAGGTTCGAGCCAGCATGGTTTTCCTCAGCTTCGTCTACCGCTTCATGACCAACTTCGCATTCATGGCGATGGTCTATTTCAGCCTGAACTTCATGGAGAAATACCAGAACCGGGCGATCATCGCGATCCTGGTGCTGGTCTATAGCGGGATGCGTGCGGCCTCGACGCTTCGCGCATTCTATTTCTTCCAGAAGATCGAGAAGCTGGAGGCCGAGACGCGGCGACTGCAGGGCCCGATCAATGACGGCACCGGGGGAACGAACGCGCGCAAGCAGGTGGTCGTCGACGTCGCCCGGCTGCGGCGCGACGGCGAGCTCAAATCCTATATGGACCTGTTCTTCCTGGCGCTGATCGTGCTGCTCTGCGTCGCCGCCATCATGCGGACGTAGAATTCACGCGCGCTTCTTCGCGCTGGTGGCGAGGCGGGTCGGGCGGGGGGCAGCCGTCTTGATCTGTGGGGCCTGCTTCGGTGCGGCCTCCGCGGCATGTGCCGTTCGCCGTCCCTGCGGCTTGGCCTTCTTCTTGGCGGAATGAGGCCCCTCGGCCGCCATTGCCAGCCGCGTCGCAGCACGCCGCGACAATGTCGTCGACAGCAGCACCTCGACCGAGCCCTCGGGAATGGCAAACAGATCGCGACCGGGCACGGGCAGGGTGGCCGCCACATTCGCCTGCGCCATGGTCCGGCGCGGCAGCAGCGGCTGATGCCCGGTCTGCGCGTTGAGATCGGCAAGAGCGGGCGCCGGCAGCGTCCGGGTCTGCGCGAACACGAAGTTCGGCACGCGCGGCCAGCGCGCGATCGGCACAGTCTCCGTCGGCGGATGCAGCAGCCACTCCACCGGAGTAGTCGGCGTCGCCGGCCGGTCGGCGGTCGCCGGCACCACATGCACGATGCGATAGCCGCGCGCCTTGAGGTCGCGGATGATCTTCGGCAGCGCCGCCACGGTGCGGGCCTGGATGTCGTGCAGCAGTAAAATGCCCTTGCCCTTGGCCTCCAGCCGCTGGATCGCGAGCTGATAGACGCGGTCGGACGACACATGGCGCCAGTCGTCGGCCGGGAAGTCGGCGCTCCACACCTGGATGCCGCGCGAGATCAGATGTTGCTCGACGCCTTCGGCGCGCATCAGGCCGGGAATGCGGAAGAACGGCGCCAGCTTGGACGGATCGGTCATCGCGGCCTTGGTCCATTCGATGCCGCCGTTGATCTCGGCCTCGAATTTCTCGACCGGCATCCGGTCGAATGTCAGCGGATGGTCCATGCTGTGCGTGCCGACGGTGTGCCCGGCCGCGACCAGCTTGCGCACGCCTTCCGGATTGGCCTTGGCCTGGTTGCCGACGATGAAGAAGGTGGCCTTGATGCACTCGTCCGCGAGGATCTGGAGCACCTGGTTGGAATATTTCGGTATCGGGCCGTCATCGAAGGTCAGGACCACTTCATGGTCCTTCAGCGGCAACGTCTCGCGGTACTGCATGGTGCCGATCAGCGGATGCTCGCGCGGATCGACCACGAGGGTGCGGGACGTCCCGAGCGCGTCGGGGCGGCCCGGGCAATCGGCCGCAAGCGCCGCCGGCGAAGCGGTGGTCAGCAATCCCAACAACAGGCCAAGGGATAGGCTAAGGGCGGTCCACGATCGCGTCCGCGAAACAACGCTACTTCCGATCATGAACCTTCGTCTGCCCCCATGCGATTGCCGCCCTAATAGGTCGGAGATGCCCCAAAACGGTTCAGCCGTAGCCGCCGTTAACTTGCACGCGGTAGCATGAACAGAGTGTTAATTGGCCCCGGATCACCCCATTTTGCGCCGGCGTGACATTCCGGCATCAATGCGCGTCGGCATTCTTCTGCACTGGGCCCGCTGGCACGATGTGAACCACCCGATACCCGTTCTCCCTCAGATACCGCAGAAACGCCGGCATCATTGCAGCCGTGCGCGCCTTGTTGTCGTGGAAGAGGATGATGCCTTTGCCACTCGCGGCGAGGCGCTCGGTGACGAGCTTCAATTGCTGCTCCGGCGTTATCTCCTCCCAGTCGCTGGCCCATAGATCGGCCCCGAACACGACGACGCCGCGAGTCTCGAGCAGGTCGAGCAGCGCCGGCGTCGATTCGAAATAGGGGAAGCGGAAGAACGGCGTCGAGGGCGTCGTCGTCGAGGTGCCGTGCAGCGCCATTTCGTCTGCGGCAATGCCCCGGTCAATGTCGGCCGTGGCCTTCTCGAACGGAATACGCCCCATGAACGGATGCGAGAAGGAGTGATGGCCGACGGTGTGGCCCTCGCGGGCGATGCGCTTGACCATGTCGGGATGCTCGGAGGCGTGCTGGCCGATCAGGAAGAAGGTCGCGCGCACGCATTCCTGCGCCAGCGCCGCCAGCACCTTCGACGTCGTCGGCGGGTACGGCCCGTCGTCGAAGGTCAGCACGACCTCGCGATCGGCCAGTGCAAGCGTCTGCGGAAAGCTCTTCAAGCCCACGCGCGGCGTGGTCCTGGCATCGACGCTCAGCACGCGTGCGGTGCCGAGTGCGTCCTTGCGCGGGCACTCGGCGGCCTGGATCGAGGCGATGCCGGCGAGAGTGCCGAGGGCCGCGCCCAGCGTCATCGAAGTCCACCTCAGTCGCAGCATCTTTGTCATTGCGCTCGCGATTGCCTTGTGGGTATTGCCTGACCGTCAGCTCAGACCATCTGATCCAACCTGTCAAACGGCGAGGCGCGCCATGGATGAACATATGGACGTTGCCCGATCCGCCGCGGATTCGGTACTCGACCACGTGCCGATGCGCAATGAAGACGGCGATATCAGGCACGAATTCGTAGAGGAAATCGCGCGTGCCATCGAGGCCGGCGACAGCGCGTCGCTGCGCGCCTGTGTCGCCGAGCTGCACGAGGCCGATCTCGGCGATCTGATCGGCGCTCTGGAACCCGACGACCGCGTCCGCCTGGTCGAGCTGACCGGGGCCGACTTCGACTTCTCCGCGCTGAACGAGGTCGACGAGGCCGTCCGCGAGGAGATCCTGGAGGAATTGCCGCCGGAGACGGTCGCCGAGGGTGTCCGTGAGCTCGAATCCGACGACGCGGTCGAGCTGCTGGAGGCCCTCGACCAGGCCGAGCAGGAGGAGATCCTCGAAAAGCTGCCGCTCAAGGAGCGCGTCGCGCTCGAACGCAGCCTGCTCTACCCCGAGAATTCGGCGGGACGCCGGATGCAGACCGAGTTCATCGCGGTGCCCCAGGATTTCACCGTGGGCCAGGCGATCGACTACATGCGCGAGACGCCCGATCTGCCCGACCGCTTCTACGAGATCTACGTCGTCGACAAGGACCAGCACTGGCAGGGCGCCGTTCCCCTCGACGTGCTCCTGCGCACGCGCCGCCCGGTCGCGCTGACCGAGCTGACCGACGAGGACCGCCGCCGCGTCTCCGTCCTGGAGGACCAGGAGGAGGTCGCGCGCATGTTCGGCAAGTACAATCTCGTCGCAGCGCCGGTGCTCGACACCCAGGACCGCCTGGTCGGCGTCATCACCGTCGACGACGTCGTCGACGTCATCGAGGAGGAGGCGGACGAGGACCTCAAGGCCCTCGGCGGCGTCACCAGCGACGAAGAGCTGTCGGACACCTTCCTGACCATCGCGCGCGGCCGCTTCAACTGGCTGCTGGTCAATCTCGCCACCGCCTTCCTGGCATCCGCCGTGCTCGGCCTGTTCGAGGGCCAGCTCGAAAAGATGGTGGCGCTCGCCGTGCTGGCGCCGATCGTCGCGAGCCAGGGCGGCAATGCCGCGACCCAGACCATGACGGTGGCGGTGCGGGCGCTGGCGACGCGCGACCTCGGCGCCTCCAACGCCTGGCGTGTGGTGATGCGCGAGGCGCTGGTGGGTCTGATCAACGGGCTCGCCTTTGCCGTGATCACGGGGATTGCGGCGGTGGCCTGGTTCAAGATTCCCGGCCTCGGCATCGTCATCGGGCTTGCGATGGTCTGCAACCTCGTCGCCGGTGCGCTCGGCGGCATCCTGATCCCGATGGCGCTCGACCGCGTCAGGGCCGATCCGGCGGTAGCCTCCGGTACTTTCGTCACCACCGTGACCGACGTCGTCGGCTTCTTCTCCTTCCTCGGGATCGCGACGTTGTGGTTCGGGCTGAGGTAGGTCTCGCCCCGGCGTCATTCCGGGGCGTGCCACTTGGCGCGAGCCCGGAATCCATTTTTCGGCCTCGCGTGCTGCACGATGGATTCCGGGCTCGCGCTTCGCGCGCCCCGGAATGGCGAAAGCATCTTTAATCCGAACTTAAGCGGCCTGCCGCATCATCGCCCCGCTTGGGGGATTGGACATGCGGTTGCGGCTGAAGGCGGACGGACGGGTCGTCGAGTTGCGGGACGGACAGGAGTTTCCGGTCCAGCCTGCGGCCAATGCCGCGCCGGCCGACACCGGCCCGCTCGCGGTGCGCGATCTGCGCCGCCGCGCCTGCCTGACCCAGATGGAGTTCGCCGCCAAGCTCGGCGTTCCCGTCGAGACCATCCGCAACTGGGAGCAGGGCAAGCGTGCTCCGCGGGGACCGGCCCGTGCGCTGCTCGCGGTCATCGCGCACGCCCCGGACACGGTATTCCAGGCGCTCGCCAAAGCCTGACGCGAAAGCCTGGCGCCAAAGCCTGAGGCCAAAGCCTGGCGCCAAGGGTCTGTGAAGTCACGGGCCAAGCCTGACGCAACCTCCCGTTAGCATTGCGCCAAATATCCCCCGGGACTGCCGCGGCGTCCGTTGGCAGCGTCACGGGCGGGGTCCATAATGAGGCCCGATAACGTCGGGGGCTGTCGCAACGGAAGAGGACTCCTCATGCTGTTCGTCGAGGCCAATGGCGCAAGAATCCCGGCGATCGGGCTCGGGACCTGGGAGCTGAGCGGAAGGTCTGCCGCGCGCGTGGTCGAGCAGGCGCTGCGGTTCGGCTATCGCCACATCGACACCGCGCAGGTCTACGACAATGAACGCGAGGTCGGCGACGGCATGCGCGCCTCCGGCGTGCGCCGCGACGACATCTTCCTCACCACGAAGGTCTGGACCAACCATTTCGCGCCGAACGATCTCGAGCGCTCGGTCAAGGAGAGCCTGGCGCGCTTGCGGCTTCCCTCCGTCGATCTGTTGCTGCTGCACTGGCCCAATCCGCACGTGCCGCTGGCGGAGACGCTCGGCGCACTCTCGCATGCCAAGCGCATGGGCCTGACCCGCCACATCGGCGTTTCCAATTTCACGGTGGCGCTGATCGAGCAGGCGGTGGCGCTGTCGGGCGAGCCGCTCGTCTGCAATCAGGTCGAATACCATCCTTATCTCGACCAGGCGAAGGTGAAGGCGGCCTGCGATCAGCATGGCCTCGCACTCGTCGCCTACAGCCCGATCGCCAAGGGGCGCATCAAGACCGACCAGACGCTAGCCGAGATCGGGCGCACTCACCGCAAGACGCCGGCGCAGGTCTGCCTGCGCTGGCTGGTGCAACAGAATGTCGCTGCGATCCCGCGCACCTCGCGCATCGAGCGCCTGTCCGAAAACATCGAGATCTTCGATTTCGAGCTGTCGGAGGAACAGATGAGCCGGATCGCGGCACTCGCCAACTCCAAGGGCCGCCTGACCGACTTCGGCTTCGCCCCGAAATGGGATTGAGGGGAGACCGCGGTATGCTAACAGCAGGGCGGCAATCCAAGATCGGGCAATGGAACTGCGGACAATCATACGGACGGACGTCGCGGCATCGGCGATCGCCCATCTGACGCTGGTGGGGCTGATCATCCTGATCAGCGAGGTCCATCCGTTCCACGCCGCGCCGCCTGAGACTGTTGCGGTCGACATCGTCACGCCGGAGCAGGTGAAGCAGGAGGAAGAGAAGGCCGAGGAGAAAGCCCAGGAGGAGGCGAAGCAGAAGCCGCCGGAGCCGAAACCCGATCTGAAATTGCCGAAGCTGGATTTCACCGACAACGACAAGGCGGAAGCAGCGCCGAATCCTGCGGCCAAGCAGCAGGCGGCCGCGCCGTCGCCGACACCACGGGCCTCGCCCGAGCCGGCGCAGAAACAGACGCAACCGTTGGAGGCGCCGAAGCAGCGCGAGGCCAACGTGCAACCGCAGCCTCAGCCATCGCCGCCGCAAACCGTGCCCGAGCCGCAGGCCGCGCCGCAGCCGGCCTATCAGGCTCCGCAGCCTGACGTCACCATCAAGTACGGCGTCATGCTCGGCCTGCCGCCTGAATTGCCGGCGGCACTGTCGAAAGACACTCCCAAGGACGATGGCGGCGACGGCAAGGATTCGATTGCAGCCAAGCTGCCGGCCGAAATCATTGCCGCGCTCCGCAGCCACTTGCGGCGGTGTGCGAAATTGCCGGCCGGCCTCAGCCCGACCGACAGCGTCCACATCAAGCTCCGCACGGTGTTCGCCACCGACGGCACGTTGGCGCGCGAGCCGATCCTGCTCCAAGCCCCGCCATCCACAAAAGGGGTGGCCCTCGTGAAGTCCGCAATCAGCGCAGTTCAGGACTGCCAGCCCTATAAGATGCTGCCCGCCAATCTGTACGAGGAATGGAAGGTGCTGGACCTGCCGTTCAGCCCGCGGGATTTCGGCGGGTAGTTTTCGAGCCCTTGTAGCCCGGGTGAGCGCAGCGATGCCGGGACAGTAGGGCGGGCAAAGCGACTTGTCCGCCGTAGCTCGCAGAGCGAAGGCGGAAGCATGCCCACGTCTTTGAAATCGTGAAAGATGGTGGGCACGGCGCTTTGCGCCTCTGCCTATCTTGGGGCACCGTGCCTGTGTCGGCCTCTGTCAATCCAGTGCCGCGAAAATATTCCACTTTACCGAAATTCGGTTTCGGCGTATGTGTCGTGCATCCCGGCTCACTCAAGAGGGGCGATCATGAGGTCGTCATTTTCGCGAGCCGGGTCTGCGGTGGACGCGGCAGCGTCGGCATGAGAGGTGCGGGCAGGGCGGGTAGTCCCCGTGAGCCCGTAACCGCGTGCGGACGACGGCGCTGCCAGGCTTCGTCTCGCCTGTAAGTTCTCAGCTCCGTCGACAGGGCTGGGAATACTGCGGCGACATGGCGGGCCGTGCGTACGGCAAAACCGTGTGGTCCTGGCCGTCGTTGCCACGGTCAAGCCTTCGCGGAGGTGCGAGCGAGCCCAACCGGGCAGACTGCATCATCCAATTCGCGGGGCGAGGGAGGCCAGAGGAAAGTTCGGCTCCCGGGAGAGCACGGCATAAGCCGTCCGACCATCGCGCAGGGAAGGCCGAGTGATCGGCACCACCTGTATGCTGCTGTGCGGTTCTTCCTGCGTGCGCATGTCGCGCAGCGGACCGCGGGTGCCTGTCGGCACCCGGCCTTCCCTGCGCCCTCTTGGTTTTGAGGGTGGAGTGATCAAGCAAAGCTCGGGCGAATTCAGCCGCGAGGCCGACGAGTCATGTCTGTCACCACACACTCACTGTCATCGCCCGGCTTGACCGGGCGAGCCAGTATTCCAGAGACGCTCGCGGTTGAACCGAGAAGCCGCGGCGTACTGGATTCCCCGCCTTCGCGGGGAATGACAGCGTTCCTTGGAGAACGGGCTGCCGCCTCACACTCAGCCTCTCGCAATGACGTCGTTGGGAGAGCATGCGCCACTTCGCTCTCGTGCCCCGGACGCAGCGCGGCGCCGCTTTGGCGGTGCGGCTTGTCCGGGACACCGGCGCTTCAATGACCGCGCCTCATCCCCTCATCCGCGACCACCTCCGGCGCCATCGCCGCCCATGCGCTCGAGGCGAACTGGCGTCGCCACGTCACGACCACCACGGCCGCCGTGGTGACGAACAGCAGCCAGGGGCTGACGAACCAGCCGAGATAGCCGAGTGCGAAGAAGAAGGCGCGCTGGCCGCGGTTGAAGTGGCGGCCGGCGGATTCGAACAGGCGCGAGGTGCGGATCACATGGGCTTCGGCCTCAAGTGTGTCGCGCTGGTCCGCCGGCGGCATGCCGCCGAACAGGATCGCGACGTAATTGAACAGGCGATAGGCCCAGGCGAACTTGAAGAAGGCGTAGACGCAGATCAGCACGAGGCCGACGCATTTCAGCTCCCACATGGCCGGCGAGGTGCTGAGGTCGATCGGCAGCTTGCTCAGAATCGTGATGGCGTCGTTGGTGGCGTGCAGCAGCGCCAGCGCGCCGCCGAGCGCGAACAGGCTGGTGGAGGCGAAGAAGGCGGTGCCGTTCTGAAGCGAGGTCATGATCTGCATGTCGACCATGCGGGTGTCGCGGTCGAGCAGGCGGCGCACCCAGACCTCGCGATAGCGGTTCATGCGCGCCGATAGACTGTCGCGGCCATAGGCCGAATGCTCGAGCGTCAGCGCATAGACCAGCCATTCGATGATGAAGAAGCCGACGGCGGCGATGTCGACCCAATGCCTGCTCATGTCTGTCTCCTGGCGAGGACCGCAACGATTGCCACGCATGGCAGTATGCGGCAACGATTGATTGGCGGCAGGCGATGGCGTTAAAAGCGGCTCCTCTAAGACGTCTCGGGAAGGACTGACGACATGGCTGCGTTGAAACTCGCGATCGGCAACAAGAACTACTCGTCATGGTCGATGCGGCCCTGGCTCGCGCTGCGCGCCAACGACATCCCGTTCGTGGAGACGCTCATCCCGCTCTACACCGATAATCCCGCGGACAAGGAGCAGATCCTGTCCTTCAGCCGCGCCGGCAAGGTGCCGGTCCTGGTCGATGGCGACGTCACGGTGTGGGATTCGCTCGCCATCATCGAATACGTCGCCGAGCGCTATCCGGAAGTGAAGCTGTGGCCGGACGACGTCGCCGCGCGCGCGCATGCCCGATCGGTGTGCGCCGAGATGCACTCCGGATTCGTGGCTCTGCGCAACGAATGCGGCATGAACCTGCACCGGCCAGTGCGGGCCGTGACGCTGTCCGCGGACGCCAAGGCCAACGTCGCGCGGATCGAGGAGATCTGGCGCGAGTGCCGCACGCGCCATGGCGCGGCGGGTCCGTTCCTGTTTGGGCGCTTCGGTGCGGCGGACGCGATGTACGCGCCGGTCGTGCACCGCCTGCGCACCTACGCGATCGACGTCGCGCCGGACACCAGGGCCTACATGGAGACGATGATGGCGCTGCCGGCGTTCCAGGAATGGACCCGCGAGGGGCAGGCCGAAACGCTGGTCATTGCAAAATTCGAGGATGCCTGATCGTCAGGTCTGACGGAGGCCGCCGCCCGGCGGCCTCACAGTCCAGAAGTGACCGGAGCCGCGGATCAAGTGGGGCTGCGACCGACCTGCGACACACCGCTCTGAACGCGCGGCGCCGGCGGTATCATCGGCCCGCCGGTTCCATCGCTATCATTCTGAAAAGACTGCGAGATTTGCGTGTTTGCCATGCGGGCATGGCGCTGGCCAAAACCGCCGGCCGCATGCTATACAGCGCGTGGGTTTCCGGCCGGCCGTCGCAGTGGGACCATGGGCGAGGCAGGCGTTGTTTGAGTGGAGAGGGTGTTGAAGCACAAATTCCCGATTGGAACGCGCGTATTGTTCACGGCCAGCAACGTCGCGCGCCCCGCTGCCAGCGGTTCGTATGAGGTCATCCGTCTGCTGCCGACCGACGGCGACGACTGCCAGTACCGGATCAAGAGCTCGACCGAAGCCTTCGAACGCGTCGCGAAGGAAAGCCAGCTCGCGCTCTCCTAGAGATCGACGTCATCAGCGCATTCGCGCCTCCTGCGGAATTGTGTCCTGCCGCCGTTAAAAGGCCCGCTTCACCTTCAAAAGGTGAGCCGGGGCAGTTACCGGCTCGCGGTGCTCGCTTGACCATTCGCTCTCTGCTCGCGTGAGGGGACGTCGCGCATGAACTGGGCATGGGCCACTTCGCTCGACCAAATCTGGCGCTCGCCGGCCTTTCCGATGTGGATGACGCTGGCCGCTGCCGGATTCTTCGGCTTGATCCTGCTGATCACGCTGCTGCGCGCCGATAGGTCGGTCGCCAACGGCGCGCTGACCGTGATCACGCTGCTGTCCATCGCGATCGCCGGAGCTGCCACCGTGCGCATCTATGGCCCGGCGGGGCACGACTCCCCGACCGAGGCGCGCGCGCAAGGTGCTGTCGTCGCGAGCCTGCCGGCGCTGTCCTGCCTCGACGACCTCGCCGGCGATGCCGTCGCCGTTGGCTGCGAGAGAGCGCTGTTCGGCTCGCCGGACGCTGCGGCTGCGGCCGTGTCCTACACCGCGGCCCGGATCGACCGGCTGACCGCACTCGGTGATTCCGCGACCGCCGAGAAGAGCCTGACGGCGGACATGAAGGCCGTGCGCAAGGCGCTGGAGCGCGACCGCTACGGCCTCGTGGCGCAGGTGCTGGTCGCGCGCGACGGCTGCACGCAGTTCGACTGCGCCGCGTTCCGCGCGCTGACCGACCAGCAGCAGGTCGCCGCCAACATGGAGTCCCACCTCTACGACACGCTGGTCGCGCGCCACGCGCCGACCTGGAACGCGCCAGCAGCGGTGCCGCCGATGCCGGCCAATGCGGCACTCGCTGGGCTGCCGCCCTCGATGCCGACGGGCAAGCCGACCAATGCGGAGTTCCCGAGCGCCTTGTCGACGCCGCCTGTGAGCATCATGAATCCGGAGCCCACTGCGACGACGCGGCAGGCTGCGCCCGCCGCAAACGCAGCGCCGGCGCCGCGCGCGCCAGCGGCTGCCTCCGCACAAGCACCGGCGCCCGCGGCACCACCGGCCGCGAAGAAACCGCCGGCCCCCAAGGCCGCGCGCGCCCCCGCAGCGCCGGTTCCGCTCGCGCCGCCGCCGGCCACGGCGGCCGCTCCCGCGGCTGCGGATAACGAGTAGATCGGCATTCCAAATGCGGTGCTGCCCGGCTAATGCTTGGGCATGCCGCTACATCTGATCAAGCTCGCCGTCGGCTGCGACTCCGTCAAGGAATTGAAGGAGTGGATCGCCGAACGGATGCAGACCGCGAAGAAGAAGGGTCTGCCGCAACATCACATCCACATCACCCGCATGGTGCCCAAGCGCGACGCCGAGATCCTCGCGGGCGGGTCGCTCTATTGGGTGATCAAGGGCGAGATTGCCGCGCGCGAAAAGATCATCGGTATCGAGCCGTTCCGGGACAAGGACGGCATCGGGCGTTGCCGCATCGTGATGCAGCCGAAGGTGATCTCGGTGTCGCCGCGGCCGATGCGCCCGTTCCAGGGCTGGCGCTACCTCACCGACGATTCCGTGCCGTCCGATCTCGGCAAATCCGCCGCCGGCTCGATCGCGGCGATGCCGGAGCCGATGCGGCGCGAATTGCGCGATCTCGGGCTGCTCTAAACTCCGATATTGTCGATCAGCCGGGTGTTGCCGAGCTTGGCCGCGACCAGGATCCGCAAGGGGCCGTCCTCGCGCGAGGCGGCTGGCGCCAGCGTCTCGGCATGGCGGATCTCGTAATAGTCGAGCGCAAAGCCCGCCGCCGTGATCATCTCGGCGCCGCCGGCCATCGCAGGCGCCACGGCATCGCCGGCCTTGATCCGCTGCGCGCTCGCTTTCATGGCACGGTAGAGGACGGTGGCGGTCTGCCGCTCCTCGGGCGACAGATAGACGTTGCGCGAGGACATCGCGAGCCCGTCGCGCTCGCGCACCGTGCGGGAGCCGATCACCTTGACGCCGAGGTCGAGGTCGCGCGCCATCTGCGTCACCACCCGCAACTGCTGAAAGTCCTTTTCGCCGAAGATCGCGAAGTCCGGCCGGACTTGCGTAAACAGCTTGCCGACGACGGTGGCGACGCCGCCGAAGAAGTGCGGGCGGAAACGGTCCTCGAGGCCGGCGAGCGCCGGTCCCTCCGGCACGATTCGGGTGGCGAAGCCGCCGGGATACATGGCCTTGACGTCCGGATGCCAGACGACGTCGACGTCCTCGGCCGCGAGCTTGGCGATGTCGGCCTTCCAGGTGCGCGGATAGGCGCCGAAATCCTCGGTCGGGGCGAACTGGGTCGGGTTGACGAAGATCGAGACCACGACGCGGCTGGCGCGCCGCTTGGCGAGGCGGACGAGGGACACATGCCCGTCATGAAGGGCCCCCATGGTCGGGACCAGTGCGATCGTGGCCTTTCGCTTGCGAAGATTGTCGACGGCGCGGCGCAAGGTCGGGACCGTGCGGACGATCAGGGGGCTTGATGACATCGGGACTCGGTAGGTTGGGAAGCGGCGCGGCACGATGCGGCGCCCGGGGCGGCTAACCTTAACAAGCAGGGATCGTGGACGCCATGCACCCGGATGCGGCACAGCATTCTCCGCAAGCTGGCGCACGACATCGCAACATTGTGGGCTGTATCACAGACGAAGATTGGCGCCGCTATTCATGATGGACAACGGCGCAGTACGATTTGCATAACCCGTCACGCATTTCACTTGACCGTGGACGCGGTCAACTCGAAGATATTCACCAGGGGTGTTGAGGATCGCCATGCTTGTGCAGGCTAGCCAAGGCCAATCCGGCTCGGCGCATGTGGTCGTGCTCGGCAACGAGAAGGGCGGCTCCGGCAAGTCGACCACCGCCCTGCACATCGCGGTCGCGCTCCTGAAGGCCGGCCAGCGCGTCGCCACCATCGACCTCGACTGCCGTCAGCAGAGCTTTACCCACTACATCGGCAACCGTTCTGCCTGGGCGCGCCGCACCAAGCTCGACCTCGAATTGCCGGTACATCGCTGCATCAAGCTCGGCGAGACCATGCAGATCGCCGAGAACGAGAATTCCGAGTTCCAGCAGTTCATGGAGGCGGTCTCGGCAGTCGAGAGCAGCTTCGACTTCATCGTCATCGACACGCCCGGCACAGACAGTTACCTCATGCGGCTCGCGCACTCGATGGCGGACACGCTGGTCACGCCGATCAACGACAGCTTCCTCGATTT
Organism: Bradyrhizobium sp. NDS-1; assembly: GCF_032918005.1. Lineage (NCBI taxonomy): Bacteria > Pseudomonadati > Pseudomonadota > Alphaproteobacteria > Hyphomicrobiales > Nitrobacteraceae > Bradyrhizobium > Bradyrhizobium sp. NDS-1. The sequence continues at coordinate 3,619,622 of NZ_CP136628.1, forward strand.
CGACGTGCTCGGCACCGTCGATCCCGCGAGCTACGCGGTGACGGGCGAGAGCCACTACGCCGAGATGGTGCGCGACGTCAGGCGCAAGCGCCGTCAGCTCGACGGTTCGACCACCGACTGGATCGTCGTGCGCAACCGCCTGTCGATGCTCGGCTCCCGCAACAAGCAGCTCGTCGCGGAGGGGTTGAAGGATCTGTCGCTGCGGCTCGGCTTCCGCTACGTCGACGGCTTCGCCGAACGCGTGGTCTACCGCGAATTTTTCCCGCGCGGCCTCACCGCCCTCGACGAGATCGACGAGGCCACGCTGGGCATGCGGCCCAATCTCGGCCATCTCACCGCACGCGAAGAGGTGACGAGCCTGCTTCGCCAGCTCAAGCTGCCGCTCGACGAGCGCGGCCGCCGCCGCGCCGCCAACCGGGCCGAGTGGTTCAACCAGATCGACAAGCCGCTCGAAGTCCACGACATTCTGGGCGCCTGAGGCGGTATAAAGCTACTTTCGACTGGTTTTCAGTGCTGGGTTCATGCTGGAACCGTGAGAGCGTTCGGCCGTTTTTATCCTGCGTTTACCGCGAAATTGAACCCGATCGAGACGGATTGCGTCCGATAATGAGCTGCACCTGACGTAGCCACAGAACAACAACGAGGTGCCCAGAAAAGGTGTGCGGCGCACAATGAAAGGGCGGCCGGTTCACAATATTTGGCCTTCCTGTCACGCGCCTGTGACATATATTAGCGAATAGGCGACCAGAGGACGCAGAGCCTCGGAAGAACACGATTTTCAACAGGGATTCAGGCCGCAAGAGCCTGAGGCTGAGGACGAAAATGAAGCGTGGAATTGCCGTTCTGGTTTCGGTCAGTGCTCTCTGCGGCATCGCCTATTTCACGGCGAGCAAGTGGGCGATCAAGCACGAGACCATCACTTTCTACGACGCTTCGCGCGACAACCGTCCTGTCCCCGTCCAGATCGCGGTGCGACGCGACAAGGAAATGCAGGCCAATGCCGGCATGGTTACGCTGCCGGTCGCCGTGATCAATCACGGCAACACTGTCAAGAACACAGAATACGGCTTCCTCGCCAACATCTTCGCTGCGCGCGGCTACATGGTCGTGAGCCCGCAGCACGATCTGCCGACCGATCCTCCGATGGTCACCAAGCCTGGTGAGCTCTATGTCGGCCGGCTGCCGCAGATCCTGCGCGGTGTCGCCAACATCCATCTCGCCATGCAGGAGATGAAGAAGGTTCAGCCCAACGCCGACTACGCCAAGGTGACGATGGTCGGCCACTCCATGGGCGGCGACATCACGATGTATTTCGCCAAGCAGTATCCGGATGAGGTCAAGAAGGTCGTCACGCTCGACAATCTGCGCGTGCCCTTCGTCACCGCGGGCAAGTTCAAGATCCTGTCGTTCCGCTCGCAGGATCCGCAGTTCAAGGCTGATGCGGGCGTGCTCCCGACCGACGAGGAATGCGAGAAGGCCGGTATCCAGGTCGTGAAGACCGAGTTTCAGCACAACGACATGCGTGACACCGGTCCGGACGTCGCCAAGAACTCGATCCAGAGCATGCTCGACAAGTTCCTGAGCTCGACCGATAGCGAGATCGCACCGGTCGATACGCAAACGTCGCCGCCGAATATTCTCGAGCCCGGCCCGGTTGCGCTGATGGCGCCTGCCAAGGGCTGATGCTTGAGGAGCGGGCGGCGTAAGAGCTGCCGTCTCCCTGATCGCCGGTCACGATTGTCAAAGCCTCCGCCGGTCGCCGCCCGCGGGGGCTTTGCACATTGACCGGGCTGCCTGCGCTGACCACATTAGCCGCTCACGCAGGGCCGAGGGATGTCGGGCGAACCCATCAAGCCGAGCCGCGGCGATGCCGTCTCGGCACACGCAGGCGGCGCGGTGCCGCAGGCCGGAACGTCGACCGCGGAGGACATTGCCGCTTTCGTCGCCAAGGCGCGGGCGCTGTCCCCCCATGCGCCGGGCGCGAAGGGGCGGCTGATCTTCGCATTGGATGCGACGTTGAGCCGGCAGCCCACCTGGGACATGGCCTGCGCGCTTCAGGCCGACATGTTTCGCGAGACCGCGGCACTGGGCAGTCTCGATATCCGGCTCGTCTACTATCGAGGCTTGAACGAGTGCCGCGCAACGGGCTGGATCTCCGACAGCACGAGGCTGGCGGCGTTGATGAGCAAGATCGACTGCCGCGGCGGCGACACCCAGATTGGCAAGGTGCTGAGCGAGGTGCGGCGCGAAGCGATCGCATCGGGCGTGCGCGCCGTCGTCTTCGTCGGCGATGCCATGGAGGAGAACGTCGACGAGCTCTGCGCCAAGGCCGGCGAGCTCGGCATGCTGAATGTCCCAGTGTTCGTGTTTCAGGAAGGACATGACGCGGTCGCCGAGCAGGCCTTCCGCGAGATCGCGCGCCTGACCGGCGGCGCCTGGTGCCGGTTTGATCCGGGCGCGGCGGCGCAGTTGCGCGAGCTGCTGCGGGCGGCCGCGGCCTATGCCGCCGGCGGACGCGCGGCATTGTTGAAATTGGCGCAGACCGCGAGCGGAGCGGCCAGGCTGATCGGCCAAATGAAGTAGCACTCAGGCCGTCGCGGCTCGCAGCGGGGCCTTTGCCATGCATTTTGACGCGAGGGTGACTATATTCCGGTCATGACCCTGATCGCCGGCGCTGTCGCCGTTATCACGCTTTACCTGCTGCTCCAGATGTTCCGCGCCGCCAACCCGGCGGCGTTGGCGCGCGCCATCAGGTTCGGTGGCGGCGTGGTGGCGCTGGCGGTCGCAGCATTCACGGGCTTGCGGGGCGAGCTGGCTGTGGCGATCCCGCTGGGGATTTTCGGCGCCGGGCTGCTGGGTTGGAAGCCGCTGGCAAACGCCGGCTTCGGCAATGTCGGCGGGCTGTTCGGCGGCGGTGCTGCACCCGCGTCAGGCCAGGCCTCACGCGTGCGCTCGCAATTCCTGGACATGCGGCTCGACCACGACACCGGCCAGCTTGGCGGGCAGATCGTCGCCGGGCCTCACGCCGGGCGCGATCTCGGCGAGTTCGATCTCGCTGGCCTGCTGGCAATGGTCCCGACATTCGACGCCGAGAGCGTGGCCCTACTTGAAAGCTATCTGGACCGCCGGTTTCCCGCTTGGCGTCAGAACGCGCAGGGCGATGCGGCAGGGGGGCAGCGCCGCACGGCGGCGAGCGGCAAAATGACGGCGGAGGAGGCCTATCAGATCCTTGGCCTGCAGCCGGGGGCGGGGCGCGACGACATCAGCCGGGCGCACAAGTCCCTGATGAAGAAACTCCATCCCGACCAGGGGGGCTCGAACTATCTCGCTGCCCGTGTAAACGAGGCCAAGGATACTCTGCTTCGTACGCATAACGGCTAACTCCGGCACCACGCTACAAACGCCCGTACCGCGTGAACTCCGCTTGCTCCGTTTGCCGTCGCCCCGATGCCCGCCATTGTCGGCGTGGTCGATCCCTTGAGGAAAGTTTTAACCGTAATTTATTGACGAGAGGTTGTCGCGGAACAGCCTTGTCATGAACAGCGCCCGTGTGACCGCGCCCCCAAAACGAAAAATGCCCGCGATAAGCGCGGGCATTTCGTCTCGAACGGGGAAGGAGATCAGTTGCGGACGGTGATGCAGGAGATCTCGGCGCGCTTCAGGGTGCGACAGACGGCTTCGGCCTGGTCGCGCTCGAGGCCGGCGAAGCGGGCGCGGTAGAGCTTGCGATTGTCTTTGGCGACGACAGGCTCGGTGAACGGATCGGCCTTGCTGAGCAGACCGCGGGCCGAGCTGCGCGCGGCATCGATGCGCTGCTGGGCTTCGTTCTCGCTTTCGAGCGCGCCGACCTGGACGATCCAGCCGCTGTGGGTGACGACCGGCTTGGTGGTGGCGCTCATCTGGACCGGCGTCGGATCGGCGGAGGCGAGCTTCGGACCGGCCGGGGCGGGCGCGGCGGCCGTTGCGGCCGGCAGCACCCCGAGGATACCGTTGCCGGAGCCGAAGCCGGCCGGCTGCCTTGGCAATTCGGTGCGGGCGATCTCGGCCTTCGGGGCTTCCGGCTGGCCGACGATCTCGGGCTTGTTGATGAGATCGGCCCGGGCGACGACGGCGCCGGAGGTTTCCGCGACGTCGGAACGGGACGGAATGGCGTTGGTGACCGGCGGGGCGACGTGGGTGGGGGTGGCGGAGGCGACCTTCACGGCGCCGGCCTTGACCTGAACCGTCTTCACCCGAACCGGCTTCATCGGCTCGGACGAGCCGGGGATGATGGCGAGCGGCTGGCTCGAGATCACGCCATTGGTGAGCGGCGCGGGCTCGATCCTGGACTCCGTCGGCCGAACCTCGGGTTTGGACTGGGCCGGCGGCACCGCGGCGGTCGCGGCTGCCAAAGTCGACAGACGCGCCGCGAGACGCGATTGGACGGTCTCGGGAGCAGGAGCGGCCGGAACCTGCGCCGCTGGCCGTGCCGGAGCATCCGATGCGTCGGCGAGCGCGGCATTGGCGTCAGTGCCGTTACGTTCGGTGACCGCGACAACGGTGTGGGTGGTCGCGCCCTTTTCGAGATTTTCGGCGAGCAGGTTGCGCATGATGGCATCGCGCGAGCCGCCGCTGCGGCCGCCGAGCACTACGCCGATCAAATGGCGGTTGCCGCGGCGCATCGAGCTGACGAGGTTGAAGCCGGAGGCGCGGGTGTAGCCGGTCTTGATGCCGTCCACGCCCTCGACGCTGCCGAGCAGGTGATTGTGATTGCGGATCGACTGTCCACGCCAGTTGAACGTCGAGGTTGCGAAATAGCGATAGTAGCGCGGGAAGCGCTCCTGGATGGCGCGGCCGAGCGTGGCCTGGTCGCGCGCGGTCGTGACCTGCTCGTCGTTGGGAAGGCCGTTGGCGTTGCGGTAGACGGTCTTGGACATGCCGAGCGCGCGGGCCTTGCGCGTCATCATCTGGGCGAAGTCGTCCTCGTCGCCGGCGATTGCTTCGGCGATCACCACCGCGGCGTCGTTGGCGGAACGGGTGACGAGGCCCTTGATGGCATCCTCGACACGGATGGTCTGGCCGGCACGCAGGTTCAGCTTGGTCGGATCCTGATCGGCGGCATGCTTGGACACCGGCATCTCGGTGTCGAGTTTCATCTTGCCGGATTCGAGGCGCTCGAACAGCAGATAGAGCGTCATGATCTTGGTCAGCGAGGCGGGGTGGCGGATCGCGTCGGGGCTCGTTGCCTGCAGCACCGCGCCGGAATTGCCGTCGACGATGATCGACGCGAATTTCGAACTCGAGGTGTCCGACACATCGCGCTGCACCTTGTGGTGCGCGTAGTGGCGGCGATGGCGCCGCGCCTCCGCGGCGTCGGTGGTGAAGATGACTGCGGCGGTGACCGTAAGAAGCCCAAAAACGCCAACCCGCGCCAAGCGCGAGGAAGACAAGTTTTTACGAAGCATGGAACCCCGTCCCCGTTTCTGACTAGATCACCGGCTCGTGAGGCGAAATTGTGCCCAATGGACCCGGGATCATTACCTGCTCAGGCTGTCCCTCCGCTGGTGTTCGCCGCGGAGGACGTTTAGCCTGAGCCGCTATTCTGGCTAAGGTGATGTTCTCAAACGGCTTTTGACCGTCTGCGGAAGTTGAACACGTCCAGGGAATCAGGGTAGGGGGCCGGGGTTTCCAAAAGCTTAAGGAACTATTGCGGGAAACCCCGGGAATCTCGGCGATTTGCGTCAATTTTTGTGCGTCGCACAATATTGTTGACTTTTTTGTGCGTTGCACTAATTGTGGGCAGAGTCAGGGAGCCGGGGCTTCCCGACAAGAGCCAGGGAAAAGGATTCCGAAATGTTCAAGGTTGAAGACTTTCAGAACTACGGGAAAGAGCACTTCGAGCAGTACGTCGCCTCCGCGACCTCGGTGCAGCACGGCCTCCAGGCGATCGCCAGCGCCTATGGCGACTATACGAAGAAGTCGTTCGAAGACACCAAGTCCTTCGTCGAGAAGCTTTCCGGCGTGAAGTCGCTGGACAAGGCCATGGAAGCGCAGACCGACTTCGCCCGTTCCTCCTACGAGACCTTCGTTGCGGAATCGCAGAAGATCGCCGGCCTCTACAGCGACCTCGCCAAGCAGGCGTTCAAGCCGGTCGAGACCATCGTGTCGAAGTTCACCCCGGCCGCCCAGTAACGTTTTCAGGACATCCTGGAATCGAAAAGCTCGGCTGAACCAGCCGGGCTTTTTGTTTGCGCGCGGTCAACCGGTCTGGTCAGCGTGCCACGCGGAGCTTCGACAGCGAGGTGCCGATGTCCTTGAACACCGAGACGGTCTGGCTGGCCGAGGTGACCAGATAGAACTTGTCGGTGCCGCTGGCGCAGTATTGCAGCACGCTCGAGGTCGGGTCGCTGCCGGTGTTCACCTGCACCGCGTAGATCGTGATGTTCTCGGCCTTGGCGTTGTCGCAAAGCTTCTTCTGTCGCGCGTCGATCTGGGAAGCATTGCTGTACCAGCGGTTCTGCGTGTTCAGTCCGTCGGACAGGAGCACGATCGCGTCCTTGTAGGTGTAGTTCGGATCCTTGGCCGGCGCATTCATGGGATTGCCGGTCGACAACGTCATCCAGCCCCAGGCGAGGCCGATGCCCTGGTTGGTGTTGCCGGTCGGCTTCATGGCATCGATGCGGCTCTTGAGCGAGCTCCAATCGTAGCTGAGCGGCATGACCGGTTGCAGATAGGACGAGCTGCCGGAGTTGCAGTAGGAATACTGCTCGGCAGGGAAGAGCGTCCCCGTATTGCCGCTCGTCGGCGTGGTGTTCTTGGTGTCGTAGTCCTGGTCGCGATCGGTCACGCAACCGTTCCAGGTGTTGCGGCTGGCCGGCGTCCAATTCCATTTGTTGCAGTTCCAGTTGTTGCCTGCGCTGCAAGTCCAGCTGCCATTGGCCGCATCCCAATCGCTGAAATCGATCCAGCCCTTGTCGTAGTTGCTGGCGCCGACATTGACGTCCTTGGCGAACGGAACGATCGAGACGTAGACGTCGCCATCGGCCTTCGCGAGCTTGCTGAGCTGATCGACCAGGTTCTTGGCGGCCGTCTGCATCGCCGGCATCTTGCCGTCCTGGGCCATGGAGCCGGTGTTGTCGAGCACCAGGGCGACGCGCATGCGGACGTTGCCCCAGGCGCTGGTGGACGTGGTGCCGATGCCGAGCGTCGGAAAGCCGGCGATCTTCATGAAGGTCGTCGTGTAGGTGCCGGTGCCGGTGAGCTGGATCGTGGAGCCCATGCTGGTGCTTGCCGTGTAGGTGGCCGCGACGCTCACCGACGGCAGGGTAGCGGTGCCGGTAAACAGCGCGTTGAAATAGGCTTGTGCCTTCGTATCGATCTGCGACGTGGTGATGGTGCCGGACGACAGATCCTTGGAGAGCATCAGAGTGGCGGAGTCGAGGGCCGCCTGCATGGACGTGCGGGCCTGGGCGGCGCGGCTGTAGTCCACCGCCGCACCGACCATGCTCAGGACCGGGACCAGCGCGATGGCGAAGATCATCGCGACATTACCTTGCTCGGCCGCCGCGAAGCGGGCGAGCCGTCGGCCGATCCGGCTGACAAGCGGCGAGTGAAACATGACGATCCCCGAAATCCGTGGTTTTGCCCGATTTCGAGCCATGCCATTGAATGCCTGGTAAATTGCACCGTAGAAGTCCGGGATATCCCGGTCGAAAGGTCGCAATCGTGTTAAATAACCGGGTTCCTGGTGAACATATTCCAACGGGCGCAGCGGAAATTTTTGTCAAATCGGTCCGGGTTGATTAACCTTGGCTGGATCGCCCGGACCGGGAATCGGGGCTGCCGTGGCCACCTCGGCCGAGTTTTTGCGCGCTTGCGGCGAGCCGGGGGCGGGCCCATATTGCTGACGAACGATCCGGCTTGGACCCGGATTTGTCGGGAGCGGCGATCCACAAGGCGGCGCGCCTGCGCCAGGCTCCGAAGGGCGGGGTCGCGCGGTGACCGCCATTCGCTTCCGTGGGGAACTGAACGCCTGAGCCATGCCGCAATTGACTTCCAGACTCGAACTGTCCGCGCCAGCCGCTGCCTACGCTCCTCGCATGAGCAATGACGAGAACCGTTCGGGCAACCCCTCGGGTCCGAATACTTCGGTCATCACCAAGGTCAAGCCCAAGACCAAACGGCCGAACCTCTACCGCGTGCTGATCCTGAACGACGACTACACGCCGATGGAGTTCGTCGTCCACGTGCTGGAGAAATTCTTCAACAAGGACATCGAGGCCGCGACCAAGATCATGCTGCATGTCCACCATCATGGCATCGGGGAGTGCGGCGTGTTCACCTACGAGATCGCCGAGACCAAGGTGACGCAGGTGATGGATTTCGCCCGCAAGCACCAGCATCCGCTCCAATGCGTGATGGAAAAGAAGTAGTCGCCGTTCAAGTCTTTATAGAGTGGTTCTGTTCGTGTGGTGTGTGACGGCGGCACATCGTGCTGCATGATCCCGAGCACATCGGCATCCGCGTCAAGCCTGCCCAAATGGGTAGTTCTGCCCAAATCGGAACGGGATTTGCATCGAAAATGCCGCTGGTATGTCGCTGCCTGAGTCGCGGAACCGGTCTTTCGCCGCGATCTTGTATAACTATATGTGACAAAGGTTGTTGTTGCCTCACCGGGCGATGGCGATCATGATGATGGGGGCCATAGAGGACGCGAATGCCGACTTTTTCCCAAAGCCTTGAACAATCCCTGCATCGTGCACTGGCGATCGCAAACGAGCGTCATCACCAATACGCGACGCTCGAGCATCTCTTGCTCTCCCTGATCGACGATTCCGATGCAGCCGCCGTCATGCGCGCCTGTAGCGTCGATCTCGACAAGCTCCGCACGAGCCTGGTCAATTATCTTGAGACCGAATTCGAGAACCTGGTGACGGATGGCGCCGACGACGCCAAGCCGACCGCCGGCTTCCAGCGCGTGATCCAGCGCGCGGTGATCCACGTGCAATCCTCCGGTCGTGAAGAGGTGACCGGTGCCAACGTCCTGATCGCGATCTTCGCCGAGCGCGAGAGCCACGCCGCGTATTTCCTGCAGGAGCAGGACATGACGCGCTACGACGCGGTCAACTACATCAGCCATGGCATCGCCAAGCGGCCGGGCGTCTCCGAGGCGCGGCCGGTGCGCGGCGTCGACGAGGAGACCGAGGCCAAGGGCAACGAGGACGCCAAGAAGAAGGGCGAGGCGCTCGAGACTTATTGCGTCAACCTCAACAAGAAGGCGCGCGACGGCAAGATCGATCCGGTGATCGGACGCAATTCCGAAATCAACCGTGCGATCCAGGTGCTGTGCCGCCGGCAGAAGAACAACCCGTTGTTCGTCGGCGAAGCCGGCGTCGGCAAGACCGCGATCGCCGAGGGCCTTGCCAAGCGCATCGTCGACAGCGAAGTGCCGGAGGTGCTGGCGGCCGCCACCGTGTTCTCGCTCGACATGGGCACGCTGCTCGCCGGCACGCGCTATCGCGGCGACTTCGAGGAGCGCCTGAAGCAGGTGCTGAAGGAGCTCGAAGCGCATCCCAACGCCATCCTGTTCATCGACGAAATCCACACCGTGATCGGTGCGGGCGCTACATCGGGCGGGGCGATGGATGCCTCGAACCTGCTCAAGCCCGCGCTTGCCTCGGGCACCATCCGCTGCATGGGCTCGACCACCTACAAGGAATACCGCCAGCACTTCGAGAAGGACCGCGCGCTGGTGCGGCGCTTCCAGAAGATCGACATCAACGAGCCGACGGTCGAGGACGCGATCGCGATCCTCAAGGGCCTCAAGCCGTACTTCGAGGATTACCATCGTCTGAAGTACACCAATGAGGCGATCGAGGCCGCGGTTCAGCTCTCCTCGCGCTACATCCACGACCGCAAGCTGCCGGACAAGGCGATCGACGTGATCGACGAATCCGGTGCGGCACAGATGCTGGTCGCCGAGAACAAGCGCAAGAAGACCATCGGCATCAAGGAGATCGAGACCACGATCGCCTCGATGGCGCGGATTCCGCCGAAGAGCGTGTCGAAGAACGATGCCGAGGTGCTCAAGCATCTCGAGCAGACCCTGAAGCGCACCGTGTTCGGTCAGGACAAGGCCATCGAGTCGCTGGCCGCCTCGATCAAGCTGGCGCGAGCCGGCCTGCGCGAGCCGGAGAAGCCGATCGGCAGCTACTTGTTCTCGGGTCCGACCGGCGTCGGCAAGACCGAGGTCGCAAAGCAGCTTGCGGCGAGCCTCGGCGTCGAGCTGTTGCGTTTCGACATGTCCGAATACATGGAGCGGCACACCGTATCCCGCCTGATCGGCGCGCCTCCCGGCTATGTCGGCTTCGACCAGGGCGGCCTGCTCACCGACGGCGTCGACCAGCATCCGCATTGCGTGGTGCTGCTCGACGAAATCGAGAAGGCGCATCCCGACCTCTACAACGTGCTGCTCCAGATCATGGATCACGGCCGGCTCACCGACCACAACGGCAAGCAGGTCAATTTCCGCAACGTGATCCTGATCATGACCACGAACGCGGGTGCATCCGATCTGGCCAAGCAGGCGTTCGGCTTCACGCGCTCGAAGCGGGAAGGCGACGACCACGAGGCGATCAACCGGCAGTTCGCGCCGGAATTCCGCAACCGCCTCGATGCCATCGTCTCGTTCGGCCATCTCAGCGTCGAGGTGATCGGCACGGTCGTGGAGAAGTTCGTACTGCAGCTCGAGGCGCAGCTCGGCGATCGCGACGTCACCATCGAGCTGTCCGAGCCGGCCAAGGCCTGGCTGGTCCAGCATGGCTACGACGAGCAGATGGGCGCGCGTCCCATGGCCCGCGTGATCCAGGAGCACATCAAGAAGCCGCTGGCTGACGAGGTGCTGTTCGGCAAGCTGAAGGGCGGCGGCCATGTCCGCGTCGTTCTGGTCAAGGACGAGGCCGACGAGACCAAGGACAAGATCGGCTTCGAATTCGTCGAGGGCCCGGTCACGCCGAAGCAGGAGAAGTTGCCCGGCACCCGCAAGCGTCCGCCGGGCAAGTCCAAGCCGGGTGGCCCCGGCGGCTCCAAGGGGCCGACCTCCAAGGGGCCGCTGGTCAAGGCTTGATCCAGCGCATCATCAATCGAAAGGCCGGCTGAAGAGCCGGCCTTTTTGTTTCCGAGGGTGGGTGTGCCTTACGTCCCGGCCTCTGGCGCTGCAGCCGGCGGACGCGGCTTGTGCGGCGCGGCTGGCCGTGCGCTGCGGGCCGGGACCGACGGTTGCATCGTCACGATGACCGGATTGGGCTTGTGATCGGTTGCCGCCCCCGTCGCGGCATCGACGCCCATCCCGACAACGCCGCCGAGCAGGAGATTGCCGGCGAAGCCGGCGGCGCCGGTGCCCGACACTTCCTTGGTGAGTTGCACCGTCTGGGATTGATAGCCTTCCTTTTCGAAGGTGATCGTGATGTCGGCGCTGCGCTTCGCAACGATGGCGCAAGGTGTGGTGCAGGTTGTCGGCACCTCGAGCCCGCTGACGACGGCTTCCACGCCTGACGGTGTCGATGAGATGCTGATATTCTCGGTCGTGCCGCGCGTGACAGACGCGCAGCCGCCCAGCATGACGCTGAGCGCCACAATTCCCAATGAACGCATGAAATGCCCCTTGTTCCCCGCGCCAATGAAGCGCAACCGGAGCGCGAGGGCAATAGGTCATACGTCGGGATAGTTAAGTCGCGCAGGGGCTGTGCACGAAAACAGCGGGCAACTGGATGTGGGAGCGTGCTATTCGCCGCGGAGGCGCTGGTCGTCCTGCACGCGAACGTGCTCGGCGCCCCGCGCGCCGGCGGGAGACAGCCGCATCATGCTCAGCACCGCGCCGCATAGCGCAAAGCCGACGCCGGCGAGGAGCGCCAGCCTTGTCCCCTCAACCGGATACCGTCCGAGCAGCAACGCCACCAGCGCCGCGCCGGTGGTCTGGCCGAGCAGGCGCGCCGTGCCCAGCATGCCGCTGGCCCCGCCGGCGCGCTCGCGCGGAGCGGCCGCGATCATGGTGCGGTTGTTGGGGGTCTGGAACAGACCGAACCCGGCGCCCGCCAGCGCCATCCGCCAGATCACGTCGAACGGCGTTGGGTCCGCAGGGATGAAGGCGAGCGCCGCAAGGCCGCAGGCGAACAGCGTGAGCCCGATGCCGCCGAGCAGGCCGGCCGGATAACGCTCGACCAGTCGGCCGGCGAGGGGCGCTGCGAACGCCACCGCGATCGGCCATGGCGTGATCAGCAGGCCCATATGCACCGCCGAATAGCCGAAGCGGCCCTGGAGATAGAAGGGGATCGCGACGAAGGCGAGCATCTGGCCGCAGAACGAGGCGATCGAGGTCGCAATCGACAGCGCGAACACCGGGATGCGCAACAGGTCGATCGGCAAGAGCGGCGAGGTCATGTGGGTCTCGCGATAGATCAGGAGCGCGCCGGCGACGAGAGCGATGGCGAACTGGATCAGGCAGGCGATCGCGGCCTCGCCATGGCCGACGCTGTCGACCGCGGCAATGCCGACACCGAAGGTGATCGCGGACAGTCCCGCGCTCTGCCAGTCGAAGGAGCGGCTCGCCGGCCTGGTGTGCGGCAGGCTGCGCAGGCCGATCAGCAACGTCACCGCTCCGAGCGGCACGTTGATGGCGAACAGCCAGGGCCAGCTTCCGACCGCGAGGATGCCGGACGCCAGCGTCGGGCCGGCCGCGGCCGAGAAGGCGACCACGAGCGCGTTGAGCCCGATGCCGCGGCCGAGCTGGCTGCGCGGATAGGTGAATCGCACCAGCGCCGCGTTGACGCTCATGATGCCGGCCGCGCCGAAGCCCTGGAGAATGCGCGCCATCGTCAGCAGCGGCAGCGTGTCCGCCAGCGCGCACAGGGCGGAAGCAATCGTGAACAGCACCAGCCCGACCAGGTAGACGCGGCGATAGCCGATGATCTCGCCAAGCGAAGCCAGCGGCAGCAGCGAGATCGTGATCGCAAGCTGATAGCCGTTGACGATCCAGATCGAGAAAGCTGGGCTCGCATCCAGATCGGCCGCGATCGTCGGCAGTGCCACATTGGCGATGGCGCTGTCGACCACCGCCATGATGATGCCCAGCGCAATGGTCAGCACCGCCTGGTTGCGCTGCGGCTGCGGCAGGCCGTCGGCATGCTCGATCGGGGCAGGCGACATGATGGAGGCGCGCTTGATTCGAGCCGTGGTTCATCTCCGAATAGGAAATCGCCGGATCGACCGCAACCCGGCAGGACACGGACAGTTCCTGTGCCGCAAGCGGTCGTTCCGGCATGGGAAGCTGGGTCGGGAGCGCTTCAGGGCCGGGCGGTCACGCGACTGGCCCTTTACACTGCCGGCGGATTGCGGTCGGTGAAGGTCGTGCGCTGATGCCAATAGGGATAGGGCAGCGTCACCTTGCTTGCGGCGTCGAGCTTGGCGATCTGGTCCTTGGTCAGCGACCAGCCGACTGCGCCGAGATTTTCGCGGAGCTGCGTCTCGTTGCGCGCGCCGATGATCAGCGTCGATACCGTGGGGCGCTGCAGCAGCCAGTTCAGTGCGATCTGTGACACACTCTTTCCCGTTTCCTGCGCGACCTCGTCGATGGCCTCGACGACGCGATAGACGTGCTCGTCCGGCACCGGTGGGCCGAAATCGGCCGTCTTGGGCAGGCGGCTCACCTCGGGCTTCGGCTGACCCCGGCGGATCTTGCCGGTGAGGCGGCCCCAACCGAGCGGCGACCAGACCACGGCGCCCAGCCCCTGGTCGAGGCCGAGCGGCATCAGCTCCCATTCGTAGTCGCGTCCGATCAGCGAATAATAGGTCTGGTTGGCGACGTAGCGCGGGAAGCCGTGCTTGTCGGCAACCGAGAGCGACTTCATCAAGTGCCAGCCGGAGAAATTCGAAACGCCGACGTACCGGATCTTGCCGGCGCGCACGAGCACGTCGAGCGTCGAGAGCACCTCTTCGGGCGGGGTGAAGGCGTCGAAGCCATGAAGCTGGAACAGATCGATGTAGTCGGTGCCGAGCCGGCGCAGCGAACCGTCGATGGCCGCGAGCAGGTGTTGGCGCGACGAGCCGATGTCGTTGGGACCGTCGCCGAAGCGGAACGTCGCCTTGGTCGAGACCAGCACCTTGTCGCGGCGGCCCTTGATGGCTTCGCCGAGCACCCGCTCGGACTCGCCGAGCGAATAGACGTCCGCGGTGTCGAACATCGACACGCCGGCTTCGAGGCATATGTCCAGCAGGCGCCGGGCTTCGGTCGCATCCGTCGTGCCCCACGCCGCGAGGCGGCCGACGCCGCCGAACGTGCCGGTGCCGAGACTCAGCGCAGGCACCATGAGGCCGGACCGGCCCAAGCGTCGGAATTCCATCGATATGCTCCTTGGCTGGCCGCCGATTGATCCCTGCGGCTCGATTTCCGAAGGATAGTGCAAGCAGGTGCCGCGTCCTACCGCTCGCTCACATACCGGCCTTGCTCGGAAATAGCCCACTGATGCAGGTGACCGCTCAGTGGGGTGAAATCAGTGCCGCAACTGACTCTGCCTGAAGTCGCGCGGCGACATCCCGAAACGCTCGCGGAAGGCACGGCCGAAATGCGAGAGATCGTTGAAGCCCCAGGCGAAGGCGACCTCGCTGATGTGGCGGTGGGCGAGCACGGGCGAGGCGAGGTCGCGCCGGCATCGGGCGAGACGCTCGGCAAGGACGTAGCGCTGGAACGATGTCTCCTCGTCGGCGAGGAGATCATTGACGTAGCGCGGCGAGATGCCGAGCGCTGCCGCAGTCTCAGGGAGGGAGAGGTCGGGATCGGCGAGATGCGTGCGGATGTGCGCCTTCAGTCGAAACAGCAGGGCGGAGCGATGGGTCGAGGACGGCAGCGACGTCTTGCCGAGCCGTTCGCTCAACGCCATCGCGAGCAGATCGACGGCCTGCTCCGACAGCGCCGCCGCGTTGTTCGGATCGAGCCTGTCTGCGTTCTGGCAGAGCCTGACGATGAAATCATAGGCGAGCCGCTCGAGCGGTGCATCGGTGCCGAACGAAATCGCGGTCAGCGTCTCGGTGCCGCCGAGCCGGCGATGCAGCATCTTGCGCGGCACCTTGAAGATGGTCTGGGTAAAGCTGTCGTTGAACTTCAGCTCATAGGGCCGCGTGGTGTCGTACAGCGCGAACTCACCGGGATGGATCACGGTCTCGCGGCCGTCCTGGGCGACCCCGCCGTCGCCGCGGTTGCCAAGCGCGACCAGGACGAAATCCTGCTCCGAGCGCGCGATGCGCGAGGGCGTGCGGAAGACATGCTGGCGGTCGGAGCAGACCTCCGAGCACACGGCCTTGCCGAGCGAAGCCTGCGTCACTGAGCCGTGAAATGCGCTGCCGAGATCGGACTTGCAGTCGAGCCCGACGAAGACGTCGCAGACGATGTCCTGCCAGAGGGCAAGCCGCCGGTAGCCGGGGCTGCCGTCTGTGGTGAACTGGATTGGCATCAGGACAGCCTCCCTTTCACATCCTGCAAAACCGCATATTGGCGCAGATCGAGCCTCACCGGAGGCAAATTCCGGACCGGGCGATCCCTTTCAGTCGAGTTTTCGTTCCGCTGTGGTCGAGCGCCCCGGCCGCCCGTGCCGCCAAATAGACTGCATCGGACGTGACTTCCGATCAACCGGCAATGGAGGCGGCAATGGGCATCGAACATCCGAAATACAAGGTGGCGGTGGTGCAGGCGGCGCCGGCCTGGCTCGACCTCGATGCCTCGATCGACAAGTCGATCGGGCTGATCAGGGAGGCCGCCGAAAAGGGCGCCAAGCTGATCGCCTTTCCGGAGGCTTTTATCCCCGGCTATCCCTGGCACATCTGGATGGACTCGCCGGCCTGGGCCATCGGTCGCGGCTTCGTGCAGCGCTATTTCGACAATTCGCTGTCCTATGACAGCCCGCAAGCCGAACGCTTGCGCGATGCCGTGCGCAAAGCCAAGCTCACCGCCGTGATCGGCCTGTCCGAGCGCGACGGCGGCAGCCTTTATCTGGCGCAATGGCTGATCGGACCCGACGGCGAGACCATCGCCAAGCGCCGCAAGCTGCGGCCGACCCATGCCGAGCGTACCGTCTATGGCGAGGGCGACGGCAGCGATCTCGCCGTGCATGCGCGGTCCGACATTGGCCGCATCGGCGCGCTGTGCTGCTGGGAGCATCTCCAGCCGCTATCGAAATACGCGATGTACGCCCAGAACGAGCAGGTCCACGTCGCGGCCTGGCCGAGCTTTTCGCTCTACGATCCCTTCGCGCCGGCGCTCGGGGCCGAGGTGAACAATGCGGCTTCGCGCGTCTATGCGGTGGAGGGCTCCTGCTTCGTGCTCGCCCCTTGCGCGACGGTCTCGCAGGCGATGATCGACGAGCTCTGCGACCGGCCGGACAAGCACGGGCTGCTGCATGCCGGCGGCGGGTTCGCCGCGATCTACGGCCCCGACGGCAGCCAGATCGGCGACAAGCTCGCGCCGGACCAGGAGGGTCTGTTGATCGCGGAGATCGACCTCGGCGCGATCGGCGTCGCCAAGAACGCGGCAGATCCGGCCGGACACTATTCGCGGCCCGACGTGACGCGGCTGCTGCTCAACAAGAAGCGCTACCAGCGCGTCGAGCAGTTCGCGCTACCGGTCGACGTGGTCGAGCCGACCGACATCAACGCGGCAGCGAGCTGATCGCGGGAGGGCACGATCGTGGAGTCCGCAATTCCGCTGCATCTCGAGACCCCACGCACGCGCCACAAGCGTGTGCCCGAGGATTACCGGCCGCCATACCCATCCTTCGTGGCGCGCTACAAGCCCGCGATCAGCCGTGTCGTGATGGCTTACTTCGGCGTGCAACATCATGGCACCGCGCCAACGGCAGCAACCGATGCGTTGAACGAACTCGCGCGGTTATTCGCTGCGGAGGGAGGCCCTTCGCATTGGGATCGGGCGTCCTATGCCGATCAGTCCGGCTCTGAGAACATTGTCACCGTCGCCTATTGGGATGACGTCACGCGCTTCGAGGCCTGGTTTGCGCCGGCGCGAGAGGGGTGGACCGGGCGGCAGCGCGACGGCATCGGCACTTTCATCGAGGCGCTGCGTCCCACTGTAGCGCGGCACGAGACGCTGTTCTCCTCGCCCGATCGCCCAGAGGGCGTCGCAGTCGTTGCCGATGGCATGAGCGGCGAGGTGCAGGAGCATGCCTATTGGGGCGGCATGCGCGACCGCATCCCGTTGTCGCAGACCGATGCCATGACGCCCGGCGGCGCTCCGGAGTTGATCCGCGACGGCGCGCGGCTGCGCGTTCTCGCGCATGACAATCTCTGCCTGATCCGCTCCGGACAGGACTGGAGCGATACGGAAGCAGCCGAACGCAAGCTCTATCTCGACGACGTCGAGCCGGTGCTACGCGAGGGCATGGATTTTCTGCGCGATGACGGCTTGGCTATTGGCTGCTACGCCAATCGCTACATGCGTGTGCTCGCGCCTGACGGCAGCATGAGCGAGAAGTCCTACGGCCAGAGCTGGTGGAAAAGCCTCGCCGCGCTGGAACGCTGGGCGGAGTCGCATCCGACTCATGTCAGGATCTTCGGCGCGGCGATGAAATATCTGTCGACCCTCGGGCCGTCGGCCAAGCTGCGGCTCTACCACGAGGTCACGGTGGCGGCCGCCGACGAGCAATTCTTCGAATATCTGAACTGCCATCCGAAGACGGGGATGCTGGCGGCGGTGGAGACCATCAGAACGTAGTTAGGTCAGGCAATGGCCGAGCAGCTCCGGATGCGCGGCGCAGATGTGATGCGCGCCGGCGTCCCGCAGCTCGGCTTCGCTGCCATAGCCGTAGAGAACGCCAATGGCGGTCATGCCGTTGGTGCGGGCGCCGACCACGTCGTGGCTGCGGTCGCCGATCATGATGGCGCTGCTCGCATCGACCCTGGTCTCGTCGAGCGCGTAGCGCAGCAGGTCGCGCTTGTCGACGCGCGTGCCGTCGAGCTCGGAGCCGAACACGCGCTCGAAGTACGGTTTGAGGCCGAAATGATCGACGATGCGGGTGGCGTAGACCGCGGGCTTGCTGGTCGCGACGAACATGCGCGGTGTCGTCGCGGCCAGCGTCGTCAGCGTGTCCACGATGCCGGCATAGGCCTCGTTCTCGAACAGGCCGATATCGCTGAAGCGCTCGCGATAGAGCAGCAGCGCGCGATCGGCGAGCTCGTCGGTTCCGGTGAGCGTCTTCAGGCTGGCATGCAGCGGCGGGCCGATGCACCAGGTCAGTTCGTCCTCGCTCGGCACCGCGACGTCCAGTCGCTCCAGCGCGTACTGGATCGAGCGCGTGATCCCCGGCTTCGGGTTGGTGAGCGTGCCGTCGAGATCAAAAAAGATTGTCACCATTCGGGCGGGACCTGCGTTGATACTGCCGTCTGTTGCTAGTTGGCTGGGGTTCCAAGTCAAGGTCCGATTTTGGTCGATTGCGTCGATGCCATGCGAATAGCTCGGGTTATCGCTGTCTTGTGCCAGGCTCTCGCGCTGTCGCCGACGCTCGCGGAGGAGACGCCGCCGCCCGTCGCGCCTCCGAAGGCGGAGGAGCCCGCGAAGCCGGCGGAGACAAAGGACGCGCGCGAGAGCGACACGCGGGAGTCGATCTGCCTGATCGTGGAGGCGGCTGCGCGCGATGCCAATCTCCCGCTGGAATTCTTCGCCCGGGTGATCTGGCAGGAAAGCCGATTCCAGGCCGATGCGGTCGGCCCCATGACGCGCAGCGGCGAGCACGCGCAGGGGATCGCGCAGTTCATGCCGGGCACCGCCAGCGAGCGCGGGCTGCTCAATCCGTTCAATCCGGTGCAGGCATTGCCGAAGTCGGCGGAGTTTCTGAGCGAACTGCGCAACCAGTTCGGCAATCTCGGGCTTGCCGCCGCCGCCTACAATGCCGGTCCGCGGCGCGTGCAGGAATGGCTCGCCGGCACCGGGCCGATGCCGGAGCAGACCCGCAACTACGTCTACGCCATCACGGGCACGAGCGTCGATGCCTGGGCCAAGGCGGGCAACACCGGCAAGGGACCGCCAAGCTCACCGCCGACGAGTTGCCGTGACCTGATGGCGCTGCTCAAGCGCGCGCCGAACGCCTTCGTCGCCGAGCTCGAGCAGCATGTGGAGCTTGCGGCCGCAAAGGCATGGGGCGTCCAGCTCGCCGCCGGCTTCGACCGCAACAGGGCGCTGGCGATGTATTCCCGCGCCGTGACGCGGCTCAGCACGGTGATCGGCGAGCGCGATCCGAGCCTGCTGTCCTCCGTGATGCGTAGCCGCGGCACACGCGCGTTCTACCAGGTGCGCATCGGCACCGAGACGCGCAGCGAAGCGGATGATCTGTGCAGCCGCATCCGTAAGGCCGGTGGTGCGTGCTTCGTGCTGAGGAACCGGGGTGTGAGCGGGTAGGGGGCGTCACCAACACCCGCGTCATTCCAGGGCGCCCCGGAATGACGGCCTGTGATTGAAGCGTCCTGCATGCCAGCCCCGCCGCGTGTTTTCTTGACGCGAGCCGCCACATTGCCCGTTATGCGGGCACGATTCCGCAAACCCGTCCAAAAAGCCCCGTGGCACTTCCTCCACTCGATTCACCGCAATGGAATAGTCCCTGGCTTGCCTTCGGCTGGGGTCTGCGCTCGATCACGCAGACGATCCTCACCCTCGTGCTGTTCGTGACTTATCTCGGCATCGGCGCGCTCGCCCACGACACCCATTTCAGCCTGCTCTGGGCGCTCTGCTCGACGCTGTTCGTCTGGGCAGGGCCGGCGCAGATCATCCTGATCACCACACTCGGCTCCGGCGCCACCATCATCCAGTCGGCTATCGCGGTCACGGTCAGCGCCATCAGGCTGTTTCCCATGGTGGTCTCCGTGCTGCCGTTGATGCGCATGCCGACGACCAAGCGGCGCGAGCTGTTCTTCGCGGCGCATCTCACCGCCGTGACGCTGTGGGTCGAGTGTCATCGCTTCCTGCCTCAGGTGCCGCGCGAGCGGCGGATTGCCTTCGTTCACGGACTTGGTTTCGGTCTCGTCTCGGTATGCCTGACCGCCAACACGGTCGGCTATTTCCTCGCCGCCAATCTGACGCAGACGCTTGGCGCCGCCATCCTGCTGCTGACGCCGCTGTCGTTCCTGTTCTCGACGGCGCGCAACAGCCGCGAGGCTGCGGATGTCGTCGCACTGGTGCTCGGCGTTCTGCTCTATCCGATCGCGGCGAAGATGAACTCCGGCCTCGACATCCTCGTCAGCGGCCTCATAGCCGGTACGATCGCCTACGGCGTGCATCGGTGGCGGGAGGTGCGCGCATGAGCTACGCGCAGCTAATCGGCGACTGGCATGCACTGGCGGTGCTGTTCGTCGCCGGCATCGTTCCTAACCAGATCTGGCGCATGCTGGGCCTGTGGTTCGGCGGCGGCATCGACGAGGGCTCCGAGCTGCTCGTCTGGGTGCGGGCGGTTGCAACCGCGATCCTGGCTGGCGTCATCGCCCAGATCGTGGTCGAACCGCCGGGCGCGCTGTCCAGCGTGCCGGATGCCCTGCGCTATGGCGCGGTGGCGGCCGGCCTCGTCGCCTTCCTGCTGGCCCGCCGATCGATCTTCGCGGGTGTCGTGACCGGCGAAGTCTTCCTGCTGGCCGGCAAGTGGTGGTTGGGCTAAAACCAGCGGCGAACAGCCAAGGAACAGGAAATATGGTTCGCGAACAGGAGCTCCGCGAGGGCGAGGTCGCCATCGAGCTGCCACCGACGCAAGATGCCGGCCTCGTCTTCATCGGCCGTATCCGCACGCCCTGGGCGTCGCGGCTGGAGACGCCGCGGCAGGGACGCCAGGACGGCCCGGTGTGCCGCCTCGAGATCTTCGAGCCGTTCGTGCCGGCCATCAAGGGCGTCGATTTCTACGGCAATCTCGAAGTGCTCTACTGGCTCGACCAGTCGCGCCGCGACATCATTCTGCAGAGCCCGAAGAACAACGAAAAGACCCGCGGCACGTTTTCGCTGCGTTCGCCGGTGCGTCCCAATCCGATCGGGACCTCGATCGTCAAGCTGGTCGGAATCGAGGGCAATGCGATCCTGGTGCGCGGGCTCGACTGCCTCGACAACACGCCGCTGATCGACATCAAGCCGGATCGTTGCGAGTTCACGCCACTGGCCGCGCCGCAGAAGGGCGATTTCGAGACGGAGTGATCCGTCATTCCGGGGCGCGCCTCTTGGCGCGAGCCCGGAATCCATCGCGCGTCAGAGGTGGTGGTGGAATGGATTCTCAGGTGCGCGATTGCGCACCATAGCTCGCGACTTTGTCGCGCCCCGGAATGACGAGTGGATAGAGCTACCCACCCTTCAACGCCGCGATCAGCTTCGCCGCATTCTCCTCCAGCACCTTGGCGTCTTCCTTGCGGCTCGCGGGCGGCAGCATCGCCACGCCGTCATGGCGCGGCATCACGTGCATGTGCAGGTGAAACACCACCTGCCCACCGGCGGGCTCGTTGAACTGCTGCACGGTGATGCCGTCGGCGTTGAACGCCTTCATCGCGGCGGCCGCGATCTTGTGCGCGCCGCGGGCGACATGGGCGTAGTCGTCGGGCTTGATGTCGAGAATGTTGCGGGCAGGGGCCTTTGGTATCACCAGCGTGTGGCCGGGGACGCGCGGCATGATGTCGAGGAAGGCGAACACGTGCTCGTCCTCGTACACCTTGGAGCAGGGCAGCTCGCCGCGCAGAATCTTCGCGAAGATGTTGTTGGTGTCGTAGGCGGTCATGACGGCTCCCAAGAAACTTTCGAGAACTTTTGCGCTCAGCATTTTGCGCTTACTGTCACCAGCAACGACGAGGCGTCAAGGCGCCTCGTCGATGCCCTTGCGGAACGGGCCGAGCTCGGCGAGCTCCCGTCCGGCTTCCGCGACATAGGCGCGCTCGCGCTTGAGGTAATCGTCGATGGCGCGGCGCAGGCCGGGATCTGCGATGAAGTGGGCGGAATGGGTGGTGCGCGGCAGGTAGCCACGGGCGATCTTGTGCTCGCCCTGCGCGCCGGCCTCGACGTGCTTCAGGCCGCGTTTGATCGCGAAATCGATCGCCTGATAGTAGCAGACCTCGAAATGCAGGAACGGATGATGCTCGACCGCGCCCCAGTTGCGGCCGAACAACGTGTCCGAGCCGATGAAGTTGATCGCGCCCGCGATCCAGCGATCGTTGCGGCGGGCCATCACCAGCAGCACGTCCTCAGCCATGGTCTCGCCGATCAGCGAGAAGAACTCGCGCGTCAGATACGGCCGGCCCCATTTGCGCGAGCCGGTCTCCATGTAGAACATGAAGAATGCATCCCAGGCATCCTCGGTAATGTCCTTGCCCGTGAGCCAGTGGATGGAGATCCCGGCGGAGAGCGCATCGCGCCGCTCGCGCTTGATCGACTTGCGGTGGCGCGAGTTCAGCGTGGCCAGGAAGTCGTCGAAGCCGGTAAAGCCCTCGTTGTTCCAGTGGAACTGCTGGTCGGTGCGCTGCAGGAAGCCGTGCCTGGCGAGCAGCTTCCATTCGGCTTCGGGCGCGAAGGTGACGTGGACGGAGGAGGCCTTGCTGACGCCGCACAGCGCCACCAGCCCGCTCGCCAGAGCCTCCATGATGAGCTCGCGATCCACGCCGTCGCGGACCAGCAGCCGCGGCCCGGTTGCCGGGGTGAACGGAACCGAGACCTGGAGCTTCGGATAATAGCGCCCGCCGGCGCGCTCATAGGCGTCCGCCCAGCCGCGGTCGAAGACGTACTCTCCTTGCGAATGGGATTTCAGATAGCAGGGCACGACGCCGGCGACGCGGCCATCGAGCTTCGCCACGAGATGCCGGGGCCCCCAGCCGGTGCGGATGGTCGCCGAACCCGATGTCTCGACGGCGGACAGAAATGCGTGGGAGACGAAGGGGTTATAGGCGGGTTTTGAGAGACCAAGGGAATCGTCTGCAAGTGCGGATGAGGTTCCGTTGCCAGCCTCATGGCACCGCCCGGCGGGATTGGCGCAGGCGTCCCACTCCTCTGGTGACACATTGCCTATCGAAGGTACGGCCTCGAGCGTGATGTCGGATGATGCCATCGACCCCCAAGATCGTGCATTGCAGCAGCGACTTCAAGGGGGTGGAGGGTACGCCCTCGTGCCCTGGACGCGGCACAGCGCTCCTTCGGCTCTGCGCCGCAACGCTGCGCGTTGCACCTTGTCCGGGACACGGGCAGGGCCTACGGCACGAACCCCTCGAAGATCATCTGATCCGCATGCTGCCCGACCCGCGTCCGCTGCTCGGGCGTCCGCACGGTCCATCCCAGCAGGGCGCAGCCGAAGACGTTGCGGGCGATCCAGGGGGCGGGAGCCGGGAGGTCGTCGACCCGAAAGGCGACGAAGTGGGGTTGGGTCCGGAGGCCGTGGCGCAGATACAGCATGCTGTCGCGCTGCTCCTGAGTCAGGTTGGCCCAGTAATCGTCCTCATAGGTCCGCTGCGCGACGATGCCGCGCGGGCGGCCCGGCAACAGCTCGCGCAGCGCCAGCACCTGGTCGGGATCGAAGGACATGCCGACCGCCGGCCCGTCATAGGACGCCAGCACCTCCGCCATCCGTTTCACCAGCTTGCGGTCGCCGCCAAAATGGCTCTTCACCTCGATCACAAGCGGGACGCGGCCGGCGACGAGGGCGCAGAGGTCGCTGAGCGACATCATTCGCTCCGGCGTGTCCTTGAACTTGATCGCCTTCAACTCCGCCGCGGTCTTTTCGACCACCTCGCCGGACGCCTCGGTGAGGCGGCCGAGGGCATGGTCGTGATGCACCATGGCCTCGCCGTCGGCGGAGAGCTGGATATCGACCTCGATCGAGAAATTGCCTGCGATCGCAGCCTGCACCGCGCCCGGCATGTTTTCGACAATGCCGCGCGAAATGTCGTGCAGGCCGCGATGGGCGACCGGCCGGGCTGTCAGCCAATCCGGAGCGCGCATCCGCCTCAGGCGACCTCGAACACGCCGTCGACCTCGACCGCCGCATCGGCGGGCAGCGAGGCGACGCCGACGGTGGTGCGGGCATGGCGGCCCTTGTCACCGAAGGCGGCGACCATCAGGTCGGAGGCGCCGTTCAGCACCTTCGGCCCGTCCAGGAAGTCCGGCGCCGAGTTGATGAAGCCGCCGAGGCGCACTACCCGGACGACCTTGTCGAGGTCGCCAAGCGCGGCCTTGACCTGGGCGAGCAAATTGACCGCGCAGCCGCGCGCGGCCGCAGCGCCGTCCTCGATGGAGACGCCGGCACCCAGCTTGCCCTTGGCGATCAGCTTGCCGGCGGGATCGAAGCAAACCTGGCCGGATACGAACAGCAGATTGCCGGTGCGCACGAACGGCACGTAATTGGCAACGGGCGTGGGGGCCTCGTGCAGCTTGATGCCCTGTTCCGCCAGCTTCTGCTCGACCGTGCCCGCCATGTTCGACCTCGTTGTCCAGAAAAACATTCGCCCCGGCGTGTCCGCAAAGGCAGCCGGGCGCGCCCTGTTTCGCCCATCGGACCGCCACATGCAAGCAACCGAAGGGGCCGTATTTTGTTGAGGTCGGGCAGCAGGTTCAACGCACGGGCCGCAACTTTACGTGAAACGGCCTCAGTTGCGACGCAATGGAACGGTCATTAAAATGCCGAATCTGCGTTTCCCTAGGGATGAGACATGGTGCACCTTTTCCGGACATCGCTCGGTGTGATGGCGCTCGCCGCGGCCACTGTCGGCCTTGGCGGCGGGGCCCAGGCCGCCAACGGTCCGTTCCTTCCGCACCAGGCGCTCTATGATCTCAGCCTCGTGAAATCGCGCTCCAACTCGGTCAACAGCGCCCGCGGCCGCATCCTCTACAATTTCGCGGGGAACGCCTGCGAGGGCTATACTTCCGAATTCCGCCAGGTCTCCGAGCTCGACAGCGGCGAGGGCAAGGTCACGCTCAGCGACCTCCGTTCCAATTCCTGGGAGGATGCCGCCGGCAAGAGCTACCGCTTCAAGATCGAGACGCGCATGAACGAGACCGATGCCGGCCGCGTCGACGGTTCCGCCGAGCGCGACGGCGACCACATCAACGTCAAGCTGAAGCTGCCGGCGCCGAAGACTTTCACGCTCGACGGCAGCATCGTGTTCCCGACCGAGCAGATCCAGCGCATCATCGCAGCCGCCAAGGACGGCAAGTCGCTGCTCGAGCTTTCCGTCTATGACGGCTCCGACGACGGCCAGAAGGTCTACAACACGCTGACCGTGATCGGCCAGCCGATCCCAGCCGACCGCGCCACGGCGTCCGACCCCTCGACCGCGGACGAGCACATGAAATCGCTCAAACGCTGGCCCGTCACCGTCAGCTATTTCGATCGCGACGCCCAGCAGAAGGAAGGCGAGCAGACGCCGATCTATGCGATGGCGTTCGAGCTCTACGAGAACGGCGTCTCGCGTCAGCTCGTGCTCGACTACAACGATTTCGTCATCTCCGGCGCGATGGGCAAGTTCGACGTGAAGGACAGCAAGCCTTGTAATTGAGGGGCGCGTCCCGGGGCGCGCACCGCGCACTCCACTCGTTCACCGTCCCCCTGAGGTGGCCGCTTCTTCAGCGGCCCTCGAAGGGCGACGGCCCGGATCTCGCAGCGTGGCCGCTCATCCTTTCGAGGCTCGCCGAAGAAGCGAGCACCTCAGGATGACGGAGCGGCGACAGCGCCCGTGGCATCTAGCTCTCGTCACACTCTCCAGCTACGCTCCCTCCCAACCACAAACATCCGGGAGGCAAGCACCATGCCCAAGCTCGATCATCTCCGTCCCAGCGGCCTGCATCACAATCCCGCTTATTCCCACGTCGTGACGGCGACCGGCGCGCGGACCATCTACATCTCCGGCCAGGTATCCGTGGACGAGGAAGGACGCATCGTCGGCGAGGGCGATATTGCTGCGCAGACGACGCAGGTGATGCAGAATCTCGGTCACGCGTTGAAGGCGGCGGGCGCGACCTATTCCAACATCGTCAAGATCACGACCTTCGTCGTGAACTACAAGCCGGAGCTGCGCCCCATCATTGGCAAGGCCCGCTCCGCCTTCTTCGAGGGCATGGAGCCGCCGGCCTCCACGCTGGTCGGCGTCTCCGCGCTCGCGGCGCCGGAATGGCTGATCGAGATCGAGGCGGTGGCGGTCGCGGATTGAAGCCGGGCTACGCTGACGTAGGCTTGGCCATCCCTTAGGACCGCCATTGCCTCGTCGACCCTGTCCGCCGGCACAAAGAGGTGATCGTGATGGAAGGCCGAAACGGCATTCACGCTGATGCCGGCTTCGGCCAGACGTGACGTGACGGCCGCCAGAAAACCCACCGCGTCGAGTGCGGAGTGAACCGTCAGAGTTATCAGGTGCGAGGCAAAGGCGTAGCGCAGTCCCGCGCGCTTGGCGTCTTCACGCCGCATCACAAGTGTCGTGCCTTCACGCTCCCGGAACGTCAGTTGCGGGCGGATGGAATCCGGCACGGGCTGATCGTGCGCAACGGTGCAGAACACGAAGATGTCCGGGTGCAGCTCCGGTTTCATGTCCTTCAACAGGGCGTTGAGATCGAGCTCACCGGCCACGGCGCGTTGCCTTTCCGCGGATGACTTCGCAATCCAGCGACAGTAATCGGTGCTATACGGAGCGCAATGGATTATGAAGCTGCAATCGATAGCTCAGGCGTGTTGCAGACGCTGCTTGCGTTCGACCCGCGTGTCGTCGGCACGCTTCCGCTCGGGCTTGCGGTGCCGGGCAGCGACGTGGATATCGTCTGTCATGCCTTAGATCCCGTCGCCTTTTCCGAGGTGATCTGGCGACGCTATCAGGCCTGCGATGACTTCCTGCTCTATCAGTGGACATCTGCCGGACGCCCGGTGATCGCCCGTTTCGCGTGGGGCGGATGGCCGTTCGAGATATTCGGAGCTCAACGGTCGGTCGACGAGCAGCAAGGATGGCTGCATTTCGAGATCGAACGAAGACTGCTGGCGCTCGACGACGGTCGCCTGCGCGATGCCGTCATTCGGCTGAGATCGCAGGGTGCAAAGACCGAGCCGGCATTCGCCGCCGTGCTCGGGATCGGCGGGGACCCTTATCGCGGGCTGCTCGATCTCGTCCACGAGACGGACGATCAATTGCGGGTCCGGCTGCAGGGGGTGTGACGACAGCTCGCGATCGATCGAGACGATCATTCCTGCGCTTTCGGCCCGTCATAGGCAATCCCGCGGATCACAGCGGCGCTGCCGAACTTCTTGCGCAGGCTGTCCACCGCGCGCTCGGCATGGGCGGCGCGGCGGTCGAGCATGTCGGTGTCGTCGCTGGCCGTGCCGTCGCGCAGCGCGCTGACGCCGGCGCCCATCAGGCGGAAGGCGGTGCCGTCGATCTCTTTCGCCAGCATCTCGCGGCAGATCGCAAAGATCTTGGCGGCGAGCTGGGTTGGGGCTGCGATCGACTGCGAGCGGGTGCGCTGGCGGAAATCGGCGGTTTTCAGCTTGAGCGTGACGGTCGTGCCGGCGAGCTCGCTGCCCTTGAGTCGGGACGATGTCTTTTCGCACAGCCGCCACAAGATCTTCTCCAGCGTCGCGAAATCGCGGATGTCGCTCTCGAAGGTGGTTTCGCTGGAAATCGTCTTGGCGCCGCGATCTGGTTCGATGCGACGGTCATCAATGCCGCGCGCGAGCCGCCACAGCCTGCGGCCGTCGCTCGGAAACTGGCGCATCATCTCGATTTCGTCGGCCTTCTGCAGGTCGGCGATGACGCGGAAGCCGCGCTGCACGAGGCGCTCCTGCGTGGCCGGGCCGACGCCGAAGATGAAGCCGACCGGCTTGTCCGCCAGCATCGCGCGCGCTTCCTCCTGGTCGAGCGTGGCAAATCCGCGCGGCTTGTCGAGGTCGGAGGCGATCTTGGCCAGAAACTTGTTGCAGGACAGGCCGACCGAGACGGAGATGCCGATGTCGCGCTCGACGTCGCGGGCAAAGCGCGCCAGCACCTTTGCCGGGATCATGCCGTGGACCCGCTCGGTGCCGGAGAGATCGAGGAAGGCCTCGTCGATCGAGAGCGGCTCGACCAGCGGCGTTAGCGCCTGCATGGCCTGGCGCACCTGCCGGCCGACGCGGACGTACTTCGCCATGTCGGGGGGGATCACCGTCGCATGCGGGCAGGCTTCGAGTGCCTTGAACATCGGCATGGCGGAGCGCACACCATAGGTGCGGGCGATGTAGCAGGCAGCCGACACCACGCCGCGCTTGCCGCCGCCGATGATGACGGGCTTGTCGGCGATATCCGGGTTATCCCGCTTCTCGACCGTCGCATAGAAGGCGTCGCAGTCGATATGGGCGATGTTCAGCGTAGACAGCGCCCGGTGGCGGACAAGGCGGGGGGAACCACAGGCCGAGCAGCGCCGCACGCCCATATCCAGGTCGGCCAGACAATCCCGGCAGAAGCAGCGGGGCCCGGCCGGATCGGGGACGGTCACGGCACGTCGCGCTCCCAGGAGGGGTCGCCGAGCGCGTCGCCGAGGACCTGCCGCGCAGCGGCAACGTTGGTCGGGTGCAGGTCCACGGAGCTGGCAAAGGCCTTCACAGTGGCGTCATCGCGCAGCACGAAATCGAGCAGGCTGAGCAGGAAATTGGGGTCGGAGGCGGCATTGCGCAGGGTCTCCGGACCGACCCCTGTCTCGGCCAGGAACAGGCCCAGCCGCTCGGGCTCGCTTGCGACAAAGGACAGGGCCTGAATCGCAACGATTTCAGCGACTTCGCGAGGGTTGTGAACAGGCTTTTTCACGAGGCCGGTTTGCCTTTCCGTTAACTTTCAGTGTCTACTTTGGAATCATCATGCCCGAGTCTCGTCCGTGAGTCTTCCGGCCCCAGGCAAGCAACTGGAAACCACATCGTAGAAAGTCGACCCTCGGGTTTAACGAAACTCGAGCGAATCTGAGGCTAGTTTGAATCCAGTTTTCGAAGCGCCGGCGAGCGGCGCCTGAGGCGTCACATGTATCGGTCCTTTGGACCAATCAGGAGGGCGGGATGGCTAAGACCGTCCTGATCGTGGAAGACAACGAGCTCAACATGAAGCTCTTCCGCGACCTGTTGGAGGCGCACGGCTACCAGACCTCCGGCACCAGCAACGGTTACGAGGCGCTCGACCTCGTGCGCAAGATGCGGCCCGACCTCGTGCTGATGGATATCCAATTGCCGCAGGTCTCCGGCCTCGAGGTGACGCGCTGGATCAAGGACGATCCGGAGCTGCGCGCCATTCCCGTCGTCGCGGTCACGGCGTTCGCGATGAAGGGCGACGAAGAGCGCATCCGCGAGGGCGGCTGCGAAGCCTATTTGTCAAAGCCGATATCGGTCGGCAAATTCATCGAGACGGTCCGGCGTTTTATCGGATAGGAAGTGAGTTCACAGTGTCCGCGCGTATCCTGGTTGTCGATGACGTTCCTGCCAACGTCAAACTCCTCGAAGCCCGCCTGTCCGCCGAATATTTCGACGTGATGACCGCCGCGAACGGCACCGAGGCGCTCGCGATCAGCCGGCGCGCCGAATGCGACATCATCCTGCTCGACGTGATGATGCCCGACATGGACGGCTTCGAAGTCTGCCGTCGCCTCAAGACCGATCCGGCCACGCATCACATTCCCGTCGTCATGGTGACGGCGCTCGACAGTCCCTCCGACCGCAACCGCGGGCTCGAGGCCGGCGCCGATGATTTCCTCACAAAACCCGTCTCCGACGTCGTGCTGATCGCGCGCGTGCGCTCGCTGACGCGGCTGAAGATGATGACGGACGAGCTGCGCATGCGCGCCATAACCTCGCTCGAGATCGGCATGCAGGCGCCCGAGCGCAGCGCCATCTCCGACACCGGCAAGGGCGGCCGCGTCCTGCTGGTCGACGACCGTCAGTCCTCCTACGAGCGGCTGGCGACGATCCTCGCCGCCGAGCACACCATCGACGTCGAGCCGAACCCGGCGGAGGCGCTGTTCCACGCTGCCGAGGGCAATTACGATCTCCTGATTGTCTCGCTCGACCTCAACAATTTCGACGGCCTCAGACTCTGCAGCCAGGCACGCTCGCTGGAGCGCACGCGCCACGTGCCGATCCTGGCGATCGCCGACCCCGAGAACTCGACGCGGCTGCTCCGTGGCCTCGAGATCGGCGTCAACGACTATTTGCTGCGTCCCATCGACAAGATCGAGCTCCTGGCGCGCGCCCGCACCCAGATCCGCCGCCGCCGCTACACCGATCATCTCCGCGACAACGTGCAGAACTCGATCGAGATGGCGATCACGGACGCGCTCACCGGGCTGCACAATCGCCGCTACATGGAGAGCCATCTGGCGACACTCGCAGAGCAGGCTGCAGCCCGCGGCAAGCCGCTGGCGCTGATGATCCTGGACATCGACTTCTTCAAGTCGATTAACGACAATTACGGCCACGACGCCGGCGACGACGTGCTGCGCGAATTCGCCGTGCGGGTGCGCAAGTCGATCCGGGGCATTGATCTCGCCTGCCGCTATGGCGGCGAGGAGTTCGTCATCGTGATGCCCGAGACCGATCTCCATGTCGCCGGCATGGTCGCTGAGCGCCTGCGCCGCTCGATCGCGGGCGAGCCGTTCGCGATCCACAAGGGTGCCAAGCGCATCGAGGTCACGATCTCGATCGGCCTGACCACGCTGGAGCAGAAGGGCGAGGCGGTCGCCGACGTGCTCAAGCGCGCCGACACCGCGCTGTATCGCGCCAAGCACGACGGGCGTAATCGCGTGGTGTCGCAGGCGGCGTGACGGCCGGCTTAGCAAAATTTGCGAAAACAACCCCATGCACAGTAGAAGCTGTTAGTGGGATCAATGGGTTAGGCGGTGGACGAAACGGCTCGCGCCGGGGCGCGGATTTTGACGCGTCGGGCAAAACAGGAGCATGTTGGTGGGATCGCAACGGTCCACCAAGCTCCGCTGTCATTCCCCGCGAAAGCGGGGAATCCAGTACGCCGCGGCTTCTCGGTTCAATCACAATCGGCTGTGGAATACTGGATCACCCGCTTTCGCGGGTGATGACACCGGCCGATGCGGCGACGGTGGTCAGTGTGGTGGACGTTTGTTTTGCGTCGTCACAGCCTTCACTGCCTCGCCCCCCACATCCACGCCAGCATTCCGCAGCAGCACTTTCGCCGCTTCCTTCGCGGCCCGCGCCATCGCGGGATCGTCGCGGACGAGGTCCTGGGCGATGGAGCCGTCGACCAGCAGCACGAGCTGCGTGGCGAGCGCGTCCGCGTCCTGCACACCGAGCTCGTTAAGCCGGTCGCGAAACCAGAGACGGCGGCTTTCCTTGAAGGCCACCGCGATCTTCTTCACGGCGCGGTCGGCAGGGCCGAGCTCGGCGACCGCATTCACGAACGGACAGCCGCGAAAATCCTTGGCCGCGAAGCGCCGCTCCAGCGAATCGAACGTGCCGAGAATCTGCTCGGCCGGGGGCTTGTCCGAGGGGCGCTGAGCGACGAAGCGGCGCTCGAGATAGGCCGCGATCAGCGCGTCCTTGGACGGGAAGTGGTTGTAAAGCGTGCGCTTGGAAATGCCGATCTCGGCCGCGATGGTGTCGACGCCGACGGCACGAATGCCTTGCAGATAGAACAGCTTGTCGGCGGTCTGAAGGATCCGCTCTTTCATCGTCTGTGGGGCGGGCGGGGGAGCCATGCAGCGGAATGCGTCCTGTTCGCTTGACAGCACCTGCTATCCATAGCCTATGTAAACAGGTCTGTGTAACCAAAATCAACGGCAAAAGCGGACGACGGCAATTGCGCCGTGCCCAAAAGGGAGAAGAAAAATGCCCCTGCTGCAGGTCCTGCGTCCGACATTGCCCATCCTGATCGGCGCCTCGATCATGCTGACGCTGAGCATGGGGCTGCGGCAGAGCCTCGGCATCTTCATGCAGCCGTTGACTCATGACATCCATATTTCGATCTCGGACTTCACGCTGGCGCTGGCCGTGCAGAACCTCGCCTGGGGCTTTCTCCAGCCGCTCGCCGGCGCAATGACGGTGCGCTACGGCTTCCGTCGCATCATGATCGTGGGTTCGCTGATGTACATCGTGGGCCTCGCGCTGATGGCGACCGCGAACGGGATGATCAGCATCATGATCGGCGCCGGCGTGCTGATCGGGACGTCGCTGGCCTGCACCGCAGCCGCAATCGCGATGTCGGTGGCGGCGCGCGCGGTGCCCGCAACGGTGCGCTCCACCGTGCTCGGCATCGTCTCCGGCGCGGGCTCGCTCGGGGCGTTGTTGTCGGCGCCGATCGGACAGATGCTCAACGAGGGGTTCGGCTGGCGCATCGGCCTTGCCGGTTTCGTCGTCATGTCGGTGCTGATGATTCCGGCTGCCTGGTATGCGGGGCGCGTTGACCAGATCCCGCTGCCGAAGCCGGCCGCCGACGAGATCGACGATGCCTCGGCTGCAGCCGCGGCGAGAACCGCGTTCGGCAATGCCTCCTTCGTGGTGATGACCTGCGCCTATCTCGTCTGCGGCATGCAGCTCGTCTTCCTCACCACGCATCTGCCGTCCTATCTGGCGATCTGCGGCCTCGATCCGATGCTGAGCGCGCAGACGCTCGGCATGATCGGCGGCTTCAACGTGCTGGGCTCGCTGTTCTTCGGCTGGGCCGGCGAGCGCTGGAACAAGCTGGCGCTGCTGGGCGGCATCTACATCCTGCGCTCGGTCGCGCTGGCCTGGTATTTCATGCTGCCGGCAACGCCGTTCTCGACGCTGCTGTTCGGCGCCATCATGGGCTTTCTCTGGATGGGGGTCGGGCCGCTGGTCGCGGGCGCGGTCGCCGAGATGTTCGGCCTGCGCTGGCAGGCGATGATCCAGGGCCTCGCCTTCATGAGCCACCAGATCGGCAGCTTCCTCGGCGCGTATGGGGGAGGGCTACTCTACGACGCGCTTGGCTCCTACACCATGGCCTGGCGCATCGGCGTCGCGCTGGGCCTGGCGGGAGGCGTCGTGCAGGTGGCGTTCGCGCTTGTCAGGCCGTCACAGCCGCCGGCGCCGGTGTTGAAGGCGGCGTAGTACGGAGGGGCTGAGCGGCCCGTGTTGCGATGGAGATGTCATGCCGCAGCAATTGTGGCTCCATCCTGCCCGGGGGCTTCACGCTGCTGTTCCGTTACCCCCGTCGCGTCGATGCACAGCCTGACGGCCTCGCCGATGCTCGTTGCAACGAGATCGGCCTTGGCGCCTTCCCGCAGCGATTCCAGGGCAGCCGGGTCAACGTCTTTGACCCAGCAGCCCAGGATGATGGTTGCCTTCGGCAGTTTCCGTCTCAGACGCCGCACGGAATACCGCATGTGTGCCGCAGCGTGGGCATCCAGATAGACCAGGCAGACGATCGCAACGCCCGTCGTATCCAGACGAAAGACATTGGTCGTGGAAAGCGACGCCGCGCCTTCGACCCGCGCGGCGAGCCCGTGCTCGGTCGAAAGCTGGGCCAGCATGATCGCGGCCGCCTCATCGATCAGCGTGCGTCCGGCCACGCAGAGGACGGGGTGTTCGCCCTGCCAGTCCGGCGGGAGAGTCTCTTTGCGGAGGTAAGGCAGGTGTTCGTTGGCCGCATTCTCCGCAATGCCTTCAACCGCGGATGAGGCTTCGACATCTTTGGTTGAACTGCTCTTCGCGGGGGGCCGGTCGTCCTGTTCGGCAAGATCCGCTGCAAATTCGCTGACGGCGTCTCGAATCTTCGTGAGACGTTCCTGGTCGAGCGCATTGCGCTCCGCGTCGGCTTGCGCCATCTGCAAACCCTTCAGCGCAACCTCGTCATAATACGAAGCCAGCGAGCGCTCTTTCAAAAACTCCTCCGCCTTTTCGGCCGCTTCGGTCGGATCTCCCGCCAGCATCCGCTGATAGAAGATTTCCGGAGGAGAAAGCGCTGGCCGGTCTCCAAACATGACGTCGAGGAATTCCAATCGCTCCACATGCCGCCCGAGCACCACGAGGCAAATCGTGAGGGGAGTCGCAAGGACAAGGCCGATCGGTCCCCAAAGCGCTGTCCAGAACGTTGCCGATGCGACGACGGCAACGGGTGAAAGCCCCGTGCTGCGCCCGTAAACCATCGGCTCGACGACATGGCCTACGATCGGTTCAACCACAAGAAAGAGCGCGAGAGTCCAAAGCAGCATCGACCAGCCGGGATCGATGGCAACTGCGAGTGTCAGCGGAAATGCGGCGGCAATGACGGCGCCGACATAGGGAACGAAACGAAGCGCAGCCGCGAGGATGCCCCAGAGGATCGCGCTGGGAATTCCGATGACCCAGAGGCCGGTGCCGATCACCACGCCGAATGCACCGTTCAGGAGGAGCTGGGTCAGAAACAGCTTGCTGAGGCGGCTCGCTGCATCGTCCAATGCGGCGGTGGTGCGCTGCAGATCCGAGGAGCCCGCTAGCCGAATGAAGCGGTTACGAAGATCCTCGCGTTGAATGAGGATGAAGATGACGAAAATGATGATGATGCCGGTGGTCGCGAGCGGATGAATGAGCGGAGAGATCAGGGTTCGCAGACTCTCCAGCGCGCCGGGATCGGGCTGGCGCACTTCGACTGGTACCGGTGGCGCCGAGGCATTTGAGCCAGCGACCATGCCGGTCCGGGGTGGGGACGGGGCATCCTTTGGTCTATCAAGCTCCTTGCTGAGATCCTTCAGCATGTCGGAAGCACGCTCCAGCGTGCTCCTGCCGGCCTTGGTGTCCCGGAAGGCCTGGATCTTGTCGCTGATCGTGGATTGATATCTGGGCAGGTCCCCAGCGAGTTGCGTCAGTTGGGTGGCGAGAAGGCTTCCTATCGCGAAGATCAGCATGAACGCGACGACAACCACGCTCACGACTGCCAATCCCCGCGGGGCATGGATTCGTTGCAATATTCCGACCAGCGGCGCCAGTACAAAGCTGAGGAGTATGGCCAGCGCAACGGGCACGAAGATATCTCGACCGAAATAGAGCATCGAGATGATGATGACGGTCAGAACCGCGGTTGCTACTGCACCCAGCAGCGCCATGAGTTCTTCAGGGGTGCGAGGTTTGAAGGGCTGTCGCGTTACAGGCCTCATGCTGTCCCTGTCCCGTCGTCCGCTGAGCGTTTACTGAATTCAGCTGCGGGAGTGCAGGACGACACTGCATCGGACAGCCGCTCAGGGCACTGGTCCACGCGGTCTTCATGAGCGGCGGCTGTGCTGCGGCCTCGCCATCGCATGCCAACCGTTCCATCCTGAAAAGGTTCCTGTGAGCGAAAAATGGCACGATGCGCATCTCTGCCGATGGAGGAGCGCTTGGACCAAGGCCGATGTGGAGCCATCTGGCCTCATCACGCCTAAGACCCCGCGACGTTCGCCTTTGAGCAGGACAGAGACCGGACCCCGGGCCAGGCCGGGCGACGCAACGCGGGCTGCCTTCGCGTCGCCATCCTGGGCGTAGGCCCCCTTGGTCGCGGCCGCCATCGCCGAGATGTTCGGTCTGCGCTGGCAGGAGATGATCCAGGGCCTCGCCTTCATGAGCTACCAGATCGGCAGCTTCCTCGGCGCATATGGAGGAGGGCTGCTATACGATGCGCTGGGTTCGTACACGATGGCCTGGCGCATTGGCGTCGCGCTCGGCCTTGTCGGGGGCACCGTCCAGTTGCGTTCGCGCTGGTCCAGCCATCGCAGCCACCGGCGCGGGTGCTGAAGGCGGCCTAGGCGGGGCGCCATCCGAACTCTGGTCTATTTCCGGAACATCGAAATGTTTTCGCTCAACCAATCCACGAGAGACCGCGGCGCGTGGCCCGTCAATTCCCTGACTGTCGTAGTTGTTTCAGCGAGCGCCGACTGGTAAAAGAGGCGGTCCAATCCGAGCAGCAAGTCGGCAACAAATTCATTCAGCCCTGTGCTGAGCAGTTTCTCGCGCTGCTCGGCCGGGCTTCGCTGCCGATATTTAACGGTCCGGCCGAGTAGCTTCGATATCTCTTCGGCGACCTCAGACATGCTTACCGCCCGTGGTCCGGTCAGGTGATAGACGCGCTGAGCGGTCGGGTGCGCGTCGTCCAGAAGAGCAATGCGCGCGGCATCGGCGACATCGCGCGTATCGATCAGGTTGACCACTCCATCGCCCGCTGCCCCGCCCCATGAGTCATCGGCAACCTGAGCGCCGGCTCGCGCAAGGATGTCGACAAAGGTAGAAGGCCGCAAAACCGTGTAGCCGACGCCAACGGTCGCCAGATGCGCCTCGATTTGCATGTGCCAGTCCATCGGATGCAACAGTGAGGGCGGACCCATCGCCGACAATTTCACGATTCGACTCACGCCTGCGGCGGCGGCCGCGTCGATCAGTGCGATCTCATTGGCGACCTGACGAGGTGACGTGCCGTGGGCGAGAAATAGCTGATCGGCGCCGCGCAGGGCGCTGTCGAGCGTAGACGGTACGTCGAAGTCCACAGCCGCGATCGAAACGCCGGAGGGCAAGCGTTCGGCGTCCGGGTTTCGTGTTAGCGCCACAAGGTCCAGGGATTCGGAGGCCAAGCCTGCAATCAGGGCGGAGCCAACGCGGCCTGTGGCTCCGGCCACGGCGATCCGGACGCGGCTGGCGTTGGGCTGGGAGGGCTTGGCCATCTGGGTATCCTTATGTATCTTGGAACGATCAGTCCAAGTATCTTGGAATGATCGTTCCATGATGTCAAGCGAGAGCCCGATGAGCGGAAAGCCCCAATTCGATGACGGTGCCGTGATCAAAGCCGCGATGGAGGTCTTCTGGCGTCACGGCTACGCCGCATCATCGATCGACGAATTGACGACGGCGATGGGTCTGTCACGTTCCAGCCTGTACAAGCGATTTCGGGACAAGGATGGACTGTTCCAGGAGGTGCTTTCGATTTATGCCGGGCGCGTCTTGGAACGGATGAGCGGCGTTCGAGCCGATACAAAGCGCCAACAGCTCGAAGCGCTGTTGCTCGAATTCCTGCCGAGGGCGGGGAAAGCGTCGCGCCCTGCCGGTTGCATGCTGGCTCGATCCTGCGCCGAGATGGACGATTTGCCCCCCGCGGGTCGGTCAGTCGCGCTGGATGGACTGGCAAAACAGCGCGCAATCCTTCGCGAGATTTTGCGCGAGGCGGTCACACTCGGAGAGTTAACCCCAGCCGCCGATATCGATGGCCTGACATGGCACTACCTCGGTGTGTTGCAAGCCATCATGAATTTGCCGCAGGCCGGGGCGACGGCTGGCGAAGTTCGCCGAGTGGTCGAACTCGCGATGCTGGCATGGCCATCCGAAACGACGACCAAGGCGACAATTCGCAAACGCCGAAGCGATTAAAGGCCGGGTTCATCCAGGTCACGTTCGCGCCAATCCGGCCATCGCAGCTACGGGCGCCGGTGTTGCGGACGGCGTAGGCGGACGCGAAGGGCGGAACGTCAGCTTTGCAACAGGAGAAAGCGCTGCGGTCTCAGGTGCATCACATCGTTTCCCGGGCGAATAGCGGATGCAAAGGCGTCAGCTAGCAGCCGCGACCTTCACGTTGACGGGAACAGGCAGCTGGAGACGCAGACCCCGGGCCAAAGCCGGGCGGCGCAACGCCGGCTGCCTTGGCGGAAGCTTGCCAAAGCGCGAGAGGACCTGCATCAGCGCAGACCTGACGACCGGCTCGATCCTCGCGCAAATGAACCAGCAGACCAAGACAAGCAGGCCGAGCGCGATCCAAAGGGCCGAGGTGGCATCGAGGCCGGCATCGACCAGGGCACGAATGATCGCAGCGCCGATGACGTTGTGGGTGAGATAGAGCGGGTAGGTGATCAGCCCGAGCGTCCTCAAATAGGCGGGTGATTCAGCAGCAGGGATGCCGGCCGAACGCCTGCTGCGGATTGCGGCCAAGGCAATGAGCAGCACTGCGGCCGCCCAGACCATGATTGGCACAAGCGCCGATTGATCCGCGATGGCGGGCACCGACGTCAAAAGGAACGAGGCAAAGAAGTAGATTTCCGCCGCGCCCGAAAGGCATGTGACGGCGACCGCGATCTGCTCGAGCGCGGTCAGTTGCCGGTTCGCTGAAATGAACAGCCAGATGCCGAGCGCGAAGAAGCAGCCGTGCGTTAGGAGGAACGCCGCGCAGGGCACCCGGAACATCAACATGATGAGATAGGGCAGGTCGGACGGCGTCGTGCAGGACAGCACCACGAGCGCGATAGCGTTGAAGATCGCGCTGTAGATGGTGAGGCCCAAGGCCAGGTGCCGCAGCGTGATCCTCTTCGTGAGCATCGCGCAGAACACAAGGCCATAGAACGCGATCTCGGCCGCCAGCGTCCAATAGACCTCGTCGAGCCAGTCGCCGGTGACGCCCTTTGGGACCATCAGCATGGCATGAATGTAGGGCAGGATGAATTCGGAGGCCGGCCCGCTCCCGAATATCAGCAGGACCAGGAGAGTGGCGGTGGCGCAGATCCAGACCGCCGGATAAAGCCTGAGCGCGCGGCCGAGCAGAAACGCGCCAGGCGAGGATTGGCAGGCCGAATTCGCAATGACGAAACCGGAGATGACAAAGAAGATCTCGACGCCGACCCAGCCGAACCAGGTGTAGGACGCGGCGGAGGGGTAAAGTACGTCGGCGGCGACGTGACGTTCGAAACCCGGCACGCCGATCGACACCCAGGCCCAGGACCAGAACATCTGGTGGAAAATGGCGACGCCGAGCGCGGCGGCGAAGCGGAGCGGATCCAGCAGGGGCAAATGGCTTTTCACGGCAATAGACCGGATTCATGCGACGATGACGCAGGAGATAGTGAATCCGGTCAGGGTGCTCTGCGAGGTGGGTCACACATGCTCCAGCGCGCCGACCGTGCAGATCTCAGTGTGGGGGTAGGTGTCCTCAGCTCTCGTGTCCCGGACGCAGCGCAGCGTCACGTCCAACAAAGCGCTGCAGAGCCGGGGCCCATGTCTCCCTTGTGCCGTGTTGGCCTCCGGGTCCCGGCTCTGCGCAGCAGCGTTGCACGCTGCAGCGCGTCCGGGACACGAGATGGCACAAAATAAAACGGGGCCCGAAAGGGCCCCGCAAAACTCCTCGACGCTTAAGCCGATCTTACTTGATCTTGGCTTCGCGGAATTCGACGTGCTTGCGCGCAACCGGGTCGTACTTCTTCTTGACCAGCTTGTCGGTCATGGTGCGCGAATTCTTCTTGGCGACGTAGTAGAAGCCGGTGTCGGCCGAGGACACGAGCTTGACCTTGATGGTGACCGCTTTGGCCATGTTCAGAACCTCAGGAATGAAGGGAATCTGGAGCCGGCCAAACGGCCCGCGTTGGCCGGCAACCTAGCCAGAAACCGCCTGATGTCAAGGTTTTACACCCCGAAAACCACTCAAATCGGGCCTATTACGCCTCGAAGAACCGGTTTTTCGGCCGTGGCAGGCCCAGATTCTCTCGCAAAGTGGTCCCTTCATACTCCTTGCGGAAAATCCCGCGCCGCTGCAGCTCCGGGACCACCTTGTCGACGAAATCGTCGAGGCCGGCGGGCAGGAACGGGAACATGATGTTGAAGCCGTCGGAGCCGTGCCCGACCAGCCATTCCTCCATCTGGTCGGCAATGGTCTTGGCGGTGCCGACGAAGGACAGCCCGCCGTAGCCGCCGACGCGCTGGGCGAGCTGGCGCACGGTGAGCTTGTCGCGGGCGGCGAGATCGACCATGCGCTGGCGGCCGCTCTTGCTGGCATTGGTCTCGGGAATGTCGGGGAGGGGACCATCCGGATCGAAGCCGGAAGCATCCGTGCCGAGGATGACGGAGAGCGAGGCGATGGCGCTGTCGTAATGCACGCGGCTGTCGAGCAGCGCGCGCTTCTCCCTGGCTTCATCGACGCTGTCGCCGACCACGACGAAGGCGCCTGGGAGAATCTTGAGATGCTCGGGATCGCGGCCGATCTTCTCCATGCGGCCCTTGATGTCGGCATAGAGCTTCTGCCCGTCGGCGAGGCTGCCGCCGCCGGTGAAGACGGCTTCGGCGGTCTCGGCCGCGAGCTGCTTGCCGTCTTCGGAGGCGCCGGCCTGCACGATCACAGGCCAGCCCTGCACGGGTCGGGCGATGTTGAGGGGGCCGCGCACTTTCAGATATTTGCCGTTGTGGTCGAGCGTGTGCATCTTGGCTGGATCGACGAACAGCCCGCTCTCGACGTCGCGCACGAAGGCATCGTCGGCGAAGGAATCCCAAAGACCGGTGACGACGTCGTAGAACTCGCGGGCGCGCTTGTAACGCTCGGCGTGCTCCATGTGGTCGTCGAGGCCGAAATTCAGCGCCGCGTCCGGGTTCGAGGTGGTGACGATATTCCAGCCGGCGCGGCCGCCGCTGAGATGGTCGAGCGAGGCGAAGCGGCGCGCGACGTGATACGGCTCGTCGAAGGTGGTCGAGCCCGTCGCGATCAGGCCGATGCGCTCGGTGACGGTCGAGAGCGCCGACAGCAGCGTGAATGGCTCGAACGACGTGACGGTGTGGCTGCGCTTCAGCGCGTTGATCGGCATGTTCAGCACGGCGAGGTGATCGGCCATGAAGAAGGCGTCGAACTTGCCGGCCTCTAACTTCTGGATCAGCGTCTTGATGTGCGAGAAGTTGAAATTGGCGTCGGGCCAGGCCCCGGGATAGCGCCAGGCGCCGGTGTGGATGCTGATCGGGCGCATGAATGCGCCAAGCTTGAGTTGCCGTTGTGCCATCGCCCGGGGTCCGTTCTTGGTGACGCTCGGGAAGACATAGGCATGGCGGGGAACTCCGCCATCGGGAGAGGCGGGAAGATTATTTTGTTTTTTGATGTGCGCTCAGCATGTTCTCGTCATTCCGGGGCGCCGCGGAGCGGCGAGCTATGGTGCGCAATTGCGCACCTGAGAATCCATCGGGCCGCGGAGACGGTGGATGAATGGATTCCGGGTTCGCGCGACGCGCGCCCCGGAATGACGAGAGGAGAGAGCTGCGTCCCGCAATGACGAACGAGGGCTTGGCGCCGGACCTAGCCCAAAATGTCCTTCTGCATCTTGCCGCCATAGAAATGGAAGAACGGCACCGGCGCGTCGTGGCGGAGCGGGCCGGTGGCCAGGCGGGTGTCGAGCTCGTTGAGGACGTTACGCGTCATCGGATGCAGATCGGCGAGCGGCTTCGAGCCGAGCTCGACCCAGACCAGCTCGACCAGCTCGGCATCGGCATGGATCACGCCGTCGACGCGGTGGGTGATCGCGGAGGCATCCGCGGTGAAGAAGCGCGTGTCGAAACGCTTGACGCGGCCGGGCGGAGTGATGGCGCGGGCGATCAGGAACAGGCTGGAGGGATCGGGCAGCAGGCCTGCGTCGGCGAACGGCTTCCAGGGGCCGTCGAGCTTCGGCGTCTTGCCCTCGGACCTGCGGCCGAGGCAGAGTCCCGTCTCTTCGCAGGCTTCGCGGATCGCGGCGATGGCCAGCGACTTCGCGCGCGAGGCCGGCGTCTTCGGGCTGCCCTTGGCGAGATTGGTCTCGAGCTCGGCCGTGATCGGCGCCGCACAGGGCACGCGATAGTCGGCCTTGTCGACGCGCCCGCCCGGGAAGACGAACTTTCCGGGCATGAACACCACCTTGTCGTGGCGCTTGCCGACCAGCACT
Source organism: Bradyrhizobium sp. NDS-1 (assembly GCF_032918005.1). NCBI lineage: Bacteria > Pseudomonadati > Pseudomonadota > Alphaproteobacteria > Hyphomicrobiales > Nitrobacteraceae > Bradyrhizobium > Bradyrhizobium sp. NDS-1. Next base: position 3,661,227 of record NZ_CP136628.1, read on the forward strand.
TTCGGAATCGCGCCGCTGCGATCGACCAGGATCAGGGTCGCCGCATCCCTCGGGCGGAAATACGGATGGTGGTCCGCTTCCTTTTCCTCGTGAACCCGGGCTTTCTCCGCAACTTGCGTCGTATCCGTCATGTCCTCACCCAGACCGTTCTTGCTTATTTGGCTTAGACAGGCGGAATACCATCCGGAGGGTTCTCGTCAAACCCGTGCATGCGCAGAGCCCATTGCAAGCCGACCACAGCTCCCTTGACGGGTTGCAGCAGCGCCAGTGAAGCGACGAAGGTGAAGGGCAGATAGGCGGCGAAGCTGATCCAGACCGGCGTGGTATAATTGGTTTCGATCCACAAGACGGCCGGCACCACGATGTGGCCGACGATGACGATCACGAGATAGGCCGGCAGATCGTCGGCGCGATGCGGCGTGAAATCGAGGCCGCATTTGGCGCAATTGTCCGCGGTCTTCAGGAAGGCGCGGAACAGCTTTCCCTCGCCGCAGCGCGGGCAGCGGCCGCGAAAGCCGCGCTTCATTGCCGTCCAGAGATCTCGCTTCTCGACCAGACCCGTCTCGCGCGTCCAGATTTTTGGGGCCGTGCTCGTCGTCACCATGCTTTGCCCTTTTTACCCCCGCCTTTTGCCTTGTTCTTTCCTTTGCCCTTCTTCGGCTTGCCGGACTTCTGTTTTGCCGGCTTGCGTTTTTTATCCGGGCTGCGTCCGGGATGCGCCTTGAACGAGGGGCGGCGTTGCGGGCCGGATGGCCTGCGGCCTCGCGGCGCGCTTTCACTGGCCGACGACAGCAGCTCGAAGCGCAGCGCGCCCGCGATGGGAGCAGCTTCTATCAGGCGGACGTCGACCACGTCGCCGAGCTGATACATGGTGCCGCTGCGCGTGCCGACGAGGGCGTGCCGGCCCTCGTCATAGTTGAAATATTCCGTGCCGAGGGATCGGATCGGGATCAGGCCGTCGGCGCCGGTCTCGGCAAGCTTGACGAACAGGCCGGCGCGCGTGACGCCGGAGACGCGGCCCTGGAAGCTTGAACCGATGCGATCGGCGAGATGGTGGGCGATCAGGCGGTCGACGGTCTCGCGCTCCGCCTTCATCGCGCGGCGTTCCGTCACCGAGATGTGGGCGGCGACCTCGCCGAGGCTTTCAGGCGACTCGCTGTCGGGCAGGGCGCCTTCGCCGAGGCCGAGCGCGCGAACCAGCGCGCGGTGCACGACGAGGTCGGCATAGCGTCGGATCGGCGAGGTGAAGTGCGCGTAGCGGCGCAGGTTCAGGCCGAAATGACCGTAATTCTCGGAGGAATATTCGGCCTGCGCCTGGGCCCGCAGCACCACCTCGCTCACCAACGGGTAATAATCATGGCCTTCGAGCTGGGCCAGCACGCGGTTGAACAGGGTGGGGCGCAGCGCGCCTGATTTGGTGAAGGGGATGTCCAGCGTTTCAAGAAATTCACTGAGCGCGTGGACCTTCTCCAATGTCGGCTCGTCGTGCACGCGGTAGATCAGCGGGAGCGACTTCTTCTCCAGCATCTCGGCCGCGGCGACGTTGGCGAGGATCATGAACTCCTCGATCAGCTTGTGCGCGTCGAGCCTTTCAGGCACGACGACGCGGTCGACCGTGCCGTCGCTCTTCAGGAGGATCTTGCGCTCGGGCAGATCGAGATTGAGCGGATCGCGCTCGTCGCGTGCGCGCTTGGCGCAGGCATAGGCGGCATAGAGCGGCCGCAGGATCGGATCGAGTAGGGGGCCGGTGGCGTCGTCCGGCCGGCCGTCGATCGCGGCCTGCGCCTGCGCGTAGCTCAGCTTTGCGGCGGAGCGCATCAGGATGCGATGAAAACTGTGCGAACGCTTGCGGCCGTCGGGGCCGAGCACCATCCGCACCGCGAGCGCGCCGCGCGGCTCGCCCGGCACCAGCGAGCACAGATTGTTGGAGATGCGCTCGGGCAGCATCGGCACGACGCGGTCGGGGAAGTAGACCGAGTTGCCGCGGTCGAGCGCGTCGCGGTCGAGCGCGGTCCCCGGCCGGACGTAGAAGCTGACATCGGCGATGGCGACGTTGACGATGAAGCCGCCTTTGTTGTTCGGATCAGGATCGGGCTCGGCGTGCACCGCGTCGTCATGATCTTTCGCGTCCGGCGGATCGATGGTGACGAGCGGCACGTCGCGCCAGTCCTCGCGCCCCTTCAGGTTCGCGGGCTCTGCGGCTTCCGCCTCGCGCTCGGCGGCAGGTGAGAATTGCAGGGGGATGTCATGGGCGTAGATTGCGATCAGGCTGATCGCCTTCTCCGACTTGACCGAGCCGAGCTTCTCCTTGACCCGGCCGGACGCAAGCCCAAAGCTGCGCGTGCGGACGATGTCGACGCTGACGAGGTCGCCGTCCTGCGCGCCGTGCGTATCGGCCGCCGCGATGTTCAGTTCGCGGTCGGCGGCCTTCTTGTCGACGGGCACGAGCCGGCCGCCGCCTTCGGGAAGGCTGCGGAACACGCCGAGGATACGGCTCTTGGCCTTGTCGAAGACCTTGATGACGTGGCCGAGATAGGCCGGGCCTTCGGCCTCGTTGCTCGGCTCGACGCGCAGCAGCACGCGGTCGCGAACACCGGCGACGGTGCCCGGCTTTGGCCGGCGCGGCATCTGGATGCGGATCTTCGGCGGCTCGCCGCTTTCGACCTCGTCCCATTCCGCGGGGGAGGCGATCAATTCGCCGTCGGAGTCGCGTCCGGTAATGTCGGCGACAAGGGTCGGCGGCAGCGCGTCCGGCTCGGACACCTTGTGACGTTTTTTCTTGATGGTCCCGTCGTCGGCGAGCTCGCGGAGCATGCGCTTGAGCTCGACGCGATCGGCGTTCTTCAGGCCGAACTCGCGCGCAATTTCGCGAGTCCCGACCTTTCCTGGATTTGCCTTGATGAAGGCGACGATGGCTTGCCTGTCGGGAAAGCCACGGTCATTTTTGCGTTTCACTTAGCCTCTAATTCTTGATCTCAAGTCTTGTTCAAGGCTTGCCGGCACTCTTCTTGGCCGGAGCCTTGCTGGCGGCGGCCTTGGTCGGCGACGTCTTGGCCGACGACGGCACGGCGGCGCGCGCCTTGCTGATGGATTCGGTTTTCGATTTGGCCGCGGCTTTCTTCGCGGCCGGTTTCTTCGGCTTTGGCGCGGCGTCCTCGCCGTCCGCGGCCTTCGCCACAGCCTTCTTGGCCTTGGCCGGCTTTGCGGCCTTTTTCGGCTTCTTGCCGCCGCCCTTGGCCGCGCGCTCGTCGATCAGCGCGATCGCCTGCGGCAGCGTGACGGTGTCCTTTTCGAACTCGGCCGGGATCGTCGCGTTGACGCCGCCGGCGGTGACGTAAGCGCCGTAACGGCCGCTCTTGACGGTGACGGTGCCCAGCGTCGGATGATCGCCGATCGCCTTGCCGGGATCGGCGCCGAAGCGGCGGCTCGGGCCCTTGGCGACCTTCTCCGCGATCAGCGTGACCGCGCGGTTGAGGCCGATGTCGAACACCTCGTCGCCGGCTTCCAGGCTGGCATAGGTCTTCTCGTGCTTCACGAACGGCCCAAAGCGGCCGAGACCCGCGGTGATGGGCTGGCCGGTTTCCGGATGCTTGCCGATCTCGCGCGGCAGCGACAGCAGCTTGAGCGCGAGCTCGAGCTCGACATCGCCGGGCGAGGTACCCTTCGGGATGCCTGCGCGCTTCGGCTTCTCGCCTTCCTCGTAGTCCTTCTGCTCGCCGAGCTGGATGTAGGGGCCGAAGCGGCCGGCCTTGACCCAGACATCGCGACCGGTCTCGGGGTCCTGGCCGAGCGAGCGGTCGGCAGTCGCCTCGCCATCGGCGGCGAGCTGGCGGGTGTAGCGGCACTCAGGATAGTTCGAGCAGCCGACGAAGGCGCCGAACTTGCCGGCCTTGAGATTGAGACGGCCATTGCCGCAGCTGGGGCACTGCCTGATGTCGCCCCCATCGGGCCGCGGCGGATAGATGTGCTGTCCGAGCATGTCGTCGAGCACGTCGAGCACCTGCGCCACGCGCAGATCCTTGATCTCGTCGACGGCGCCGATGAAGCCGGTCCAGAAATCCTTCAGCACCTGCTGCCAGGAGATCTCATTGTTGGAGATGCGGTCGAGCTGCTCTTCCAGATTGGCGGTGAAATCGTATTCGACGTAGCGGGCAAAGAAGCTTTCGAGGAACGCGACCACGACGCGGCCCTTGTCCTCGCCGTGCAGGCGCTTCTTCTCCAGCTTGACGTAGCCGCGGTCCTTCAGCACCTGGAGGATCGAGGCATAGGTCGAGGGCCGGCCGATGCCGAGTTCTTCCATGCGCTTGACGAGCGAGGCCTCGGAGAAGCGCGGCGGCGGCTCGGTGAAATGCTGGGTGACCGACAGGCTCTGCCGCTTGAGCGCGTCGTTCGGGCTCATCGCGGGCAGGCGGCGCGAATCCTCGTCTTCCTCGTCGTCGCGGCCTTCCTGGTAGAGCGCGAGGAAGCCGTCGAACTTGACGACCTGACCGGTGGCGCGCAGCTCGAGCGTGCGGCCACCCGCCTTCGCCGCGATGTCGACGGTGGTGCGCTCCAGCTCGGCGGATTCCATCTGGCTCGCGATGGTGCGCTTCCAGATCAGCTCATAGAGTTTCGCCTGATCGGCATCGAGCCTGCGGCTCATGCTGTCGGGGCGGCGGGACATGTCGGTCGGGCGGATCGCTTCGTGCGCTTCCTGGGCGTTCTTGGCCTTGGCCTGATACTGGCGCGGCGCGTCCGGCACGTAGGCGTTGCCGTAATCCTCGCCGATCACCTTGCGCGCCTGGGTGATCGCGGACGGATCGATCTGCACGCCGTCGGTACGCATATAAGTAATGAGTCCGGTGGTCTCGCCGCCGATGTCGATGCCTTCATAGAGGCGCTGGGCGATGCGCATCGTGTGCGCCGGCGCGAAGCCGTATTTGCGGCTAGCTTCCTGCTGCAGCGTCGAGGTGGTGAAGGGCGCCTGCGGATTGCGCCGGGCCGGCTTTGCGTCGACCGCGGTGACGGCATAGCTGGCGGCTTCCAGCGCCTTCTTGAAGTCTTCGGCTTCCGCGCCGGTGCCGATGTCGAGGCGCTGGATCTTCTTGCCGTCGGCGCCGACGAGGCGGGCCTCGAACGCATCGCCGCGCGGGGTCAAGAGGGTTGCGATCAGCGACCAATATTCGCGCGCGACGAACTTCTCGATCTCGAGCTCGCGGTCGCACACGAGGCGCAGCGCCACCGACTGCACGCGGCCGGCCGAGCGGGCGCCCGGCAGCTTACGCCACAGCACGGGCGAGAGGGTGAAGCCGACCAGATAGTCCAGCGCACGGCGCGCCATATAGGCGTCGACCAGCGCACCGTCGATCTGGCGCGGATGCTTCATCGCGTCCGTGACCGCCTGCTTGGTGATGGCGTTGAACACCACACGCTCGATCTTCTGGTCCTTCAGCGCGCGCTTTTCCTTCAGCACCTCCAGCACGTGCCAGGAGATGGCCTCGCCCTCGCGATCAGGGTCGGTGGCGAGAATCAGGCGATCGGCGTTCTTCAGGGACTTGGCGATGTCGTTGAGCCGGCCGGCCGCCTTGGGGTCGACCTCCCAGATCATCTTGAAATTGGCCTCGGGATCGACGGAGCCGTTCTTGGCGGGCAGGTCGCGGACATGGCCGAACGAAGCCAGGACCTCGTAGGACGAGCCCAGATATTTGTTGATCGTCTTGGCTTTCGCCGGCGACTCCACAATGACGATATTCATGTAGTTCCAGTAACTTATGGGAAAATCTTGGGCCGAAAACGAAAGGACTCGGGTCGGCCGTTTCGACCCGAACATGGGTGGTGAGGTCGTTCCTGTCAAATCGAAGGGTGTTGAAGGCCGCCGCGATGGGAAAAGTTTCATATCGAGAAAGTTGCAGAATACCACCTTGGAGTTGCGGCCGATGTCGGCGTAATGTTTCACCGGGGCATGGATTCGGGGTGGGGTCTGGTGACTAAGCCGGGAAAGAAACGGCCGCGCGTCGCATCAGGCGCGCCGGGGGGCTCGCGCCACGAGGAACCGGGCGAAGGCGGGGCGGATGAGGCGGTCGCCTTCATTGCCGAGCAGAGCGCCGCCCTGCGCAAGCTCGCCGAGCGCCACAAGCTGCACGTGCTACATTATTTATTAGGCATGACGCAGCTCGAGGCCGACGAGCACTTGAGGCTGCGGAGCAAGCGCAAGCTGTCGTGAACATGACATGCTGCTGGTTCCGTGATCCCCGCGCAACGGCAAAGCCGTTGTCGCTGGAGGCGTGAGCGGACGCCCAGGGTGACGGTGACAGATTGAGAGCGCGGGGCTCTGACCTCGCAATGACAGCGTGGTGGCAGCCGTGCGCGTTCAGGCCGATCGCCGTCGCGGAGCCGGCCGCGGCTTCAGCATTGTCTCCGCCGAGCTGAGCAGCCGCCCGTCCTCCGCGCGCATCTCCAGCTTCTTCACCGGGCGGCCCTTCTCGCGATCAACCAGGATGGTCGCGATTTCCTCGGGGCGATCGTCGAATTCCTCACTCCATTGCCGCAGCGCGACCAGGATCGGGAAGGTACCGCGGCCCTTTGGCGTCAGCACATATTCTTGATACGCGCTGCCGTCGGAGGCGGGGGCGGTCGCCAGGATACCGTGATCGACCAACGCGCGCAGCCGCGCCGACAAGATGTTCTTGGCCATGCCGAGCCTGTTCTGAAACTCGCCGAAGCGGCGCTGGCCGGACAGCGCCTCACGGATGATCAGCAGCGACCACCAATCGCCGATCGCGTCCAGCGCCCGTGCGACCGGGCAGGAATCGCTTTCGAAGCTCGTTCGTTTCACCATCGTCCATGTCTCACAGCATTTCGCCAAGTCCGGCGTCGATCACACGCTTGTGTGGTTGCATTATAAAACCATATGCCCTAGATGGCAAATTGGTTTTATTATGCAACCACTGGAGGCTAACGTGAGACTGAAGAACAAGACGGCCCTGATCACCGGCGGCAACAGCGGCATTGGCCTTGCGACCGCAAAGCTGTTCGTGGCCGAGGGCGCGAAAGTGGTGATCACCGGCCGCAACAAGGAGACACTGGAGGCCGCCGCGAAGGAGCTCGGGCCGAACGCCCTCGCGCTCGCTGCCGATGCCACCGACATCGCCGCGACGGACGCTGCGATCAAGCAAGGCGCCGAAAAATTCGGCAAGTTCGACATCGTGTTCGCCAATGCCGGCATCGCCGGCGGCACGCCGCTCGGCTCGGCAACGCTTGATGTCTTCGAGAAAGTCATCAGCACCAACCTGACCAGCGTGTTCTTCACCGTCCAATCCGCGCTGCCTCATCTCAACGACAACGGCTCCATCATCCTCAACGGGTCGGTGATCTCGGTACTCGGCATTCCCGGCTACTCGGCCTACGGTGCCGCGAAGGCCGGCGTGCGCGCGATGGCGCGGATCATGGCATCGGAGCTGTCGCCGCGCGGCATCCGCGTCAATGTCGTGGCGCCCGGTGCGACCCGTACGCCGATCTGGGGACCTGCGACCGCGACGCCAGATGCCGAGAAGGCATTCGAGAAGCGGATCGCGCTGTCGACGCCGCTCGGCCGTCTCGGCGAAACCGATCATGTTGCGAAGACGGTGCTGTTCCTGGCCTCGGATGATTCCGCGCATGTGCAGGGCCAGGAGATCTTCGTCGACGGCGGTGCGGTGGCCTCTCCGAGCGGCGCGCCGATCTATCGCGGTTGATCGGCCCAGCGAACCCGGTCGGGCGCAACACGCGAGTTGCGCCCGACGGGTCAGCTGTCGTGAGCTCTAGGCTGCGCGCAGGCTGATTGCAGCCTGGAGCGCGCCTGCGAGCGCCTTCTCGCGATGGTCCGGTCCGACCTGAATGCCATCGGCGAAGATGAATTCGGGATCGGTGATGCCGATGAAGCCGAACACCCAACGCAGATAGGTCTCGAGATGTTCGCCGGCCGCGTAGGGCGTCTCCGCGCCGTAATAGCCGCCGCGCGAGATCGCCACGATCACGCGCTTTCCGCCGGCAAGGCCCTGCGGTCCATTCGCCCCATAGCTGAATGTCTTGCCCGCAACGAGAATGCGGTCGATCCAGGCCTTGAGCTGGCTCGGAATGGTGAAATTGTACATGGGCGCGCCGATCACGACGATGTCGGCGGCCAGGAACTCGTCCAGCGCGGCAGCGCTGGCGGCGAGGTCGGGCGCCAGTTCAGCCGGCGCCGGCGCGCCTTGCGCGGCTGCGAGGTGGGAGCCGGAGAGATGGGCGAGCGGGATCTGGGTCAGGTCGCGATAGACGATGTCGAGCGCGGGGGTCGCCTGCCGGAGCCGATCGACGATGGCGGCGGAAACCTGCCGGGAGACGGAGTGGGGGCCGAGCACGCTGGAGTCGATATGGAGGAGTTTCATTCGAGGTCACCCTGGTATAAGTTTGTAACCAGAGCTACATGAGTGACTATCGAAATCCCCGCAAGAACGCACTTTTTTGAGCCATGGGCACATTGTTGAAACCTGAGAACACTGATTTGCCTGCCTCGCCGAGGCCAAATCCAGGGTCAGATGCGAGGCCGGATCCCAACCATGCCGACTGCCGCGGGGTCGCCTCCGTGCTGTCCCGCGTCGGCGACAAATGGAGCGTGTTCGTGATCATGATGCTCGGCGGCGGGCCGAAGCGCTTCAATGAGCTCAAACGCATGATCAACGGTATCTCGCAGCGGATGCTGACCCTGACGCTGCGCGGGCTGGAGCGCGACGGCCTCGTCACGCGCACGATCTTTCCGACCATTCCGCCGCGCGTCGATTACGAGCTGACCGATCTCGGCCGCGGGCTGTCGCAGCCGGTCGAGGCCCTCGGCAGATGGGCAATGGAGCATCTGGGGCAGATCGAGGCTGCACGGACACGTTTCGATCAGCGCAACGATAACTAGATCAGCGACACCAACCCGCCGCCATGACGCTCGAGCTTTCCGGCAAGCTCGAGCTCCAGCAGCACGGTGCGCACGATCGCGGGCGAGGCGCCCGACATCCGCACGAGGTCGTCGATCGTCACAGGGGCAGGGCCGAGCAGGCCGGTGATCTGGTCGCGGTCGTGGCCCTGCGGATCGCTCTCGAACGGCTCGCTGTCGGGCTCTTCAGCCGGACGCATCAGCGGCCGCTCCATGATCGGCTGGACCGCGTTGACGATGTCGGCGGCTTCCGTGACCAGCGTTGCGCCCTGCTTGATCAGATCGTTCGCGCCGGCGGCGCGCGGGTCGAGCGGCGAGCCCGGCACGGCGAACACCTCGCGGCCCTGTTCGGCCGCCATGCGCGCGGTGATCAGCGAACCCGAGCGGTGCGCTGCCTCCACCACGACCACGCCGAGCGAGGCGCCCGAGATCAGCCGGTTGCGGCGAGGGAAGTCACGGGCGCGCGGCTCGTGGCCGAGCGGCATCTCGGAGATCGCGGCGCCCGCGTGGTCGAGGATCGCGGTGAGGAGATCGCCATGCTCGGGCGGATAGATGCGATCATGCCCGCCGGCCAGCACTGCGACCGTGCCGCCGTCGACGCTCGTGCGATGCGCGGCCTGATCGACGCCGCGGGCCAGGCCGGAGATGACGACGAAGCCGGCTTCGCCGAGCTCGCGCGCGAGCTGGCCGGCGAACTTCAGCCCCGCGCCGGAGGCATTGCGCGAGCCGACGATCGCAATCATCGGCCGCATCAAGGTTTTCGCGTCACCGCGCACGGCGAGCAGCGGCGGCGCATCGTCGATCATCGCCAGCCGGGCCGGATAGCCGTCCTCGCCCGGCGCAAGCCAGGCGATGCCGAACTTGCGGCTCGCGGCAAGCTCGGCCTTGGCTTCGTCGGCGCTGCAGATGCGCCCCGATCGCTGCGCGCCGCCGCGCCGCGCCAGATCCGGCAGCCGCTCCAGCGCGGCGCGCGCGGTGCCGAAATGATCGAGCAGCGAGCGGAAGGTGCGCGGGCCCACATTGTCGGAACGGATCAGCCGCAGCCGGTCGATCCGCTCAGCCTCGGTCAGCTCCACGCTCGAATTGATGGCGTCCACGGCGTCTCCTTGCAGGCACAGCATGGAACAACCTGAGGGCGTTGCGCAACAGCGGCGTGTGCTTGCGCGACTTCGCCCCGATGTTAAAAGCGATGCCAATAAGAAGGATGTTGCCATGATCTCACTCGCCGACCTCCAGCGCCGCATTGAAGCGGGCGAGTTGTCGCCCGATGCCGCCATCGTCCAGTCGCACGCGGCGATCGAGGCCAAGGAGAAGGACGTCCGTGCCTTCGTCCGCCACGACAAGTCGGCAAGAGCGCAGGCCACGGGTCCCCTGCGCGGCATCGCGGTCGGGATCAAGGACATCATCGACACCGCCAGCATGCCGACCGAGATGGGCTCGGAGATCTATCGTGGCTGGCAGCCGCGCGCCGACGCACCCGTCGTGATGATGCTGAAGCGGGCGGGCGCCACCATCATCGGCAAGACCACGACAACGGCGTTCGCCTCGCGAGATCCAACGCCGACGCTCAATCCGCATAACCTTGGCCACACGCCGGGCGGCTCGTCCTCGGGCTCGGCGGCGGCCGTCGGCGCCGGCATGATCCCGCTGGCGCTGGGCACCCAGACCGGTGGCTCGGTGATCCGGCCCGCCGCCTATTGCGGGACCGCCGCGATCAAGCCGTCATTCCGCATGCTGCCGACGGTCGGCGTGAAGTGCTATTCGTGGGCGCTCGACACCGTCGGCCTGTTTGGATCGCGGGCGGAAGATCTCGCGCGCGGATTGTTGGCCATGACGGGGCGCACCGAATTTGCCGGCATCGTTCCGGCGAAATCGCCTCGCATCGGCGTGGTCAGGCAGGAGTTTGCAGGCAGCGTGGAGCCGGCGGCCGAAGAGGGCTTGCAGGCCGCGATCAAAGCCGCCGAACGTGCCGGTGCCAGTGTGCAGACCATCGATCTGCCTGAGGCCGTGCAGGAGGCCTGGCGCATCCATCCCATCGTCCAGGATTTCGAGGCGCATCGCGCGCTGGCCTGGGAGTTTTCGGAGCGTCACGACGAGATCGCGCCGATGCTGCGGGCAAGCCTCGATGCGACCGCCAATCTGACGCCGAAGGACTATGACAATGCGCGCCGGATCAGCCGTCGTGGCCGCCGCGAGCTCGGCGAGCTGTTCGAGGGCATCGACGTGCTCCTGACCTATTCGGCGCCGGGCACGGCGCCGGCCAAGGAGCTCGCGACGACAGGCGATCCCCGCTACAACCGGCTCTGGACCCTGATGGGCAATCCTTGTGTCAACGTGCCGGTGCTGAAGGTGGGTGGCCTGCCTGTTGGCGTGCAGGTGATCGCGCGCTTCGGCAACGATCCGGTCGCACTCGCTGCGGCGTGGTTCCTGGAGGACGCGCTGGCGAAGTCAGGCTAGCGCCGGTTCGGCCGCGGGCAATTTGCGTTGAGTCTCATTGCTCGTCACGTCTTGCCCGAGCCAGCGCTCGGCAGCGTGACGGCCGCTCCGGTGCAGTTGCCGAATGAAGCCGCGGCCGAGATCGGTCGATGAGCGCTGCGCCAGGCCGTCAACGGAGTCTTCTGCCGCGATCCTGGTGAGGCGCAGCGACGGTGCGGCATGCGCCTTCGCCCATTCGATCGCGGCGATCTCGGCATTGAGCGCCGCGTTGGCCGCGATCTGGTCAAGCCTGCGGTCGATCGCAGCGAGCGTGATCGGCACGTAGCCGTCGCGCGCCGGCGTGACCTGGACCAGCAGGACGTCGGACGTTGTCGTCTCCTGCGCCAGCCGCAGCAGGGGCGGATTGCCGCCGAAGCCGCCGTCCCAATAGGCCTCGCCGTCGATCTCGACGGCACAGTGAACCAGCGGCGGGCAGGTCGAGGCCAGCGCGACGTCGGCGGTGAGGGCGTCGTTGCGGAAGATCTGCTGCTGCCCGTCACGGATCCGCGTCGCCGCGATCAGCAGCTTTGGACAGCGGGCGCCACGCAGCGCGGAAAAGTCGATGTCGCGCGACAACGCCTGCCTGAGCGGATCGAGATCGAACGGATCGAAATGGCCGGAGCGCAAGGTCGGACCGAACGCGACCGAGCTTCCCGCCGGCGAGAAGCCACCGACCAGCATCAGCGAGCGAAACGAGGCCTCATGCATCAGGCGAAGCCAGAACCGGCTCAGCCGGCTACGTGCAGCTTCGCGGCCGCCCTCCGCGAGGCCGGAGCCGAGCAGGAGCGCATTGATCGCGCCGGCACTAGCGCCGCTGATCGTGTCGATCTCGATGGGCTCTTCCAGCAGCCGCTCCAGCACGCCCCACGTGAAGGCGGCAAAGGTGCCGCCGCCCTGGAGCGCCAGCGAGAGTCTTCGCGGCGGCCATTGGTCGGAGCGTGCCTGCGCGGGCCCGACCGGCGCAGCTCTGGTCGCGACCTCGACCGTCGCGGGCGCTTGCGCGATCACATCGAGTTGTGCCGCTGGCGGCAAGTCCGGAAGAGACTTTGGCGGAAGCGAGGGCGAGTCGGACCAGATATTGGTCGTCGAGAGCAGACGGCTTGCTGCGGTGCAGGAAGCACCCAGCGAACCAACTCCGTCATGCGTGCCGACAATCTTCTCGCTCATGCTGAGCAACCGCCGCCATTTCCGCCGTCAGGATGACAGGCTCGGAACCCGCTCGCCAATACAACCGTGATTCGGCCGCGAGTTGCGAACAGGATTTGGGCATATAATGCAGAAGGGTTGCTTCGGTATCCGTAGATGCCCGGCTTCTCTGGAAATGCGCTACGCCTTCTCGCCGATGCGGCTTTCCTTGCCCCCTTGCAACCGCTTGATGTTCTCGCGATGCGCGTAGAACATCAGCAGCGTCAGCACCGCGAACAATGCTGCGAGCGCGAGGTGCCCGAACCACCACAGGAATATCGGCGTGATGAAGGCCGCCACCAGCGCCGAGAGCGACGAATAGCGGGTGGTTAAGGCGGTCGCCAGCCAAAGCAGGCAGAACACCACCATGCCGGGCCAGAACAGGCCGAGCAGGACGCCGATGTAGGTGGCGACGCCCTTGCCACCCCTGAACTTGAGCCAGACCGGGAAGAGATGACCGAGGAACGCTCCGAGCCCGGCCACCATGGCGGCGTTGGGGCCGGCAAGATAGCCGGCAATCACCACAGCCGCGGTGCCCTTGAGCGCATCGAGCAACAGGGTGCCTGCGGCAAGAGCCTTGCTGCCCGTGCGCAGCACGTTGGTGGCGCCGATGCTGCCGGAGCCGATCGAGCGAATATCCTGCGTGCCGGCGAGCCTGGTCAGGACCAGCCCGAACGGAATCGAGCCGAAGAGGTAGCCGATGACGAAAGCCACCGGCAGGAAGGCTTCAAGCCCCATGGCTGAGTCTCCAAAGGCTGAATTGCCTCGAACGATCTTGCACGTCAGACATGCTCGTACACCGTGCGACCGCCGACAATGGTGCGCACCACGCGGCCTGTAAAGCGGGCCTCGTCGAACGGGGTGTTCTTGCAGGGTGATTTGAGGTCGGCGGGATCGACCACCCAGGGCACGTCGGGGTCGATCACAATGACATCGGCCGGGCTGCCCGCGCGCAGGGTTCCACCAGGCAGGCCGAGCAGCTCGGCCGGGCGGGTCGACATTGCCCGGATCAGCGTCTTCAGTTCCAGCTCGCCGTTGTGAACGAGGCGCAGACCCGCCGGCAGCATTGTTTCCAGACCGACGGCGCCGGGAGCGGCTTCCGCGAAGGGCAGGCGCTTGACCTCGACGTCCTGCGGATTGTGGTCGGACATGATGACGTCGAGCAGGCCGGAGGCGGTCGCGGCCACCAGCGCGCGGCGGTCGTCCTCGGTCCGCAGCGGCGGCGACAGCTTCAGGAAGGATCGGTAGGGCCCGATGTCGTTCTCGTTCAGCGCGAGATGGTTGATCGAGACCGAGGCGCTGACGGGGAGGCCGGCATCGCGGGCGCGCTGCAGGATGTCGAGCGAGTCGATGCAGGTCAGCGAGGCCGCGTGATAGCGGCCGCCGGTCAACGCGACGAGGCGCATGTCGCGTTCGAGGATTACCGCCTCGGCGGCATTCGGGATGCCGACCAGGCCGAGCCGCGATGCGAACTCGCCTTCGTTCATCACGCCCTCGCCGACGAGATCGGGGTCCTCGGTGTAGTGGACGATCAGCGCGTCGAAATCGCGCGCGTAGGTCAGCGCGCGGCGCATCACCTGCGCATTGGTCACGCTTCTGGCGCTATCGCAGAAGGCGACGGCGCCCGCGGCCTTGAGCAAGCCGAACTCGGTCATCTCCTGACCGTGCATGCCCTTGGTGAGGGCGGCCATCGGCTGGATGTTGACGATCGCGGTGTCGCGGGCGCGGCGCATCACGAAGTCGACGGTCGCCGAGTTGTCGATGACCGGAGACGTGTCGGGCTGGCAGATGATGGTGGTGATGCCGCCGGTCGCAGCCGCCTGGCTCGCGGTGGCGAAGGTCTCGCGATGGCTGAAGCCGGGCTCGCCGACGAAGGCGCGCATGTCGATCAGGCCGGGCGCGACGACCTTGCCGGAGCAGTTGACGATGTCGGTGCCTTCAGGGACGCCGGCAGCGCCGATGCCGCGACGGGTCTCGCGGATGATGCCGTCGGCGATGAGGACGTCGCCGACACCGTCGAAATCCCTGGAGGGGTCGACGACGCGGGCGTTGGCGAGGAGGATGGGGCGGCGATCGGTCAGCATCGGCATCACGCGTTCGGCAGGTTGCGGGCTAGCGCTTCCAGCACCGCCATGCGCACGGCGACGCCCATTTCCACCTGTTCGCGGATCAGGGACTGCGCGCCGTCGGCCACGATCGAATCGATCTCGACGCCGCGGTTCATGGGGCCGGGATGCATCACCAGGGCATCAGGCTTGGCGTAAGCGAGCTTCTTCTGGTCGAGCCCGAAATAGTGGAAGTATTCGGACGACGACGGTACGAAGGAGCCGTTCATGCGCTCGCGCTGCAGCCGCAGCATCATGACGATATCCGCGCCGTTGAGGCCCTCGCGCATGTCGCGCGCGACCTCGACGCCCATCCGCTCGATGCCGGGCGGCATCAATGTGGTGGGGCCGACCACGCGGACGCGGGCACCCATCGTGTTGAGCAGGATGATGTTGGAGCGGGCGACACGCGAATGCAGCACGTCGCCGCAGATCGCGACCACGAGGCCTTCGATCCGGCCCTTGTTGCGGCGGATGGTGAGTGCGTCGAGCAGGGCCTGCGTCGGATGCTCATGTGCGCCGTCGCCGGCATTGATCACGGAACCGTCAACCTTGCGCGCCAGCAGTTCCACCGCGCCGGAGGCGTGATGGCGCATCACCAGGATGTCCGGGTGCATCGCGTTCAGCGTCATCGCGGTATCGATCAGCGTCTCGCCCTTCTTCATGGACGAGGAGGACACCGACATGTTCATGACGTCCGCCCCGAGCCGCTTGCCGGCGAGCTCGAACGAGGATTGGGTCCGGGTGGAGGCCTCGAAGAAGAGGTTCACCTGCGTCCGTCCCCGCAGGACGGTGCGCTTCTTGTCAACCTGACGGTTGAGCTCGACATATTCTTCGGACAGGTCGAGGAGGCCGGTGATGTCGGCCGCGGAAAGGCCCTCGATGCCCAGCAAATGCCGGTGGCCGAGGACGAAGGTCGATTTCGATGTCATTAAAAGCAGAGCTATAGGGGGGGATGCCGGGGGGAGCAAGCTTCAAATCCGGCCCGCGGACTTATCCACGGCGCTTTGCGGTCGGGAGGACGCTGGCAGCCTGTGTTCGGGGCAGCCGCTTTGCGCTAGACTCGCGCCATTCGTTGCGTCACGGGCTGGATCATGACGAGCACGCGGTATTTTAATCGACTGGCGCGCAATATTGCTGCGCTGAGCGCCGCGTGCCTTGTCGGCCTGGCGACACCGGCGCTGGCGGAGAAGCGCGTGGCGCTCGTCATCGGCAACGACCTCTATCCGAACCTGCCGGCCGACCGGCAATTGAAGAAGGCGGCCAATGACGCAGCGACCGTCGCCGATGCGCTGAGGTCACTTGGATTTGAGATCGTGCTCGGGACCAATCTCGGCCGTCAGGGCATGATCGACCGGCTCGCGGACTTCACGGCGCGGCTCGAGCCGGGCGATACGGCTGCCGTGTTCTATGCAGGGCATGGCGTTGCCATCGCCGGGGTGAACTACCTCGTGCCGAGCGATGTTCCCACCGTCGTCGAGGGCGCCGAAGCACGGGTGCGCGGGGCCTCGATCGCTGAGCCTGACGTGATTGCGGAGCTTCAGGCGAAGTCGGTGCGGGTCGCCTTCATCGTCATCGACGCCTGCCGTGACAATCCGTTTCCGCGCGCCGCCGGCCGTTCGATCGGCAATACGCGCGGGCTCGCTGATGCGCGGCCGGCGCGCGGGATCTTCACGCTCTATTCCGCGGGGATCGGCCAGACGGCGCTCGATCAGCTCAGCAGCAACGATAATGCACATAATTCGGTGTTCACGCGGATATTCATCGAGCAGCTGAAGCGGCCCGAGCTGCACCTCGGCGATCTCGCGGTCGAAGTGCGCGAGCGTGTGGCGGCGCTGGCGCAGACCGCGACGGACGGTGGAGGGCAACCGGCGCCACACGAACAGACGCCGGCCTATTACGACCAGACGCTCGGCGGACGCATCTATCTCTGGAATGCGGGATCGTCGAACGGGGCGAAAGTGGCGGGCATGCTGGTGAAGCCGCCGGCAAGTCCTGCGGTCGCGGAGCGATCGGCCTTTCGTCCGCAGCGCCCGTCCACGGCCGGTGAAAGCTGCGCCCGCAGCGGATTCGAGACCTATTGCGTCAGCTCGATGCTGAAGCCGCAATACGGCAATTCGTACGGCGCTGCGAACCTGTTCGACGCCTCTACAGGGACGGCCTGGGTCGAGGGTGCGTCGGGCAACGGCATCGGCGAATGGATCACGATCGAGTTCGAAACCCTGCGGCTTGTCAAGTCGATCCATGTGCAGAACGGCTATCAGAAGAGCCCCGACATCTTCGCCAAGAACAACAGGGTCCGTCAGATCCGGGTGCTGCTCTCGGGCGGCGAGTCCCGGACTTTCATTCTCGACGACAAGCTGTCGGCGCAGCTCCTGACATTGCGGCCGCCGATTGCGGCCTATTGGCTGCAGTTCATCATCGACGATGTCTGGGCCGGCAACAAATACATGGACACCGCGATCACGAAACTTCTGGTCAGCTCGGATCCGGTGCAATGACCGCAAGGATTGGGATCGCAGCGCGCGCAACGCTGGTCGTGCTGCTTGCAATATCCGTCCCCGCGCCGGCGCGGGCGCAGGCCTTGCCGGGCGGCTTCGCGTACTTGCGCGACATCGACCCCAGCATCATTCAGGACATTCGCTATGCCACGTCGAACAATTTCGTCGGGCGTCCGCTTGCGGGCTATGGCGCCGGAGAGTGCGTGGTCAAAAGGGAGGTGGGACTGCGGCTGAAGGCGGTCCAGGAAGAGCTCGCGGCGCAAAGCCTGTCGCTCAAGATGTTCGATTGCTACCGGCCGGCGCGGGCCTCGCTCGACATGGTCAAGTGGTCGCAGAACGGCCACGAGACCGCCGCCGAGCGGCGCTACAATCCCAAAATTCCCAAGACGGAGCTGTTCCGCCTCGGCTACATCGCCAGCCGTTCGCAGCATTCGACCGGTGCCGCGCTCGATCTCACGTTGGTCGATCTCAAGGCCGACAACACCGCGAAATATGATCCTTCAAAGACCTATGCCGATTGCACCGCGCCGGTCGGGGCGCGCGCGCCCGAAGGCAGCGTCGACATGGGCACCGGCTACGACTGCACCGACACGAAAGGCCATACTGCGGCACCGTCGATCACAGGGGAGCAGCGCACCTGGCGCAGGCGGCTGGTGGCTGCGATGGCCAGGCAAGGCTTTGTGAACTATTCGAAAGAGTGGTGGCATTTTTCCCTGCCGGGGGCGGGTGGGGCAGCCTATGATTTCCCGATCGAGCCGCGCCGGAACTAAAGACCGCGCCGAGGAACTGATGACCCAGCCGAGCTTCGCGACCCACGAGGTCTTCAATCAATCGCCCCCGTTCGAGGATATCGACCTATTCGCCGTGGATCGGCCGCTGGTCGAGGCGGTCAAGGCCAATGGCGGTGGGGCGGCGGAACGCGAGCTGTCGGAGTTCGGCAAGCAATGGGGTTCGGCCGCGATGGCCGATCGCGGGCGCCTCGCCAACGAGAACACGCCAAAGCTGCGCAGCTTCGATGCCAAGGGCAACCGCCGCGACCAGGTCGAGTTTCACCCCGCCTATCATGAGCTGATGGCGCACAGCGCCCATGCCGGCGTGCACAATTCGACCTGGACTGCGAACGGCAAACCTGCGGGCGATGCCGCGGAAGTCATTCGTGCGGCAAAGTTCTACATGGCGGCACAAGTCGAGACCGGCCATCTCTGTCCGATCACGATGACGCGCGCCGCCGTTGGCGCGCTGGCGACGCAGCCGGACCTGCTCGCGCGCGTGATGCCGGTACTGTCGACCAGGAGTTACGATCCCAGCTTTGCGCCGTGGTGGCAGAAGCGCGGCATGACGCTCGGCATGGGGATGACCGAGAAGCAGGGCGGCACCGACGTGCGCACCAACATGACCCGCGCGGTGCGCGAGGGCGAGGCCTATCGCATCACCGGCCACAAATGGTTCATGTCGGCGCCGATGTGCGATGCGTTCCTGGTGCTGGCGCAGGCCGAAGGCGGGCTGACCTGTTTCTTCATGCCGCGCTTCGCGCCGGATGGCGCCGTGAATGCGATTCAGTTCCAGCGGCTGAAGGACAAGCTCGGCAACCGCTCCAATGCCTCCTCCGAGGTCGAATTCGCAGGTGCCTACGCCGAACGGATCGGCGAGGAGGGCAAGGGCATCCGCACCATCATCCAGATGGTGCAGCTGACGCGGCAGGATTGCGCGATCGCCTCCGTCGGCCTGATGCGCTCGGGGCTCGCCCATGCGCTGCATCACGCCCGTCACCGCAGCGTGTTCCAGAAGCATCTCGCCGATCAGCCGCTGATGCAGGCGGTGCTGTCGGATATGGCGCTCCATGTGGAGGCGAGCACGGCTCTGGTGATGCGGCTCTGCCGCGCCTTCGATCGCACCCCGCACGATGCGGCGGAGGCCGCCTATATGCGATTGCTGACGCCGGCGATCAAATACTGGACCTGCAAGAGCGCGCCGCCGTTCCTCTATGAAGCCATGGAATGCCTCGGCGGCAATGGCTATGTCGAGGACGGCATTCTGGCGCGCCACTATCGGGAGTCGCCGGTCAACGCGATCTGGGAAGGCTCGGGCAACGTCATGTGCCTCGACGTGCTCCGCGCGCTCTCGCGTGAACCGGCGCCGGCGATGGCGGTGCTGCAATCGCTCGCGGCCGAGACGAAGGGCTTGCCCGGGGCAGCGGAGGCGGTCACCTTCATCGGCAAGACCTTCCGCCGCGCCGATGGCGAACGCATCGCACGGCTTGCGGTCGAGAAGCTGGCGCTGCTTGCGGCTGCCGCGGCGCTCAACGGCGTGTCACCGCGCAATGCCGAACTGTTCGCGAGCACGCGTCTTACAGCCAATCACGCCAGCATGTATGGCGCGGTGGACCTGGAGAGCGGCGAGGTGCGCGCACTGCTGGAGCGGGCGCTGCCGTGAGCCTCCCCAACGAAAGCCTCCTGATGGACTCCCTCAATCCCGATCACCCCCCGCCGACTGCGACGCCTGCGGAACAGGCGCCGCGCGTCTGGAAGTTCTGGGGCACGGCGCTGTGGGGCCTCTTCATCTTCTTCGCGATGTTCGTCGGGCAGATCGGCGCCGTCGTTCTGCTGGCGGTGCAGCGTGGTCTTCCCATGGACCTCGCCTCGATCCAGCTCGTCGGCCACGAGCCCCAGACGCTCGCGCTTTCGGTCATCATGGGCCTGCCGACGACGCTTTTGGCGGTGTGGCTCGCCATCAGCATCAAGAAGGCCTCCTTCGTCGACTATCTGGCGCTGCATTGGCCGTCCTGGAAGCAGCTCCTGTTCGGTGCGGTCGGGCTGATCGTGATCGTGCTGGTCTGGGAGACGATGTCGCGCGCGCTTGGCCGCGAGGCGACGCCGGGCTTCATGACCGATCTGCTGAAATCCGGTCGCGACAAGGGCGCGGCGCTGCTGCTTCTGTTCGCCTTCAGCGTGGCCGCGCCGATGTCGGAAGAGATTCTGGCGCGCGGCTTCCTCTATCGCGGCTGGTCGGCGAGCTTCCTGCGCGTACCGGGCGCAATCCTGCTGTCGTCGCTGGTGTGGACGATCGTCCATCTGCAATACGACATGTACTTCCTCGCCGAGGTCTTCACCATCGGCCTGTGGTTCGGCTACATGCGTCATCGTGCCAATTCGCTTTGGCTGACGATCGTGCTGCACGCGCTCAACAATCTGACTGCGGTAGTGCTGACGATGTGGCTGGGGAGCTAGGCGACCAGCGCGATCGCGATCGGCATGGTGATTGCCGCCAGGATCGTCTGCAGCGTGATGATCTGCGCTAGCAGTGGCGCGTCGCCGCCCATCTGGCGAGCGAGGACATAGGCGCTGGACGAGGTGGGCACCGCCGAGCAGATCGCCACGATCGCAAGGCTGTTGCCGGACAGTCCGAACCAGACACCGAGCCCAAGGGCGAGCGCCGGCATCAGCACGAGCTTGAAGACGACGCCGACGCCTGCGCCGAGGCTCGGGCGCAATAGCCCTTCGAGATGCAGCCCCGCGCCGGTGACGAGAAGGCCGATGGCGAGCGAGGAACTGCCGAGCGCGTCGGCAACCTCATGCCAGAGCCTCGGCAGCGGCAGATGGGAGACATTCACGGAAAGGCCGATGATGCAGGCCCAGATCAGGGGATTGCGCACCAGGGTCATGACGATGGCGCGGCCGGATTGCTTTTCGGGCGATGCATAACGAGCGAGCACCGCGACGCTGAACACGTTGACGAGGGGAATGATCGCGACCATCGCCACGGAGGCGAGCGCCAGTCCGACATCGCCGAACAAATTGGCGGCGATCGACAGTGCCACAAAGGTCTGCCAGCGCGTCGCGCCCTGGAAGATCGAGGTGAAGGCAGGACCGTCGATACCGAGCCGAGACAGGGCGGGACGCAGCGCGAGGCAGAGCAGCGACATTGCGAGCGCCGACAGCAGCAGCGCTCCGCCGACGCCGGCGACCGGCACCTTGGAGAGGTCGGCCTTCACCAGCGTCTGGATCAGCAGCATCGGAAACAGCACGAAATAGGTCAGCCGTTCCAGGCCGTGCCATTGCGTGTCGAGCCGCATCAGGCTGCGCTTCAGCACGATTCCGAGCACGATCAGGATGAAGACCGGCAGCAGCGCCGCGACGACGACGGCCATGGCTCAGTCGGTCCCCGGGCTGGCGCGAAGATTGGCGAGGCGGTCGAGCGCGCCTTGCAGGATGAAGATCGCGGCATGCTCGTCGATCACCTCGGCGCGCTTGGCGCGGCTGACGTCCATGCCGATCAGCTCGCGCTCGACCGCGGCGGTCGAGAGGCGCTCGTCCCACAAGCCGATGGGCAGCGCGGTCAGGCCGGCAAGGTTGCGGGCAAAGGCACGGGTGGATTGCGCACGCGGACCCTCGCTGCCGTCCATGTTGATGGGCAGGCCCAGCACGAAACCGGCCGCCTTGCGCTCGGCTGCAATCGCGATCAGCCGGGCGGCGTCCTGCTTGAACGCCTTGCGCTGGACCGTCTCGACGCCGGTCGCAAGCCGCCGGTCCGGGTCGGACACGGCAACGCCAATGGTCTTGGTGCCGAGATCGAGCCCGACCAGCGCGCCGCGCGCGGGCCAGTGGGTTGCAGCATCGACGAGAGGCAGGATAAGAGCCGGCATGGCGTAGCGCATATCACGCGTCACGCCGCGGAGTGAACCCGGAACAATGGACGCGCTGACACTATTCGGCCTGTTTGCCGTTACGGCGATGCTGGTCTGTTATGCGATGGAAGATCGCAGCCACTGGTTTGTGCTGTTGTTCGCGGTGTCCTGCGCGCTCGGATCGGCCTATGGCTTCTTGCAGGGCGCCTGGCCATTCGGCCTCGTCGAGGCGATCTGGGCCCTGGTGGCGCTGCGGCGGTGGCACCTCAGGCCGCAGTAAGGAAGGGGGCGAGGGTACGTGCGGTCCTCGCCCTTGAGAAGCTTTGCGCTCAGCGGATCGCGATCGGATTGATCATCGCCTGCACCCCGCCGGTCCAGCGCGGCTGTCCGAGCACGAACAGGAATTCGTAGCCCTTGTCCTTGGCGAGCGCGGCGGTGTCCATGTTCTCGAGGATGTAGGTCCCGTTCATCGCGAGCAGGATCTGGTGCACTTCGAACAGGTTCTTGGATTCGAACGGCACCACCTCGACGCCCCAGGTGTCGGCACCCACCGCGACGACGCCCTTGCCGGTCAAATACTTCGCGCCTTCGACGCCGAGGCCGGGCTCACCGGCCGAATAGCGCTTGTCGTCCTTGCCAACCAGGCCGAGCCAGCCGGTGTGGAAGATGACGACATCGCCCTGGCGGATCTCGACGTTCTGCTGCTTGGCGGCTTCCTCGATCTCCTTGACGTTGAAGGCGGTGCCTTCCTTCACCACGTCGGTCTTGAAATAGGCTGCCATGTCGAGCAGCACGCCGCGCGTGACCATCGGCGGCACCTTCTCGATGCCGAGCTTTTTCAAGCCGGTCGGATCGGCGAAATCGGCGAGCTTGTGGCCGTTGTAATAGACGTGCTCGATGCCGAGATGGCCGAGCCCGTCGAGTTGGCTGCCAACGCCGACCCAGGTATTCAGGATGTCATCGTTGTAGGTCGCCTTGTTCGGACCAAGGCCGCTGCTGCCCGCCTGTCCCGGCTGCACGATCGTGATCTTGTAGTCGCGCGGCGGATAGGCCGGAGTCTTGGAATCGACGGGCATGCCGAGCGCGTAGGTCTTGCCGGACTTTACAAGTGATGCCGCCTTCACCACGAGCTCCGGCGTCATGTAGTTGGCGGCGCCGATCTCGTCGTTCGGCCCCCATTTCGATTTGGTCCAGTCCTGGGCATTTGCGGTGCCTGTGATCGCCGACAATGCAGCGACCCAGCACAACACGAGCGTATTGCGCATCGTTAGTCCTCCCGATGTCTTGCCGATGTTCGGCTTCGTTATGGTTCGCGTTGGTAGTGACGCATCCTAACGTCAAAGAATCGGGTGCTTCAAAATGTTTCAACGCGTTGCGCTGCGGCGGCTGAGCGCAGGGCCGCGGCGATTGATTCAAGTACGACGGATTTGTGGCAGTGAATTTCGTGTTGTGGAACGAAGCGTCGCGTCAGGCCGCAATGACGTCTTCCTCCTGCTTCAGACATCCGGCAAAACCGCAGAGCGCCTTGGTTTGATGTCCGACGCTGCGCTGGATGAAGAGCGTTTCGACGCGCGCGTGCGAGGTACTCAACGTGTGGATCGACACGTTGCTGTTCATCGCGCTGCATTCGACGACCGCGCGCGGCAGCAGCGTCACGCCCATGTCGGCGGCGACGCAGCCGATCATGCCGTCGAGCGTGCCGAGCTCGAAACGCGCTGCCGACGGCCAGCCGAATTCGACGAACACCTGCTCGAGCCGCTGGCGATAGGTGCAGCCGGTGCGGAACACCAGCGCCGTCGGCCCGGACTCCGGCGTGCCGGCGCGCAGTTCGGCCAGCGAAGCCCAGCGCTTCGCGCTGACCAGCACCAGCTCCTCGCGGAAGGCGCTGGTCGCGGTGAGGTCGGCATGCGCAATGGGACCCGCGACGAAGGCACCGTCGAGCGTGCCGTCGAGCACGGCAGCGACGAGGTCGGCGGTCGGCGCGGTGCGCAAGGAGAGCCGCACGGCGGGAAAGCGGCGGTGGAAGTCGGCGAGCAGCGGCGGCAGCCGCACCGCCGCGGTCGTCTCCATCGAGCCGATTGCGAGCGGTCCCTTCGGCTCGCCATCGTCGCAGGCCGCGAGCACGGCCTCGCGCGACAGCGCCGCCATCTTTTGCGCATAAGGGAGGAGGCGCTTGCCGGCGCCGGTCAGCGTCATGCCGCGGCTATGGCGTTCGAACAGCGCCGCGCCGATCTCGGCCTCCAGCGCCTTCACGCGCTGGGTGACGTTGGATTGCACGGTGTTCAGCTCCGCCGCTGCGCGGGTAATGCCGCCGGTGCGGGCGACGGCGGCAAAGGTCTGGAGATCGCTGAGTTCCATGGAATCGTTTCGCTTTTGAG
Organism: Bradyrhizobium sp. NDS-1; assembly: GCF_032918005.1. Classification (NCBI taxonomy): domain Bacteria; kingdom Pseudomonadati; phylum Pseudomonadota; class Alphaproteobacteria; order Hyphomicrobiales; family Nitrobacteraceae; genus Bradyrhizobium; species Bradyrhizobium sp. NDS-1. The sequence continues at coordinate 3,685,418 of NZ_CP136628.1, forward strand.
ATGGCAACGTTCGCAATAATTCATTTTCAGAGAATGCTAGCCTTCTCTAGTTTCGGTGTCCAGACCGGGGAGGATGTCATGCCGATCGCGACGTCGCTGACCACATTGCTGGATATCAAGCATCCCATCCTGCTGGCGCCGATGGACGTCCTCGCAGGCAGCCGGCTGGTGACGGCCGTGAGCGACGCCGGCGGTTTTGGCATTCTGGGCGGCGGCTATGGCGAGAAAGCGTGGCTGGAGCGGGAGACGGCGAAGCTTGCCGGATTGCGTGAGCCCTTCGGCATCGGCTTCATCACCTGGAGCCTGGCCAAGCGACCCGAGCTTCTCGACGTCGCGCTCGCCGCAAAGCCGTCCGCGATCATGATGTCGTTCGGCGATCCCGCGCCGTTCGCGCCCCGGATCAAGTCGGCGGGTTCACGCCTGATCTGCCAGGTGCAGGACGAGACCATGGCGCTGCAGGCGCTCGATGCCGGTGCGGACATCCTGGTCGCGCAGGGGACGGAGGCGGGCGGCCATGGCGCCTCACGCACCACCATCGACCTCGTGCCCGCCATCGTCGATCTCGCGGCAGGCCGCGTGCCTGTGGTCGCGGCAGGGGGCATCGCCGACGGCCGCGGGCTCGCCGCCATGATGATGCTGGGCGCCAGCGGTGTGCTGCTCGGCACGCGCTTCTACGCGAGCCAGGAGGCCGATGGTCCTGACGAAGCCAAGCGGCGGATCTGCGCGGCGAACAGCGGCTCGACCGTGCGCGGTATCATCTTCGATCTCTCCCGCAACAATGTGTGGCCGGCGCCGTTTACCGGTCGGTGCCTGATCAACGACCATGCCAGACGCTGGATGGGGCGTGAGGTCGAGCTGATGCAGCATGTCGCCACGGTTGCCGCGGAGTACGGCGCGGCCAGGGCCGCCGGCAATTTCGACGTCGCCGCCGTGATCGCGGGCGAGGCGGTCGGGCTGATTCATGATATTCCACCGGCGGCCGAGATCGTCGCGCGGATTGCGGCTGAAGCGGAGCTGCTTTTCTCAGGCCGGCGCAACTCCATTGCTGCCGTCGCCTGAAACACGAGAGAACAACCATGTGGCCTGACCGTCGACTGATCGATCTCTTCAAGACCGAATTCCCGATCGTGCTGGCACCGATGGCCGGCGTGATGGATGCGGAGCTGGTGATTGCGGCTGCGCAAGGCGGAGCGTTGGGCTCGCTGCCTTGCGCGATGATCTCGGCGGAGAAGGCGCGCGAGCAGGTTGGTCTGATCCGCCAGCGCGTGAAGGCGCCGGTCAACATGAACTTCTTCTGCCACATGCCGGTCGAACTGACGACCGAGGCGGAGGCGCGCTGGAAGCAGCGGCTCGCGGGCTATTACACCGAGCATGGACTCGATCCCGCCGCGCCGATCACCGCCGCGAACCGTGCGCCGTTCGATGCGGCGTTCTGCGAGGTGGTCGAGGAGCTGAAGCCGGAAATCGTCAGCTTCCATTTCGGCCTGCCGGAGCAGGCGCTGCTGAAGCGCGTCAAGGCGGCCGGCTGCCGCGTCATCTCGTCGGCGACGACGGTGAAGGAGGCGGTCTGGCTCGAGCAGCACGGCGTCGATGCGGTGATCGCGCAAGGCGCCGAAGCCGGCGGCCATCGCGGCATGTTCCTGACGGACAGGATCGCCGAGCAGCCCGGCACCTTTGCGCTGGTGCCGCAGGTCGTCGATGCCGTGAAGGTGCCTGTGATTGCGGCCGGCGGCATTGCCGACGGGCGCGGCATTGCCGCGGCGTTCGCGCTCGGCGCCTCCGGCGTCCAGATCGGCAGCGCGTATTTGCGCTGTCCGGAGTCCAAGGTCAGCGCGGGCGGTCGCAAGGCGCTCGCCGAAGCTGGGGATGATTCCACCGTCATCACCAACGTCATGACCGGTCGTCCGGCGCGCGGCGTCCAGAACCGCCTGATGCGCGAGGCCGGCCCGATCTCGCCGGATGCGCCGCCGTTTCCCCATGCCGCGACCGCGCTGGGGCCGCTCAAGGCGGCCGCCGAAAAGCAGGGCAGGGTGGATTTCACCAATCTCTGGGCCGGCCAGGCGATTGCCCTTGGCCGCGAGGTACCGGCGGCCGAATTGACCCGGGATCTTGCGAAATCGGCCCTTGCACGCTTGCGCCAGATGGCAGGCTAGCCAGCCGCGCCGGTTGCGGCGCAAAACCGGCCTCTGCTATACGGCACATAGGTTTTGCCGTGAGAGGCCTTATATAATGTCCGTCGACGCCGCTACCGTCCGCCGCATCGCGCATCTGGCGCGCATCGCGGTTTCCGAGGGCGAGGTTCCACATCTGCAGGGCGAGCTCAATGCCATGCTCGCCTTTGTCGAGCAACTCTCGGAGGTGAATGTCGAGGGCGTGGAGCCCATGACCTCGGTCACCCCGATGCAGATGAAGAAGCGGCAGGACGTGGTCGATGACGGCGAGATCGCCGACGATATCGTTGCCAACGCGCCCGCGACCGAAGGTCACTTCTTCCTGGTGCCCAAGGTCGTCGAATAGCATCGCGTTTCCGAGCGAAGTGGAAGCCGGTTCGCGTGAAGAAAACGCGTCAAACTAAAGAGTCTCAGGACCAAGTCCGATGTGTCTGCTTTGCGACGATGAGAAGGCCTATCAGGCCTACATGAATTACCTCGACAAGATGGAGCGGCAGGGCAAGGCTGCCGATCCAAACGTCGCCGTCAATGCCGTGCTCGACGAGATCGAGGCCGCTGCGAAAGCCGCCGCTAAAAAAGACGACCCGGCCAACGACAAGACCCTCTCTCCGTTCTTCTGCAGCCCGATCAATAAATGACCGATTTGACATCGCTGACGCTCGCCGAGGCCCGCAAGGGTCTCGCCGACAAGACTTTCACGTCGCTCGAGTTGACAGACGCGCACCTCTCCGCGATCGAAGCCGCGCGCATGCTCAATGCCTTCGTGATGGAGACGCCGGACCGGGCGCGCGACATGGCGCGCGAGGCCGACGGCAGGATCGCCAAGGGTGAGGCGGGCCCGCTCGCCGGGATCCCGCTCGGCATCAAGGACCTGTTCGCGACCAAGGGCGTGCGCACCACGGCCTGCTCGAAGATCCTCGGTAATTTCGTGCCGACCTATGAGTCCACGGTGACCTCGCAGCTCTGGCGCGACGGCGCGGTGATGCTCGGCAAGCTGAACAACGACGAGTTCGCGATGGGCTCGGCCAACGAGACCTCGTGCTTCGGCCCCGTCGGCAATCCCTGGCGGCGCGAGGGAAGCAACGCGACGCTGGTGCCGGGGGGCTCGTCCGGCGGCTCGGCCTCGGCCGTGGCGGCGCTGCTGTGCATGGGCGCAACCGCGACCGACACCGGCGGCTCGATCCGACAGCCGGCGGCCTTCACCGCGACCGTCGGCATCAAGCCGACCTATGGCCGCTGCTCGCGCTGGGGCATCGTCGCCTTTGCCTCCTCGCTCGACCAGGCCGGTCCGATCGCGCGCAGCGTCCGCGACAGCGCGATGCTGCTGCGCTCGATGGCCGGCCACGATCCAAAGGACACGACCTCCGTCGACGTTCCCGTGCCGGACTACGAGGCCACGATCGGCAAATCCGTGAAGGGCATGAGGATCGGCATCCCCAAGGAATATCGTCTCGACGGCATGCCGGCCGAGATCGAGAAGCTCTGGAGCGAGGGCGCCAAGTGGCTCACGGACGCGGGGGCCGAGCTCGTCCCTGTGTCGCTGCCGCACACCAAATACGCGCTGCCGGCCTATTACATCGTGGCGCCTGCGGAGGCGTCTTCCAACCTCGCGCGCTATGACGGCGTCCGCTACGGCCTGCGCGAGCAGGGCAGGAACATCATCGAGCAATACGAGAACACCCGCGCCGAAGGGTTTGGTGCCGAGGTGCGCCGCCGTGTCATGATCGGCACCTACGTGCTCTCGGCCGGCTATTACGATGCGTATTACTTGCGCGCCCAGAAGGTGCGCACGCTGATCAAGAAGGATTTCGAGGACTGCTTCGCTGCGGGAGTCGACGCGATCCTGACCCCGGCGACGCCGTCGGCCGCCTTCGGCATCGGCGAGAAGGGCGGCGCCGATCCGGTCGAGATGTACCTCAACGACATCTTCACGGTGACCGTGAACATGGCGGGCCTGCCCGGCATCGCCGTGCCCGCCGGCAAGGACGCGCAGGGCCTGCCGCTCGGTCTGCAGCTGATCGGACGTCCTTTCGACGAGGAGACGCTGTTCTCCCTCGGCGAGGTGATCGAGCAGGCCGCCGGCCGCTTCACGCCGGCGAGGTGGTGGTGAATGCCGCCGCGTTCATCGCGAGCCTCGACGGCGCGGCGCCCGCGCCGGACCTGAACGCGCCGCTCAGAGGTCTCTGGTGGGCCGCCAAGGGCGACTGGGATCGCGCGCACGAGATCGTTCAGGACGAGAGCAGCCGCGAGGCGGCCTGGGTGCACGCCTACCTGCACCGCGTCGAAGGCGATCTCGGCAACGCCGGCTACTGGTACCGCCAGGCTGGGCAGGTCGTGGCGAAGGATTCATTGGAAGCGGAGTGGGAGCGGATGGTGTCCGCGCTGCTCGGGGATGGAAAAGCATGAACGCGTCAGTCAGACAGGGAAAACTGATCAAGGGTCAGACCGGCGACTGGGAGGTCGTGATCGGCATGGAGGTGCATGCTCAGGTCACCTCGCAATCCAAACTGTTCTCCGGGGCCTCGACCGAGTTCGGCGGCGAGCCGAACAGTCATGTCTCGCTGGTCGATGCGGCGATGCCGGGTATGCTGCCTGTCATCAACGAGGAGTGCGTCAGGCAGGCTGTCCGAACCGGGCTCGGCCTCAACGCCGCGATCAATTTGCGCTCGGTGTTCGACCGCAAGAACTATTTCTATCCGGACTCGCCGCAAGGCTACCAGATCAGCCAGTACAAGTCGCCGATCGTCGGCGAGGGCGAAGTCGTCGTCGAACTGGACGGCGGCAAGGTCGCCACCATCGGGATCGAGCGGCTGCATCTGGAGCAGGATGCAGGCAAATTGCTGCATGATCAGGCGCCGACGATGTCCTTTGTCGACCTCAATCGCTGCGGCGTGGCGTTGATGGAGATCGTGTCGAAGCCCGACATCCGCGACGCCGAGCAGGCCAAGGCCTATGTGACCAAGCTGCGCTCGATCCTGCGCTATCTCGGCACCTGCGACGGCGACATGGAGAAGGGAAGCTTGCGCGCCGACGTCAACGTCTCCGTGCGCAAGCCCGGCGCGCCGCTCGGCACCCGCTGCGAGATCAAGAACATGAACTCGATCACCTTCATCGGCCAGGCGATCGAGTATGAGGCGCGGCGCCAGATCGAGATCCTCGAGGACGGGGGCGCCATCGACCAGGAGACGCGGCTCTACGATCCCAACAAGGGCGAGACGCGCTCGATGCGCTCCAAGGAAGAGGCGCATGACTACCGCTACTTCCCCGATCCCGACCTGCTGCCGCTGGAATTCAACCAGGCGTTCGTCGACGCGCTGAAGGCGGAGCTGCCGGAGCTGCCCGACCAGAAGAAGACGCGCTTCGTCGCCGATCTCGGCCTGTCGGCCTATGATGCGAGCGTGCTGGTCGCCGAGCGCGAGAGCGCGGTGTTCTACGAGACCGTGCTCGACAGGCTCGCCAACCGCGCGCGCGACGGCAAGATGGCGGCGAACTGGGTGATCAACGAGCTGTTCGGCCGTCTCAACAAGGAAGGCCGGGATATTACGGACTCTCCCGTCAACGCCGAGCAACTGGCTGCGATCATCGACCTGATCGGCGAGGGCACGATCTCCGGCAAAATCGCCAAGGATCTGTTCGAGATCGTCTGGCAGGAGGGCGGAGATCCCCGCGCTCTGGTGGAAAGCCGCGGCATGAAGCAGGTCACCGACCTCTCGGCGATCGAGAAGGTGGTCGACGACATCATCGCGGCCAATCCCGACAAGGCCGCGCAGGTCAAGGACAAGCCGCAGTCGCTCGGCTGGTTTGTCGGTCAGGTGATGAAGGCGTCCGGCGGCAAGGCCAACCCGCAGAGCGTCAACGACCTGCTCAAGTCCAAGCTCGGCGTCTAGCGTCGCGCGTTCGAACGAGGTGATGGAGCGTGTCCGTCACCTCGCTTTCCGTCCGCGGCGCGACGCGCGACTGCGTCCTCGGCGGCAAATTTCATCCCGATCATCAGCGATCTGACGACCGAATCGCCAATACGCGATTCGCGCAAAACGGCGGCTCGCGCACGCTTCGACGAGCGCTTGCGGCGTTAAGCACGAAAATATTTTCGTTGCCAAAAGTCGCGACTCAGAGTCCGCGGAGCGCCCTTGCGAGGTCGTCGCGGGTTTTCCGACGCACCTCATCGCGATGATCGCGCGCGCTGTGCGCTTACAGAAAAATACTTGCTGCATAGTGTTTTCTTGCAATCGCATATGCCGCGAACATCGATGTCGCGAGCACTCTTCGCGGTCCATCGCACGCGTCATGCAGTGCGCTTGCGTCGCGCTCGCCAAGCGCACGCGCGTTGCGTCGTCAACACTTCTTTAAGTGAGAAGCTGTTTTTTTCGTCGTGTTGGTGTATTCGGGATGAGTGTGCATTCGATCCCCGACTGCATGCAGCGATTAAAGCCATCTCACACATCGGAGGGCAACATGGCCAAGAAAGCGAAGAAGGCGAAGGCGAAGAAGGCGAAGAGCGCAGTGAAGAAGACTGCGAAGAAGACCCGCAAGGTCGCCAAGAAGAAGAAGTAACTTCGACTTCTGAAGTTGCCGGCTCCAGTAGCCGGCACGTCATCAGCGCCTCGAGGTTCTGATCGACGATAGAGGGTGTCGGCGAGACATCAGGTCAACGGTCGGATCGTTCTTTCACGGTCCGGCAGAAGAAACGAGTTTTCTTCGTTCGGTGCGGTGCTCCCCGCGAGGGGGTCCGCAATTTCACAGGCGGCCTTCGGGCCAACGTGAAATCTGGTCCTGACGTGTTCGCCGACGCCCTCGTTCTCCTGAGGCCGGGGTATTGCCGGCATTCCTTTCCCAGACATTGCCGATCTGACCGCGACGCGGCCGCACTGACGTCTTGCTCTGTCCTTGTGCAGGCGAGGGCGGCGGCTTGATTGCAATGCTCGACCGCTGCCGCATCGCCATTCGCGGTGTCTCCGCCCGGCCGTGACCGGGCCATCCGGCGGGTTCTCGGCGGGCGGCTGCTGCTTCCGAAAGACTGGATCCCCACCTGCGTGGTGACGACGAAGACCGGCGCACAGAGCGCGACCGGGCGCATCCGACCGCGCGCGATGGTTATCGTTCTCCCAAAATCGCAGGGTAAACCGAATCTGACGAATCGCGGAAGTGCCCGTCAAACAGGGACTTTTCCAATTCTTCGCACCCGCGCCGCGCGTCCGCGTTTACGTCTGCTTCATCGCGATGCTTAAACTGCCATTCAAATTTGCCCGCCATCATCCGCTCCAACAAGCCGGCAAACGGCGATGGGGATGAGTTGAACAGTGCACGATCCCGGGAAGGATCATGCGGAATCAGAGTTGGACGGGAGCCGCGCTCGGGGGAACGAGGCGGCACAAGAAAAAAGGGGATGCGTGATGTTTCAGGGTACTTTCGATATGGACACGGCAACGCCGATCGACGCGAGCGCGCTGTCGGACGTGCTGTTCGAACGCGGGATTTATTGGGCGAGCGGCCGCTCCGGCCTCGTCGATCTCGTCGCCGCTCATAAATGGTTCAACCTCGCCGCGCTGAAGGGCCGCAAGGACGCCGTGGCGCTGCGCCAGGAAGTCGCCGGGCAGATGTCGGAGATCGAGATCTCGGCCGCGCAGCGTGAGGCGAGGGCGTGGGTTTCCGCCCACTGAACCTCGGCGCATCCACACCCGTGTTCGCACGGGTGGGCGCGGTTGCGCTGAATCAAGTTTCTTCGTCGTGGCGCCACATAAGACCCGAGCGGCATGAGCGACCCCGACACGCATGGACGATGGCTCCCGATTCAGATCGCTCCCGATGAGTGCGACCTGGAACTCGGGCGTCGGCACAAGACTGGAATTCTGCCCTGGTCGTTTCCGTGCCGGCGCAGGTCCGGCGTATGGTTCAACACCTGGGCGGATGAAGCGGTGCTGATTGCGCCGTCGCACTGGCGGATCTGGCGGTTCCCCCGCTAGACGCGGACCACACATATATAAAGGACGGTGCGAATCGCGTTGGGCGCACCGCGCCGATCCTTGCGCCGGGTTTTCGCGCCGGCCTCACGATCGCTTCAGGTGAAACGCCCGGACTTCGGTTGATTCTGCCGCTGGGTGGCGGAGAGGGAGGGATTCGAACCCTCGATACAGCTTGAGACCGTATGACGCTTTAGCAAAGCGTTGCCTTCAGCCACTCGGCCACCTCTCCGGTGCGAGCCTTATGCCTCTAATTGCTTGGGCCGGTCAATTTGGAAGCGTGTGTTTTCGCTCGAATATTCCCAGCGATTTTCGAAACAAGACGACTTGGCCGCCGCGCGTGAACGCAACATTGGGAGAATGGGCACCGAGGGAGAAGTGCCTGGCACGATGTTCCGCATTCGGAGCCCGTCGATCTCACGTAAGACGCTGAGTTTACGGGAATATTTGATCGGGCGGGGAGGCGGCCCGTCGAAAGTCGATTCGCCTGCCTCCGGCCAGCCGGCCCCCATAATCCTGCGCTTTCATAATAGAGTGTTCGCTGCAGGTGTGCCGCGCGCCCCGAGGTCCGTCCCTGCGTGAAGCTGGAGAGTCGTCGCGCAGGTCGGTGCGCTTTTCGCCGTGAGTCTCCCTTTGATTCCAGGATTCGAGCACCTCCAAGCCCCTTCAGGCCAAGGTCCTCATCTGCGGTGCCTTAAGTGAGGAACTTTGATGGCAAGCGGAACCGTCTCAAAAAAGTAAATGATAACAATAGCTTGCAAAGGCGCTTCGATCACATCTGCGTGTTATTTGTGCAACACCCGTCGGAAAACAAGCCTCATAGGCCCGCTTCGAAGCGTTCTGTTGTTGTGTGTGCAAGGACGTTCGGTAATTGTGACTGAGCGACGGAGGGGGGCATCCCGAGGTCGTCCCGTTTAGGTCATTCGCTTAAGTCCCTCGCGTTCATGCGGGTGTGTCCGAAGACGCGAAGGAGCCAAAAGCGGTGATTTAGAGGGGGTTGGGGAATTGGCCGTCCGGTCAGTGACCTTCCCTGAAGAGCAACTTGGAGGTTTAACATGAAGTTGGTTAAGAGCCTTTTGCTCGGCTCAGCGGCGGGTCTGATCGCCGTGAGCGGAGCGCAGGCAGCCGATCTCCCCGTGAAGGCCAAGGCGGTCGAATACGTGAAGATCTGCTCGCTGTACGGCGCGGGTTTCTACTACATCCCGGGCACCGACACTTGCATCAAGCTGGGTGGCTACGTGCGCGCTGACGCGCTCGCGAACACCAACAGCGACTACGGCATCGGCCAGGGCGCTCCCGCTGGTGCGAAGAACCGCCTGAGCGGTTACTACACGACCCGCGCTCGTATGGACTTCACGGTCGATACGCGTACGGCGACCGAATACGGCGTGGTGCGTACCTACGCCGATATGGTGTTCTCCTACGACACCCCGTCCGTCACCGGCAGCGGCGGCGGCACGACGGCCCCGACCGGTGCGGCTTCGCTCGGCCTCTACCACGCGTTCGTCCAGTTCGCTGGTTTCACCTTCGGTCGTACGGTCTCGATCTTCGACGCTCCGTGGCAGAGCTATCCTGCTGGCGGTCCCGACTTCCTTCCGGGCGGCAGCAACTACGTCACTGGTATCAACCAGGTCGCCTATACGGCCGACTTCGGTCAGGGCATCACCGGTTCGCTGGCGTTGCAGGATCAGTCGACGGGTGCCGGCGGTCAGTCGAACCTCTGGAACGCCACGGCGTTCGCGGCTTCCGGTTCGGTTAGCAGCACGGGCGTCGTCACTGTGACCCCGGCGGCGGCAGCTGCGGCTGCGGCCATGATCCAGGGCCAGTACGGTGTGTCGGACTGGGGTGGTACGCGCGTGCCCGATATCGTCGGTCAGGTTCGTGTCGATCAGGCCTGGGGCCTGTTCCAGCTGTCGGCCGTCGCGCACAACATTCACTCGGGCTACTATGGCGCGACTGAAGTTACCGGCCATCCCGACGACAAGTGGGGCTGGGCTGTGCAGGCTGCTCTGTCGATCAAGAACATCCCGACTGGTGCGGGTGACTCGATCAACTTGCAGGCTGTCTACACCGACGGTGCCTCGCACTACAACTTCCAGAGCTTGTTCCCGCAGACTCTGTTCATGTATGGCGGCAGCGGCGTCGGCGCGTATCAGAGCCTCGCATTCGCTGGTATCGCTGACGGCATCTACGGTGCCGGCACCGGCATCGACACCGTCAAGACCTGGGGCTTCCGCGGTGGTTACACCCACAACTGGGCTCCGGGTTGGGCGTCGGGCATCTACGGTGCCTATGCTCAGCTCAAGTACGGCAACACGGGCAAGGGTCTGATCTGCACGAACTTCGTTGCGGGTCTGGCTCCGTCGCTCGGCGCTGCTGGCTGTAACCCCGACTTCAACCTCGCGGTTATCGGCGGCAACTTGGTCTGGACCCCGGTCAAGGGCCTCGCCTTCACGACGGACGTGAGCTACGTCTGGCTCGACCAGAAGTACTCGGGCACGATCGTTGCTCCGGCGTCTGCCACGATTGCGAAGCCTGCAGCTACCTATGAGCTGAAGGATCAGGGCAACCTCCAAGTGTTGTTCCGCGCTCAGCGCAGCTTCTAAGATCAATCTTCCGGTTGATCGAAGAACCCCGGCAGGAAACTGCCGGGGTTTTTATTTGCGGGCCGTGCACCGAGTACCTAGATGATAGCTCGTTCGAGAGCACGGTAAGGAGCTTCAGGCCATGAACATTTCGACGATCTGGAGACGGGGGCTGAGCGTGCTCGCCACGACATCGATGGTTGCCGTGGTTACTCCGGTAGTCGCGCCGGTAGCTGCCGCACCCGTGGATTCCGCCTATCCGGTGTGCCTCCAGCAATGGGAGTGGGGCGGCAGCAGCAGGATTTCCTGTAGCTACCCGTCGTGGGAGGCATGCAAGGCGTCCGCGATGGGACTGCCGGCGATGTGCCTCACGAATCCATATTGGTCGCAGCCGACCTCAGCTCGTCCGGCTCACCGCCGATCCGCCCCCGACAGAATGTGGTGAGGATCGAATCCTGAACTCGAGCATGATCCGGAAAAGTGCTCAGCGGTTTTCCGAAAAGATCATGCTCAAACGACATCCTAAAGCGCGAAGACGATTCATCCTGATCGCGTCGCGCTTCGGGAAGCGGGGTCTCGCGCCCGCGTAGAACCCCGCGCACGCTCGACGAGAGCGGTCAGATCACCATCTTGGACCCTTCCACTCCTGGAAGGCATAGGTCGGGTTCAGGCCGCAGCCATCAATGGTCCCCGACGCGGTCGCCATGCACTGGCTGTAAGTGGAAAACTGGCAGTTGCCAGGATATCCCCACCGCTGCCCTTGCAGGCAATAGCGATCCTGAATGCCGGTCGGCTGTGCCCCTGGCCGGGGATGGCGGTCCTTGCCGTAGGCGGTCGAGCCGCCCGGAAGACCGGACAGGATCACGGCTGCCATCGCGAATGCACCGACTACGCGCAACATGACACGTCTCCAGATTTGTAGTGTCTGCCAACCGGCGAGCGGCACGGCTTGTTCCAATTCTATCGCCATGCGGTCGCCAGAGTAATGCAATTCTGCCGAAGCCCGCGGCCACGGGCTCGGGGCAGGACCGGCTTCGTCGACCTATCTTATTCCACGCTGGCGGTGCCGCGGCGCAAGTCGGCCTCGATCTGCAGGCGCGAGCCGCCGCCAAAGCGGGCGCGGTAGACCTGAAGATTCTCCATGATCCGCTGCACGTAATTGCGCGTCTCCGAGAACGGAATCAGCTCGACCCAATCGACTGCATCCACCTTCGGGTCCCGCGGGTCGCCGTAGCGATCGATCCACTTCTTCACGCTGCCGCGGCCGGCATTGTAAGCGGCAAAGGTCATGATGTAGGAGCCTCGGTAATCCTCGAGCAGTCCGCCGAGCTCGGCCGAGCCGAGCGTGGCGTTGTAGACCGAATCGTTCTTCAGCCGGCCCAGATCGTAAGTCGCGCCGTGCCGCTTGCAGACATAGCGCGCGGCGTCCGGCGTCACCTGCATCAGCCCATAGGCCTGCGCCGGCGAGACCACCGACGGGTTGAACGCGCTCTCCTGGCGCGCGATCGCGTAGATGATGCTGCGCTCGACCTCGGGCCCGATCGGCGTGAACTGCGGAATGCCGTTGACGGGATAGGCGTAGAAGTCGAAGGGCAGGCCGCGGTTGAGCGCGGCCTTGCCGAGCAGCAGCATGCCGCGCGCGTCGCTGTAGCGCTGGGTCAGTTCGCCAAGACCGGCAAGCGCTTCGGGATCGCCGTTTTCACCCATGTCCGCGAGCAGCGGTATCGCCATCTCGCGCTCGTCGAGCTCGTAGAGCAAATGCGCGGCGCGCACGATCTCCAGCCGCTCGGCACCGCGCCCGCGCGGCTGGCTGTTGAGCTCGATCTGCGGCAGGCCGAGCTTTGCGCGTGCGAGCTGGCCGTAATAGCTGGTCGATTGTTCGGCAGCCCGCGCATAGGCGTTGCGCGCCTCCTGCTGGCGGCCCATCGCCTCCGCGGCGCGGCCCTGCCAATAGCCGGCGCGCGCCAGTGCGGTCGGATTGACACTGCCGACGCCGATGCGGGCGAAATGCTGCGCGGCGGCGGCGGGGTCGTTGAGGAAGCGCAGCGCGATCCACCCGGCGGTGAACTCCTGCTCGGTCTTGTAGATGTCGCGCGAGGGCAGCGCGGCATCGCGCGCGATCAGATAGGCGCTGCGGAATTCCTCGGTGTCGATCATCTTGCGCGCCAGAAGGCGCCGCTCGATCCACCATTCGTCGAGATTGTGGAGCCGGCCCGGATCCTTGGGCGCGGACAGCATCAGCTGCGCCGCTTCCGCGAACTTCTCCTCGCGGCGCAGGAGCTGGATCTTGCTGAAGGTGAAGCCGGGATCGTTGTGCAGCTCGCGCGGCACGGCGTCGAGCAGTGCGCGCGCGTTCGGCGCTTTCTTGACGGCGGCGATGCGAGCTTTGGCGAGTGCGACATAGCCGGCGCCGAGGCGCTTTGCGGCGCGCAGCGCGGCCTCGTTCTCGCTGCCGTAGAGCAGCGTGTCCATCCGCGCCTTCTGATCGCCCGGCGTCAACAGGGCGCCGAACTGGTCGAGCGCGTTGTTCTCCGTGTCCTCCGACATCGGATCGCTGCGCCAGGCCTCGCGCACCAGCCGCTCGGCATTGGCGCGGTCGCCGCGGGCCAGCATCGCCTTGGCGAGCGTGAAGCGGCCCTTGGCGGAAATGGGGGACTCGTTCTCGAACCACGACCACGCGACGGAATCGTCGCGCCTGTCGTCCCACATCGCAGCTTCGAGGCGCCGGCGCAGAAAGGTCTGCGACGGCCAGCTCGGATTGGCGGAGATGAAGGCGCGGTAGCGCTCCACGGTCGCGCCATTGTCCTCGCTGCGCAGGATGATCCATTCCGCGAGTTTTCGCGCGACCGGATCCGAGATGCTTGCGCTCGCGTTGGTGGCTTCACCCGCCTTGCGCTTGCGCACGAGCTCGATGACGCTCTCCAGGGTCTCCTTGTCGCCCTGCGACGTCGACGACGTCGCAGCGACCGCAGCCGGTATCACCGGCTTGCGCGGCGCTGCATGCTGGCGGGTGGCGGGCGCCAGCACCGGAGCTGCGATGGGCCTTGCGGCCGGGGCGGTCGGTCCGACGGTGGCCGTCGAAGCCGGGGCGGGCGCTGGTTTGGGGGCCGAACCGCTGGCGGCGGGGTGCGGCTTCGGCGCCGTCGCCGCAGGCTTGGCTGCCGCCGCCGGATTCGCTGTTGCCGCAGGCTTGGCTGCTGCCGCGGGCTTCGCTGCCGCCGCGGGAGTCACTGCTGCCGCGGGCTTGGGCTTGTCCTTGGCGGGTTCCTTTCCGGTGTCCTTGGCAGCCTTCTTCCCGGCATCCTTGGCCGGGGCGCTGGCCGTGCCCTTGTTGGCGCCCTTGGCGGCATCCTTCGGCGTTTCCTTGGGTGCTTCCTTGCCGGCTCCCTTGGACTGGTTCTTGGCGACCGGCTTTGCGGAATTCTTCGCGTCCTCCGCCGTCGGCTCGTTGGGCTTGGCCAAAGCCGCACAGCCGACCGACAGCCCTGCCATCAGGCACACGACCAGACCGGTGGATCGCCAAGCGGCGCGAGGGAATGAGGTCACGGGTTTCGTCGCCCCGAATCAGTCAAGTGGCTCAAGATCTATCTGTATTTGATTGAATATGCGGACAAAATACCAACAGCCGCTTACCGCGGGCCGATTTGCACCACCACCGCGGCAAAATCGCGGCCTAAACGGTGCGTCACACGGAAGCGGGCCTTTTACCGGCGGGATAGACCCGATATGAATGGCGCTTGCTCGAGAGATAGCCGCGTACGGGAGGAAGTCCATGGCAGCCAAGACGAAATTCCGGGGGTCGTTCACCGCCTTGGTCACGCCGTTCAAAAACGGTTCGCTGGACGAGGCCGCGTTCCGCTCGCTGGTCAACTGGCAGATTTCAGAGGGCACCAACGGCCTGGTCCCGGTCGGCACCACCGGCGAGAGCCCGACGCTCAGCCATGACGAGCACAAGAAGGTGGTCGAATGGTGCATCGCGGAGGCCAAGGGGCGCGTGCCTGTCATCGCGGGGGCCGGCTCCAACTCGACGAAGGAGGCGATCGAACTCTCCCAGCACGCCGAGAAGGCGGGCGCGGACGCCGTGCTGGTGGTGACGCCCTATTACAACAAGCCGACGCAAGAAGGCATGTACCAGCACTTCAAGGCGATCAACGACGCGATCGGGATTCCGATCATCATCTACAACATCCCGCCGCGCTCGGTGATCGACATGTCGGTCGACACCATGAAGCGGCTGTGGGAGCTGAAGAACATCGCCGGCGTCAAGGACGCCACCGCCAGCATGGTGCGCGTATCGCAGCAGCGCGCGGCGATGGGCGAGGAGTTCAACCAGCTCTCCGGCGAGGATGCCACCATCCTCGGCTACATGGCCCATGGCGGCCACGGCTGCATCTCGGTCACCTCGAACGTCGCGCCGCGCCTGTGCTCGGAGTTCCAGGCGGCCTGGGCCAAGGGCGACGCCAAGGCGGCGCTCGCGATCCACGACAAGCTGATGCCGCTGCACAACAACCTCTTCATCGAGAGCAATCCGGCCCCGATCAAGTATGCGATGTCGCTGCTCGGCAAGCTGGACGAGACGCTGCGGCTGCCGATGGTACCGGTTTCCGAGCCGACCCGCGTTGCGGTCCGTAGTGCGATGGTGCACGCTGGCCTGATCAACTGACGCGCTCGCATCGGGAGCCGTTCATGAGCGTCGAGGAAAGGGGCACGCGCATGCTCAAGGAGTTCCGCGAATTCGCCATGAAGGGCAACGTCGTCGATCTCGCGGTCGGCGTCATCATCGGCGCGGCCTTCGGTGCCATCGTCACGTCGCTGGTCGGTGACATCATCATGCCGATCATCGGCGCGGTCACCGGAGGCCTCGACTTCTCGAACTACTTTGCCCCCTTGTCGAAGGCGGTCACCGCCACCAACTTAGCTGATGCGAAAAAACAAGGCGCCGTACTTGCTTACGGCAGCTTCCTGACGCTGACGATCAACTTCATCATCGTCGCCTTCGTGTTGTTCCTGGTGATCCGCGCCATGAACACCTTGAAGCGCAAGGAGGAGGCCGCCCCCGCCGCTCCGGCGAAGCCGTCGGCCGAGGTCGAGCTGCTGACCGAAATCCGCGATCTCCTCAAGAAGTGACGCGCGCGCTTCATCCGAACTGTTAGCTTCGCTGCGCATCTCGATCAGGTTTACCTGTCATGGCCGATAAAAACGAACGTCCAATCAAGGTCATGGCGGAAAATCGCAAGGCCCGCTTCAACTATGCGATCGAGGACACGATCGAGGCGGGCATTGCGCTGACCGGTACCGAGGTCAAGTCGATCCGCAACGGCAAGAGCACGATTGCGGAATCCTACGCCGATTCCAAGGACGGCGAGATCTGGCTGATCAACGCCACCATCCCCGAATATCTGCAAGGCAACCGTTTCAATCACGAGCCCAAGCGGCCGCGGAAATTGTTGCTCCACCGCCGGCAGATCAACAAGCTGATGGGCGCGGTCGATCGCGAGGGCATGACGCTGATCCCGCTGAAGCTCTATTTCAACGAGCGTGGGCGCGCCAAGCTGCAGCTCGCGGTTGCAAAGGGCAAGAAGCTGCACGACAAGCGCGAGACCGAGAAGAAGCGCGACTGGAGCCGGGAGAAGGGGCGCCTGATGCGGGCGAGGGGCTGACGAAAATGGCGCAGCGGAACCTGCTCGAGGTCGATTGGACCCAGATTCCGGCGCCCGAAGACGACGGCGGTGCCGCCCATCTCGTGGGTATGATTTTGCCTCCGATCGGCTTGCTCGCGACCGACGACACGTCGGTCACGCTGTCGGCACTGCGCGGTCGCACCGTGGTGTTCGCCTATCCGCGCACGGGCGAGCCCGGCAAGATCGCACTGGTCGACGATTGGGACATGATCCCGGGTGCGCGCGGTTGCACGCCGCAGACGTGTGCGTTTCGCGATCTGTTTGCCGAGTTGAAGGCCGCGGGTGCCGCCCACGTGTTCGGCCTCTCGACCCAGAGCAATGAGTACCAGACCGAGATGGCCTCACGGCTGCATCTGCCGTTTCCGGTGCTGTCGGACGAGAAGCTGGCGCTGACGCGCGCGCTGAAGCTGCCGACGATGGACGTCGCGGGCCTGACGCTGATCAAGCGCCTCGCGCTCGTGATCGACGACGCACGCATCACGCATGTGTTCTATCCGGTGTTTCCGCCCGACCGGAACGCCGGCGACGTGCTGGACTGGCTGAAGGCCCATCCGGCAAAGCCCGCCTAAAGCGCGATGCGATTAGGATGAATCGCCATCGCGCTTTAGGTTGTTGTTTAAGCATGATCTTTTCGGAAAACCGCTGAGCACTTTTCCGGATCATGCTTTAGTCGAGATCCGCCTTCACCTTCGCGAACACCGATCGGAACATGTCGGCCGTCAATACGCCCGTATTCGTGTTGTAGCGCGAGCAGTGATAGCTGTCGTAGAGCTTGAACGGGCCGGCCTGATGCACGGCGCCATGCCCGAAGGGGGCCTGAGAGGCCTTCAGCTTCAGCGGCTTGAGCACGCTGTCGTGCGCAATTCGTCCGAGCGCGATGATCGCGCGCAGCTTCGGCATCGTCTCCAGATTTGCGACCAGAAACTGCCGGCAGGTATTGATCTCCACCGGCAGCGGCTTGTTCTGCGGCGGCACGCAATGCACGGCGTTGGCGATCCGGCAGTCGATCAGCTTCAGGCCGTCATCGGGACGCGCCTGATACGTGCCCTTGGCAAATCCGTATTCGAGCAGCGTGGCATAGAGCAGGTCGCCGGCATAGTCGCCGGTGAAGGGCCGCCCCGTGCGGTTGGCGCCCTGCATTCCCGGCGCGAGGCCGACGATCAAAAGGCGCGCCTTGATGTCGCCGAAGGGCGCGACCGGTGCATTGTGCCACAACGGCTCGCGCGCCCGGTTCGCCTCGCGAAAGGCGACCAGGCGCGGACAGAGCGGACAATCGCGGTCGGGAACGACGGTGGAAGGCTGGCGGCTTGACGGGGCCGCCTCACTCCTCGAAGTCGTCATCGCCCCTCGGCGCCATCGTGGTTGCGCGCTGGAGGAATTGCGGGGCGTGGTGGCGTTCGCCACGCTCACCGCGGTCACGCGGGGCGGGGCGTTCGGACGGATCGCGGCCGAGCTTGGATTGCAGCTCGACGAGGTCGGTGAAGACGTCGGCCTGGCGGCGCAGCTCGTCGGCGATCATGGGCGGCTGGCTGGCGATGGTGGAGATCACGGTGACCCGCACGCCGCGGCGCTGCACGGCCTCGACCAGGGAGCGGAAGTCGCCGTCACCGGAGAACAGCACCATCTGGTCGATGTGCTCGGCGAGCTCCATGGCATCCACGGCGAGCTCGATATCCATGTTGCCCTTGACCTTGCGGCGGCCGGAGGCGTCGATGAACTCCTTGGTCGCCTTGGTGACGACCGTGTAGCCGTTGTAGTCCAGCCAGTCGATCAACGGGCGGATCGAGGAGTACTCCTGATCCTCGATGATCGCGGTGTAGTAGAAAGCCCGCAACAACGTACCGCGGCTCTGAAATTCCTTCAGCAGGCGCTTGTAATCGATGTCGAAGCCCAGAGTTTTCGCCGTCGCATAGAGATTGGCTCCGTCGATGAAGAGCGCGATCTTGTCGGTAGAGGAAGGTGACATTCAGTTTGCTCGCGTAGAGTTCGTGATTGATCGTTTATTGTTGGCGCGGCGACAGCAGGCCGCGCATTTCTAAAGTGCCGCTAGGACCCGTCGAAACCGTAAATCCGGAGAAGTCGGGGCAATCAAGGTATAGTTATGGCGGACTTTCATATCTCCGGCGCCGCCCTCAATGGCAGCCCGGGAAACCACCCATCCCAGCCCCAATGTGGGGGTACCAGAGCCGTTTGGCGAGGCCAAATCACAAATTGGCCTTGCGAAACCGTCCCGGCCCCTATAACTAGCCCCAATCATCCACATATTTCGTCCCACCCACAACGGAGCGACAGTCCATGGCTCGCGTCACCGTAGAAGATTGTATCGACAAGGTCGACAACCGGTTTGACTTGGTCCTGCTGGCCGCCCACCGTGCCCGCATGATCTCGTCCGGTTCACAACTAACGGTTGACCGCGATAACGACAAGAACCCTGTTGTGTCTTTGCGCGAAATTGCCGAGACGACCATTTCGCCTGAGGACCTCCGCGAGGAGTTGGTGCACTCGCTCCAGAAGTTCGTCGAGGTCGACGAGCCCGAGCCGGATACGGTGCCGCTGATCGGTTCCGCGGGTGCAAGCGTCGATGCGGACGATACCGAAGTCGCCGTCGAGCGCATGACCGAAGAGGAGCTCCTGAAGGGTCTCGAAGGCCTCGCGCCGCCCGAGGAGCAGCCCGAGGAAGACGAGTAAATCGTCGGTCGCGATCGTCGACTTCCTGTGATTTCATCAAAGGCCCGAACGGTTGTTCGGGCCTTTGCTTTTGTTGACGTTTTCGTGGTTACCATGGCGTCGTCGCTGGCGATGCGTCCTGTCACCGAATTGATCGGACACGAGCGCGATCGGAGCTAAGATGGAATGGAGCGGGCTGCTTAGGGCCCGTTTGAAGGCAGGACGGCATGGTATATCGGCGCCGCAGATCCACGCAGATGCAGGCCGCAACCGAATCGGTTGCAGTGGCCCCGACTGCGCCGGTCGCCCGCCCGGCCAAGCCCCGCGCGCGGATGATGCGTCAATATGACCTCGTCGAGCGCGTCCGGTCCTACAATCCCAACACCAACGAAGACCTGCTGAACCGCGCCTATGTCTATGCCATGAAGGCGCATGGCTCGCAGACCCGCGCCTCGGGCGATCCGTATTTCTCGCACCCGCTCGAAGTGGCAGCGATTCTCACCGACCTGAAGCTCGATGACGCCACCATCGTGGCCGCGCTGCTCCACGACACGATCGAGGATACCGAAGCGACACGGGCCGAGATCGACCAGATCTTCGGGCCGGAGATCGGCGCCCTGGTCGAGGGCCTGACCAAGCTGAAGCGGCTCGAACTGGTGTCGCGGGAGGCCAAGCAGGCCGAAAACCTGCGCAAATTGTTGCTGGCCATTGCCGACGATGTCCGCGTGCTTCTGGTCAAGCTCGCCGACCGCCTGCACAACATGCGCACGCTGGACTTCGTGCCGACGGATTCGCGCAGGCGCATCGCCGAGGAGACGCTCGACATCTATGCGCCGCTGGCGGGGCGCATGGGCATGCAGGAAATGCGCGAGGAGCTGGAGGATCTGTCCTTCCGCACCCTCGATCCCGAAGCCTATTCGGTCGTGATGCAGCGTCTCGACGCGCTGGCCGAACGCAACCGCAATCTGATCGGCGAGATCGAGGACCAGCTCTCCA